>JAFAIO010000036.1 GCA_019236675.1 Verrucomicrobiota bacterium
GTGGGCGAATGGGCGAATGGGCGAATGGGCGAATGGGCGTGTGGGCGTGTGGGGTTTGGCGTTCGGCGTGTGGGGTTTGGCGTTCGGCGTGTGGGTGATACGGGGCTGGCATATTGTCCCGTAGGGACCAATTGAGCGTAGCCAGGCATCCCACTGCCGTGTAATTGCCTGGAATGTTCGGAGCGAAGATCCGCTCCGTAGGCTGCGGTATGATGGGTTACCTCGAAGGGGCTGCTTGCCAAAAAAACGAAACGTCCGGCAATCGCTTCAATTGCCGGACGTTCGATTTACAAATCTGCTTGCCAAAAATTATTTGGGCAAAGGCAGCGATAAAACCTGGACCCCAGTTTGCACGTTGACCGGCTGGACCTGGTAGTTCGGGTCAGGCTGAATGCTCACAACGACGCTCTGTTTAGAGCCGTCATCTTTGAAATCACTCTTTGAGTCGAGCGCCACTGCGACCGTGGCAGACGAAGCTCCGACGGGAATCGTGACCGACGTCTGGGTATTAGAGGATGACGGATCGGCTTTTGAATTGTCGTTGACGTTCAAAAAGACCTGCAACGCCTGAGAGACATCCCCGGTGCGCGATACGCGGAATATCCCTGTGAGGCTGCCGGACGAGCCTACTTGGTCTAAACGCACTTCGGGTAAGGCGGAGACAAATAGCGCTCCGTGCGGGCCTTGCAGTCCGGTTATGATCGGGGTGATTTTTCCGGTCTGCAGGTCGATTCTGCCCTCGTAGTTGTTGGAATCGGAAGCAGAGGTGAAAGCAGAATTCGGAGGAAAAACGCTGCTCGTGATAGCGTACACAATGTCCGCCGGAGTATCCGCAACGTAGATAGTGCCAGCCGCCTGCGTCGGGAAGACCGTATCATCCACTGTTACCTGGGTAGTGCTGCTGCTGGAGAGATGGAGCCGATATCCAACTTGATTCGGGAAGCCCGGGCCATTCAGAAAGATCAAGTCACCGTCTTGCTGGCTATCAAGCACGAGGTTGCCTGACGGATCAACCTTGAGCGAGTCCGGATCCGATTGTGCGGCGACTACGGATTTACCGGTGGTAACATCGATTAAAGTAGCGTTGCCGATCAGCACCGGGCTGGAGTCAATCTGGTTACCAACCAGCGTCACTTTAATGATCGAAGGATAGATATTTTGTCCGAACGGATAGTTCTTAGAAGGAGGCGTCAGGTTAGGGTTGGATGCGCTAATGAAAATCTGGCCGTTAAGGAAGACGATATCATCGTAGCCACCACCGTGCGCCGGGGGCGTAGCATACGCATAGTTCGTCACCGTCCCCGTCACCGGATCGATCAAGGTCAAGTAAGGGTTAAGGTCTTCATTTTGAAGCGCGTAAATCTTGCCATCGAACGGGTTATATTTGAGGCCGTCGTTCCTACCCTTGACCTTGTAGGTTTTCAGCACTTTGCCGGTTGGATCGAACTGTACGATGTCGCTGTCACCGCCGGTCCCGGTCGGTTGGGTTTTGTTTTGATATCCAACCCAGATTGTTCCCTGGAACCTGGTGATAGAGTCCGGACTGCTAAGCCCTTTCGGCGCGTTAGCAAATACCGCCACCGAATAATCTGGACTGGTCGAGGTCGGGCCCGCCTGAACCGTCTGACCGAAACCGCCCAACGCAAGTGCGAGGCAAGTGAAGTGGGCCATCCTTGCCCAACTGAGTAAGTATAATTTCATAATGATGCATCTTTGCCGCTGACGTCCTCCCGAGAAAAGCAGACGATTCCAATACCCGCACATCGATCAAAACCACCTACGTTCTAACAGGTGAATGACGGCGACTTATGCAGCATTAATCAGTGCAAACCAGAGCCAAGTCTAAGCCCGAGAACGTGACTTTTTTGTGACGTAAATTGCAGATTTGTAATAAATCTCCTCGCCCGCAATGATTTGCCTTGTCGCGCACGCACGGAAATTCATGCTGCTGCCATGTCACCGGCGGTCCATAGTCTCTTCTCCTCGGAGATCCGCGACGAATGTTTCTCGAGGTTCAGAGTCAAAACTGCCCGACCGGTTGCTAATTGGCATGCATTTACTTTCGATGCGGAGACTCTGGCTGGCTCTTGCATCCTCAAAGTCACCCATTCGTCTCATCGTACCAGCGATCAACTGGAAGCGGAGGTTGATTGGGTACTCTTCCTCGTCAGTAAAGGGGTGCGTGTCCCAGCGTTCACGCCTCCGTGAATTCTTCGTGGGTAGAACGCGTCCCCGCGGGCGATAGCTACTTCAGCGTCGTGAGTTACGAAAAACTGATCGGAGAACCCATCGGAGACAGTCTTTGGAACGAGACTCTCTTTCGCCGCTGGGGCACTCTGCTCGGGAAGCTGCATCGTTTATCGCTAAAGTATGTTCCGAGGAACCGGCGCAACACCTGGCACGAATCAGATTTTCCGAATCTGGAGGCATACATTCCGAGCACCGATCGAGATATCCGGATCAGCGGGGAACGGGTAGTCCAAAGTGTAAAAGATCTGCCGTTATCCGAGTTTCAATACGGGTTGATCCATGCCGATGTATACCAGGAGAATCTGTTTTGGGCGAAGGGTGAGCTGTTGCTGTTCGACTTCGATAACTGCGAGTATGGCCACTACATCTCCGATATCGCGATTGCGCTCTATGCAGCTTTATGGCGCCATCTCGATCAACCCAACCCGGCCCAATTTTCAGAAAGATTTCTGCGCGCTCTATTGCTTGGGTACAGGGAAGAACATGCGCTTTCGCGGACCGAGATAGAGGCATTACCCCTCTTCCTCCAGCTTCGTGAAGTACTGATCTACACGGTGGCAAAGAAGATGCTCGATCTTAAGAATTTGACGCCAATTCAAGCTCGACTGTTGGCAGAACGCGGCAATCGAATTCGCAAGAACGAACCGATTGTGGATCTGCGGCCCATATTGGGGTCGTTGTGACAAAAATGGTGGGGCGAGGCTCCAAAACGTGACCAACCCGAACGAATTAGCTGGTTGGTTTGGATCTTCTGAACGTGTAACAGCGAGGCCGAGCCGTAGGACCGCGCCACCTCCGGCTCGGCCATGCTGCTGCACGTTTGGGTGGAACCGCGCCGCATTACTACCACGCCAGCGGTTCCGCCACGTTTTGGAGCCTCGCCCTACCAAATCACTCGTACCTTAGCGCTTCGATTGGATCCAAGGACGCCGCTTTATGCGCCGGGTACAGGCCGAAAATGATACCGATGGCTGAACAGACCAGGACGCCGGCTATGGACCAACCCCAGGGAAAGACCAATTGTGCTTGGACAAAGGCTGCGAAGCCGTTGCCAGCTGCTACCCCAAGAACAATTCCGCTGATGGCGCCGAGGAGCGAGAGAAACAGAGCCTCGAGCAGGAATTGCAGCCGGATATCGCGTTGTCGCGCCCCAAGCGATTTGCGAACCCCAATCTCTTTGGTTCGCTCGGTCACACTGACTAACATGATGTTCATGATACCGATCCCGGCAGCGATCAGAGCGATTGTACTGATCACAAAAGCGCCAATTCGCACCATGCCGGCAATGTTCCGGAAGGCTCCGGCCAAAGAATCGTTGCTGTAGACCTCGAAGTCGTTGGGATCTTCCGGCTTGAGCTCCCGCGCCTTACGGAAAGCGCCAATCGCATAGCCCATCGTCTTTTCATAAACAATCTGGTTCCGAGCCTGGACCGCGATATTCACGGTCCGGTTCTTTGAGCCGTAGTTCTCGAAAAACTTGGTAATGGGGATGATCACGGTTTTGTCCTCGTTCGCACCGAATGCTTCGCCTTTGGGTCCAAACGTCCCCACTACTTCGTAACTTCTCCCATCCAGGCGGATCGTTTTCCCGACGGCGCCACCCTCCGGAAACAATCGATCGATCACCGCTTTGCCAATCACGCAAACGCTGCGAGCCAGTTCCACGTCGTTAGCCGAAAGATTTCTGCCGCTGGCGATCGTGAAGTTGTTCGAAACAATAAACCCCTGGTTAGTACCACAAATGTCGAGGTTAGGATTCGTCTTACGATTTTCGAAGACCGCCTGCACATTCTGATCGAAGACCTTTGGCGCGACGAGTTCTACCTGGTCGCCGATGAGCCGGATAAATCGGAGATAAGTTTCATAGTCGATATTGCGGCGATTTTTGAAACGTTCGTCCCCAAAGGCATTGATTGAATTGGGATACTTGGCGAACTGGAAAATATCGGCACCCAGAAAACTGAGCCCTGTCTCGATCGAACTCTGCAGCGCCGAAATCGTGGTCATGACGCTAATCACCGAGAAAATGCCGACTGTGATTCCGGAAATCGTCAGCGCCGATCGCAACTTATTCGCGCCCAGTGATCGCCAAGCCATCCGGATGATTTCTACGGTTAGCATTGAGCAGTTAGCAGTTAGGGGTTGGCGGTTTGCAGTTAGGAGTCGTCCTCGTCCTCGTCGTCCTCGATCGAACATTGGGTGTGGTTCTATCGTTCGCGGTTAGCCGTTCGGCGTTGTCAGTGCGAACAACACTCCGAGTCACCAAACGAATCCGACCCCTGCGACCTACAGGATTTATGTGATTACGTTGTAGTCTCATGCGGCCTCACTCATACCTCAGGGCCTCGACAGGACTCAGCCGGGAGGCTTGCCAAGCGGGTGCGAAGCCCGAGACCACACCCGTGATCACAGAAATTGAGAGGGCAACGATTACCAGTCCGGGTGAAAACGAGATGGGAAACGACGGGAACGCGAGCATCACTAAACAAAAGAGCAGGAACGCTAACACCAGACCGATTATCCCTGCTAATAAACAAACCGACACTGCCTCGATCAGAAACTGCAAGAGAATTGTTCGCCGGCGTGCCCCTAGAGCTTTGCGGGTGCCGATCTCACGCGTTCGCTCCTTCACACTAACAAAGGTAATGTTCATGATACCGATGGCGCCGACGAATAGGGCCAGGCCGGTAATGAAAAGACCTGCAATGGCGAGCCCGGCTTTAACGGGACCAAGTGTCGAGCGGAACGCTTGTTGCTCGTTAATCGTGAAGTTATCTTCCCTCTCGGGTAGTATCCCCCGAATGCGTCGAACATCGCTACGCAATTCTTCTCGCGCTTCCTGCATCCTTGTCTTGTCTTTGACCTTCACCCGGATGGACGCGTTCTCAGCACCGGTCTTGAAATACTTGTCATAAGCGGCGAGCGGAATGACCACTTGAGAATCGAAGCTAAACAGGCCGAGAAATGAGCCTTGTTTTTCGAAGACTCCGATCACCTCATATTTTTGTTCGCCGATCCGGACTTTCTTTCCGAGCGGATCCTCGCCCCCAAACAAACCTTGAGCGACGTCGAGTCCGACAACGCAAACGTTGCGGCCGCCGCGGCTCTCGATCTCGTCCAAGAACCGGCCTTCATGACAATTGACCGGGGTGATCGTGGCATAAGCATCGGTCGTCCCCATCAGATAGACATTGCTAAGCTGGCGTTTCTCATAGGTGACCGTCGTCAACAGACTGGGCGCAGCCACCGCGAGCTCGAGCAGCGAATTTGGAGTGTCCGCTATAATCTGGTTCAAGTTATCAGCCATTGACGGCCTGATATCCGGGCGATTTTTGTACAGCCAAAAGTCATCGATTGCGGTCCAAGGATATTGCTCAACGTAGAGAACATCTTCTCCCAGCATATTCATGCTGCGATCGAAACCGGTATCGATGCCTTTAATGGCGATCCCCATCAAGGTAACGGCGATAATTCCGATAATGACGCCCAGGCCGGTCAAAAATGAACGGGTACGGTTCGCGCGGAGTTGTTCTCCGGCGATCCTCGCGCTTTCTGCCAACTCCATCCAAGCCCGCATAGCTCAAGAATGGTTTGCCGTTTTCGAGTTATCTGAACTCGTCACTCTCGACAAAGCCGTCCCGCAGGCGAATCACTCGGCGGGCATGTTCGGCGACCTCTTCTTCGTGAGTCACAACTACAACCGTGTTACCGAGCTCGTGCAGCTTGGCGAAAAGCCCCATGATCTCTTGCCCAGTCCACGAATCAAGATTGCCGGTAGGCTCATCGGCGAGAATAATTGATGGCTGATTCACCACGGCTCGAGCGATGGCTACTCGCTGCCGCTGGCCGCCAGACAGTTCGTTCGGTTTGTGGTGCATCCGCTCCGCCAGACCTACCGACATCAAAGCTTCTTCTGCTCTTCGCTGGCGTTCCTCCGCGCCAACTCCTGCGTAGACCAACGGCAATTCAACGTTTTGCAGACTGGTCGACCTAGGTAAGAGATTGAACGTCTGGAAAACAAACCCGATCTCCCGGTTCCGGATCTCGGCTAATTCGTCGTCCTCCATGCTGGCAACGTCCTTGCCGTTAAACTCGTATCGGCCGGAGCTGGGAGTATCGAGACAGCCCAGCATATTCATTAAGGTTGATTTCCCACTACCAGA
>JAFAIO010000109.1 GCA_019236675.1 Verrucomicrobiota bacterium
GTGACTACAACACGTCGATCGCTCATCGCTTACTGAGTAACGGGGTATTTTGCTCTGCGGAATTAGGCAACTGAATTCTTAGGAATTTCGAGATCCCATTCCGACCATTTGCGCCTGCTGAAACAATTTTCCCTCTGTGCGGATGGACGGCGCGATGATGACCTCGGTTTCTTGAAACTCCCTGAGGTTCGCAGCCCCGACGTTACCCATGCAAGTCGTAATAGCACCCACTAGATTTTGGCTCCCATCGTCAACTTCGGCCGGCCCGAACAGTATTTGCCGTAAAGGACCGGTTGTTCCCACCCGAATGCGTGTGCCTCGGGGTAGGTTAGCGTGAGGTGTAGCCATGCCCCAATGGTAGCCTTTACCCGGGGCTTCGATTGCCTTGGCAAACGCGCTTCCGATCATCACCGCGTCTGCACCGCAAGCCAGGGCTTTGCAGACGTCGCCTCCTTTGCTCATGCCACCGTCGGTTATGATGGGCACGTACCGGCCGCTTCTCTTCAAATAGTAGTCACGGGCCGCCGCGCAATCCACGGTTGCGGTGACCTGGGGAACGCCCAGGCCTAATACACCCCGCGAAGTGCAGGCTGCGCCCGGTCCCACACCAACGAGCACCCCAGCCACCCCGCATTCCATGATTTCAAGGGTGACTTCGAAGCCAACGGTATTTCCGACGATTACCGGACAACGCAGATCTTTGCACAATTTGGCCAAGTCTAGCGACCGATACTCTGTGGAGATGTGTCGTACGGTCGACACCGTACTCTGGACGACAAAAACATCGGCGCCGGCTTCTTGGGCAATTTGCCCGTACCGCTCCGCTTTTTGAGGTATTGAGCTAACCGCCGCCAGCACTCCGCCATCCTTCGTCTGTTTTATCCGCGCGGCGATCAGGTCTTCTTGGACCGGTTCCTGGTAAATCTTTTGCAGCAGCGCGGTCACGTGATCCTTCTCGGCGTCCAATACTTTGAGGAGTACTTCTTCGGGGTTCTTGTAACGCGTCTGTACTCCTTCAAGGTTGAGGACCGCTAAGCCTCCCAATTTACCCATCTCGACGGCGAAGCGGACGTCAACGACGCCATCCATGGCGCTAGCCAGAATAGGAATGCCTAGCTTCAAGGGGTTACCGGTCCGAGTAGGGATTTCGAAAGTGATATCCACCTCATTCGGGTTGATCGTCACTTGTCCCGGCACCAGCGCAATTTCATCGAAACCGTAGGTGACGCGGGCCTTCCGATTTCGGCCGATGAACATCGACATTTGATCAAAGTCCTCCAAAGTTTCTTCTCTCATTCAAACTGCCGCATCGTGGACAACGAGGTAGCGGCACGTTGGTCTTATCCTCGAAAATAGAGGCACAAATCGTGCAGCGAACCGCGTAACGCAAGGCTTGTTTTTTACGTTTTTGACTCCGCCAGCCGTCCAGGAACCAGAGGCCGCCTATCACGATCACAGACAGATAAAGATAGATGAAGATGAGGGAGGGAAGTTCGATACGAATCATGGACGGCAGCGACTGATCTTAACATCCTTCCGTGGAGCGGTGAGGGAGTCAACAGATGAGACGATGGTCTCTCTGGTCAGGCGTGCCCCGCCGTGCTGCGGAGGGGCGTTGCATTCGGAGTGCTGTCAGTTTGGCGTTTGCCCGACCAAGAACTGAGCGCAAGGTTTTTCATGTGCCACAGGTGTGACGCCCCGAGGACTGGGCCACGTCAGTCGAGATTGCGCGTCTCATGGCCTTCCGGGCGGTCGAGGGAGCCGCGGCTGGGATGTGCTTTGGGCGAAAGGCGCCACGCTATGGGTAGATTGTCAGCGGTACAGGTATACCAATTGCAACTCCCCTCCCGGCTGGGTGTCGGATTGGGAATATCACGATGAATGGTCATCATCCAAGCATCGCAACGACAGCATCAGAAATCCTATCGAGGACGAGAACGAGGACGAAGTACGAAGCACGATGGCCTCCTACCGCGTCACGGTTCCCCAATGAAATGAGACTGTATCCCAGGCCTCGGCCCTGGCCGGCTGAAATGTAAGGCGTTTAACGGCCTCTTCGGCAAGACGATCCAACTGGTCATTTCCCGAACTTCGTAACAAAAAGAGATATTTTACTTCGCCTTCCTTGCTGATTCCGGCAAAGAGCATGGTCGGCTCCCAAGGGCGCTGGCTCGCCGGCAGCCGCTCCGGGATGGCCGGTTGCCGCCTCTCTAAGGCTGGTCCGAATTCAAGGTGGCTCACGAAGCTGGTCTTCGGTTCAGCAGGAGCAGGACGGACTTTTGTCGGGAAAAGATTGTCGGGAGTAAAAAGGGAAGGGGTAGCAGCTTCTTGGGCGGAGGCGCTGGCCTGACTTTTGCGGATGTCGGGGGTTTCGTCGCTGAAAGTCGGGCGATAACCCGGAACCAATTTTGCCACGAGACTCTCGTCCACCTTGGGAGCACTAATAGCGGACGGATCGTTCAGGTCTACCCACTCTAGCAACCGACGGTCCTGCGGGTTCTGTGGATTCAATACAGAGACTTGAGCTGTCGGCGGAGGTAGGGAAGTGGTTGACGGGTAAACCACATGGAAAACGTAAAGCCCGGCAAAGTGTAGCCCCAGCGAAAACACAATTAGCCACAGGAGACGGCCATTCCATCGGGGGCGGTCCCAATCGAAAATGGAATTCTGCAGAGAGCGCGCCGCCGGCTTCACGGTGATTTTGGTGAAGTTGCCAGTATCACCGAGTAGCCCCGGTCCAGACAGAGATTCATAACTTGAACGACAGAGCCTTGGGGCGCGTCCCGATCCGCCCTTATGATGATTGACTTATCGGTTACCGGGTCCTTTTCGAATGCTGACCGCAACTCGTCCAAGGTCACGGCTTGATCCCGGTAGTAAATCCGTGGGAATGGGCCGGCGGTTACGGTGACGATCACGGAGTGTCCAACGGTTCCTAGAGTGAATTTCGAGAATGGCAGGTTTACGCTGATCCCGGGATGGACCAGAAAGGTCGAGCTAACGACAAATAGTAGCAGCAGCAAACAAACGACTTCTACCAGAGGGACGATGAACAGAAGATAAGGATTGAGCCGGACCGCTCTTTCCAACTTCATCTCTTTTCACTGGCTGCTTGAGACGACGGATCGAACTCAATGATGGACGCGGGTGTCTCCCTATCGGTCAGGATATTGACGATCTCGATCCCTGCTCTTTCCATTTCGTGCATCAGTGCGTTGAGCCTGGAGGAAAGGAAACAGTAGGCCAAGATCGTTGGAATCGCGACCGCTAAGCTGGCTGCCGTCGTGAGGAGGCTCTGGTAAACCCCGCCGGAAACATCGGCCAAGGTTGCATAGCCGTTGCTGGCCGAGAGCTGAACGAAGGCTTGGATCAAACCGGTGACGGTGCCGAGAAGCCCGATTAAAGGGGAGATGTAAGCGATCCCAACGAGAAGATCGAGGTTGCGTTCTAGACGGGGCATTTCGATCTGAGCTGCTTCTTCGACAATCTCGCGTAGTTCAGAGCGCGACAGATGAGGGCGAGATAACGCGGCGTGGATCACCCGCGTAACGGGGACGGAGGTGGTCTGACATTCAATCCGGGCCTCGGTCAGATTGCGGTTTCGAACCAGATTTGCCAATCCCTGAAGAAGTTCGCCCAGATTGATATTGGCTCGGTGAAAGTAAAGCAGGCGTTCGATGAAGACCGCCACCGTGACGGCGCTACACAGAAGGATAAGCCACATCAGTGGCCCACCCTTTTGCATGTAGTCGATCATCTCGGACATATATCGAAGGGTAGCGGCAAGCGCAACTGCTCGCGTGACGAGCGGCAGGAGGCGGATCAAAGTAATCAGTAATCAGTAATCAGTAATCAGTGGTCGTTGGTCGGGGACAAATTCCCGCCTTGGGATAAAAAGCTGCGGTGGTCTTGGTCGATCCCGGTGCTGCCTGGCGTCCTCAAGGCCATTACGGCCGGTTTTTTTGATCTGATTACTGACCTACTGATTACTGATTAACCTGGTCCATCCCAAAACAGCTTGGCATCTCACTCACGCCGTCCCCGCCGTAGCGCGTTCCCTAGGCGGCGCGGGTCGGAGAAGGTGATTTTCCTGGATGAACTTGTTCAAGACGCTTTGAGTCACGGCGTCTAATGCAGCGAACACGCTGCGCCCTTTGGTCGCTACCGCTTCGTAGCTTCGTGCGCGCCGCCGCCGGTTGTTCAGCAAAAATTCCAAATACGACACCGGCGCTGCATCCGGCAAGTCACGTTTATTGTACTGCAGAACATACGGAATCTCGTCCAACGAGAGATGCTGTTTGCGAAGGTTTTCCTCAAGATTACGAAAACTTTCCACGTCTTCATGGATCTTGTCCCAGTGCGAATCGGCCACAAATACGATGCCGTCTACGCTGCGTAACACTAACTGCCGGGTCGTGTTATAAACTACCTGTCCCGGGACGGTGTAGAGCTGGAACTTGGTTTTGAAGCCTTGCAGGATAACTGCGTCAACCGGCAAGAAATCAAAAAAGAGAGTGCGGTCAGCTGCGGTGGCTAAGGATACCAAATCCCCTCGAAACGCAGCAGGCAACCTCGAATGGATATAGGCAATGGTAGTGGTTTTGCCACTCAGCGCCGGTCCGTAATAGACGATCTTGAACTGAATCTCTTTGCTCGCGTAATTTATGATCGGCATTCGCCAAACTTCCTTGGTTCTTGCTAACCGCAGATATGGCTGAGAACCAGACAGATCTTCTCACGCACCCCTGGCTTGAAGGGCCTCTTTTCGTGACGCACGACGAAACCGGATTCACCGCGGGCGAAAACGCTGACCAGTTCTCGCTTCCAACCGAGCGTAACGGTTTCGATCTGGCCAAAGCCCAAATTCTCGACACGCTGCCCAACCTCCTGGGTGAGGCTGGAAAGCAATTGCACCGATGATTGAGTAAGCCCGAGCTTTTCGGGTTCGCCTTCGAGGCTGCCATCTGCCCCAAAAAAGAGGGCAGAGTTTATCCCCGGAAGCTCACCGATTTTTTGAACAACCTTGTTCAAATCCAATGCTTCATCCGTTAAAAATAGAGACTGCAGTGCCGAAAAATTAGGCGCAGGTTTCGGTTCAGCGGTTAGTTTTTGCTCTGAGACTGTTTTTTCCGGAGCTTCTTGCTTTTCCTCGGCGACAGGAGCTTCCTGCGACGCAGGTTGTGGCAATTCGCTCGGTGTTGTCGGGTGTTCGATCAGCTCCAATTGATGACTGTCGGTGGCCACCTTCTCGGATTCAGCCGCTTCCGGAGCGTGGGCAAGACGCTCGGTATCTTCTTTGGCTGGACCGGTAAAAGGAGTCGAGATTGCTGGCAAAACTTCTTCCGGTTCTTGATCTGCTCGCGGACGTAGCAGATCCTGCGGATAATCTTGCAAGATTTCTTTCACCGGAACGGCAACCTCTGCAGCCGTATCGGCTTGCGGAAAATGGCTTCTTACGTCTTCCGGTAAGGACTTTAGCAAAGTCGAAAAAGGGATCGTTACTCTTCCGTTTGCCAGCTGAGAATTAATTAACTCCAATGGAAGTTCAATGGCCGCGCCGGGCTTATTGGCCAGGGCATTGGGGTCCGAGGGTTGCAGCTCAGGTGGAAGACTTTTGATGATTGGTCCGAGTGCCACGCGCACGGTTTTCGGAACTTCAGAGCCGTTTCGGGCCGCTCCGCCCAAAGTCGTTTCATCTGGCTTCTCGGGGCCGGGACCCGGTTGGGTTTCGCTCACCAATTGTCCTGCCGGTAAGGGCGTCAACCGATCGGGAACGGTACCTGGCTCTCGAGTTTCCGTTGGAGTAACTGCTGTCGATTCGCCATGTGCTGTCGCGGTTGGGCTCGTCGTCTGTTCACCTGGGTCCGCTAACCGTGACTTTTCCCAAGCCGGGAGATTAAACTCTAGAGTGCGTTGATCCAGGGGAGCAATTGGCACCGAGAAGATTTCTGGGCACGACCCAAAAAGGGTAGCGAAAGTAACCTTAGCGGTCTGGTGCGCTTCATCGATTTCCAGCGATTTCCGAGGAATCTGCACCCGACGTTTTGGGTCAATATCGATATTAGATTTGGTTACTTCCGGCGGTAGTTGCAACAGCAGGACTTGCAATGGTACATCCACGGTTGCCCGTACTGGGCGGCGGAACCCTTCTTTGGGTGCAGCGCTAGACTCGGCTGGCGATGTCGATTTCAAGCGACTTCCAGGGACTGTTTCCCGGAGACGGGGCGGCGGTACGCGCGCAGATTGAAATGGAGGAACTTCGGCGCCACCATGCGCTTCTGGAGATTCATCCGAGCCCTTCAGCTCCAATTCATCCTGCTCTGATTTATCTGATTTCGACCTGAACCAAGAGAAAAAAGACATGATACGATCGCCTTTACAATAACATGCCTGCGGGAGATGGCTTTATATTTTTATCTTGCTTTTTCCGATTTTTCTACCTGAAAGAAGCGGTAACCTCAAAACATCGGCATCGGAAACCGCAATAGGTACGTTCTGCTTCTTCCGCCGATACCAATTACCAACACGACCGATTGGACACCGTTAGGTGCCATCAGTCCCGGGGCTAGCGGCGCTCCCGGCGTTACATCAGGGGCGAGACATACAACTTCATCGCGGATACCAAACCTCCGTCGTAGTACCAGCTCCGATCGAAATAGAAACTTCGGTCCGATGCCTGATAACGTAAATGCACCACTTTTTCGGGCTGGTTCACGTCGCAGACAAAGAATAGGAGATCGCCGTTTGCCTGAGTCTCATAACGGTACGCTACTAAGCAATGGTTGATCGGTCGAAACCGCGTGATATAGACGCCTTCGATATCGCCAGCGTCAAGCCGTTGACGTAACCATTGCGCAAAATGTTCTTGGCCGGACCGCGGAGCAGGGAATACAATCCGCCAGTTGCCGACTCGCCAATATCCCGGCCACCAGCCCCCGAGGTTTTTTTGCAACATCAGGGTATAGTCTGCGGAGAATCGGTTAAGATTTGGGTATCCGGGAAAGACGATTTTCTTGGCCGGACCGGCGCTCCACGGCGCATACTTAATTAATTCGTGGACCCGTTGCCGATAGCCTTCTTCGTTCAGTTTCGGAAGCTTAGGATCGAACTCCGCGAACTGATAGAACTGCAGGATCGAGCGAACCAAAGCAAAGCAGTGTCGCGAATAATCGGGGATGTTACCGGGGTTCCGGCGATGGGCGGTAATGTGGCCTGATTGATCCGGCCGATAATCGAAATACAGATTATTCGAGAAAGAGAACGTGTCTTGAGGAAAACGAAATGGGCCTTCCTTCGCAATTAAAGAGGTGAATGCCCCGAGCCATAGAAAAACGATTAGAATTCGCACCTAAAACTGTTTTCGCAGATTGCTGGGAAGAATGTTTAGCTCGGCCCTGTACTTGGCGACGGTCCGACGCGCTATTGGGATACCCCGTTCTGATAGGATTTCCACAATTTCTTTATCGCTCAGCGGCATGCGATTATCCTCATTGCGGACGAGATCCGCGATGGTTTCCTTAACGCTGGTATTACTTAAAGCGACGCCGTCATTCGTTTGATAGCCTGGGGTGAAGAAGAACTTCATTTCTACAACCCCTTGCGGCGTCGCGATGTACTTGCCCGAGATTGCCCGGCTGACTGTGGTCTCGTGTACGCCGACTGCGTCCGCAATTTGCACCATAGTCATCGGTTTCAGAAACGCCGTTCCAAAATCCAGAAAATCGCGTTGCCGTTTGACGATCTCAATTGCGATATTGAGTATGGTTTGTTGCCGTTGGTGGATGCTCTTTATCAGGAACTTTCCGCTCCTGATTTTCTCTCGGATGTAGTCTCTGACCTCGCCTCCGTTACGGCTTTGCGTCATCAGATCCCGATATGTTTTATTGATCCTTAGGTGCGGGATCTGATCGCCGGTGAGCGAGACCACGTACTCATCGCCGACTTTTTCCACCACCACATCCGGTAGTACGTAGCTATTGGGCTCCGGAGAAAAAATCTGACCTGGCTTTGGGTCAAGAGTTGCTATGAAATTGGCGGCTTTTTGTACCTGATCGACCGTTACCCCAAGGCGTCTCGCGATGTCCGGATATCGCTTACGGCCCAGGTCGTCCAGATACTGGTCGACGATCTGGTATTCGAGGCTCTGCGCTTTACCGAGTCGCCGCAACTGGATGAGCAGGCAATCTTTTAGGTCTCGCGCGCCAACCCCAACCGGATGGAAGGTTTGCACCAATTCGAGGGCCTCCTGAAGGTCTTCAATCGGCGTACCAGAAAGATTTGCGATCTCGTCCAATGGAGCCGAGAAGAAACCGATATCATCGATATTTCCGATCAGGAGTTCAGCCGCTCTTCGCTTCTTCGCGCCGATATCGGCGGTGTTCAGCTGCTCCAGGAGGTGTTGCTGGAGCGTTTCCTGGTTCGCGAGAGAGTCGAGGAAAAACTGGCGTCGCTCTTCGTCCTCCTGGCTTCGCGCAGAATAAGAGACATTCTGAGCCATATAATCTCGCCATTCTTCATCCAGTTTTGCCAGCTTCTCGAATTCTTCCTGGAAGTCAGCTTCATCAGATGAACGATCCTCCGTCTCATGAACGCTCGGGTCTTCTTCCAGGACTGGGTTCGTTTGAAGCTCTTGTTGAACGATATTCTTGAGCTCCAGGGTGGCCGCCTGCAGAATTTGCAGACTTTGCTGTAGCTGCGGAGCAAGAACTTGCTGCAGTCCTAACCCTTGTATCTGTTGCATTCCTGGGCCGGGCATAAATTGAGCGTGACTGAATAGTAGGAGAGTGGCACAGAAACTGCAAGGGATCGCTGGGAGAACTGTAGCGTATTGATTCCCAGGTAGTTAGGGAGTGTGCCGGCTAATGGGCGATACGGCAAATGAGCGAAACGGCGAAAATTGGTGGGGCGAGGCTCCCGAACGGCATAATAGGTTTCGCTGGAATTTCGCGTGTTATACCCCAGCGTTTGGTTGGGTTGCACGCTGCCGAACCGCGGTTCCAACGATAGCCACCGCCAGAGATACCCTAGGATGTGGCATCGTTTTTGGCGCGCCGCTATTGAGGGGGAATTTGGGGCATGTCCCGTCACGGGAGCGGCTCGGCGGCGTGCATCCTAACCGATCGATGGTCATGCCATACCCTTCCCTCCGGACAGCGCTTTTAGCCGTTCGTGGAGCCTCGCCCCACCAAACTTGTCGCCGCGTCGCCCCTTCGCCGTTTCGCCAATACGCCCACTCGCATCACTTCCCCTCGTCCGCGTTCCCCGGTTCATCGACCCGGTCAGTGGTATCAACGATTTCGTCCGCGGGACACCCCAGCTTGATTAGTCCGTAGGTCAAAAGCGTTTTGCTATCGACCCAGATGCCGGGTTTATCGGTATGAAGAACTACTGAGATCACTTCATGGCCGCCGCGTAAGGCTGAGCTCACTAACACTTGCTGAGCGGGCCGCGTGTAACCGGTTTTCAGTCCGTTACAGCCGGCGAAGTGCCGAAGCAAACGATTGTGATTACGCAGCTCTTCAACTTGGCCGTTTGGGGTTCTCCAAGTGTAATAGATAGTCGAAACGATCTGACGGAATAGCGGTTGTTGCATTGCTGCGCGAGCGATCAATACCAGGTCATGTGCCGTCGTGTAGTGGTTGGGATCGTGTAGTCCATGTGGATTAACGAAATGGCTGGAGGTCGCCCCTAATTCAGCCGCTCGCAAATTCATCTTTTCTGCGAACGCGGGAACCGAACCGGCGTTGTCTCTTGCCAGGCACATGGCAACGTCGTTGGCGCTTTTTAGCAGCATGCCGAACAGGAGTTGGCGCCGCGTGAATTGTTGGCCGGGCTTAAGATCAAGGCTGCTAGGTTCGACCTTAGTATCTTCCAGAGCCACCGTCACCAATTGCTCAAGATTACCGGCCTCGATCACGATCAGGGCCGTTAAAATCTTCGTGGAGCTCGCCGGATACTGTTTAGCGTCGGGATTCTTAGTGTACAGAAACTCCCCGGAATACGAATCTACCAACGCTGCGCTTTGAGCAGCTAAGGGCAAATCCTGAGATCTCGCGCCTTGCGCCAGGAGGACCAGCAAAGCCGCGACGATTAGGGCACCGGTTTTCCGTCGACTATCATCCATAATACGTCGTCGCGGTAATTAATGATCTCCTCGTAAATGCTCCGGTAACCGCCGCGAGAAGGAATGCTGATAGCATCTGCCAAGTATCCGGGCCTTATCTGAGCTAATGAATGCTCTAAACCAATTGCGCGCGCGGGCTTCACCGTAACCATTTCTAGCAGTTCCTTCGGGCTGACGAAACCATGATTTCGGGCCGCCATTCGCATTTCCGAAAATAAATTCAAAGAATCGTTGCTGGCCAAGCTATCGGTTCCGAGACAAAGGTTGATGCTTCGTTCTCGCAATGCTTGCATTGGGAACGGCCGGTGATGAAGGAACCGGTTACTCTTGGGGCAATGAACGATCGAAAGAGACCGCCATTCGTCCCGGTCGAGAATCTTGAGGTCTGCCTCATCCAGTTCGTTCATATGAACGAGCAAAGCGTCCTTTGGCAAGAGGCCGGACAACGCCAACGATCGGAAAGGGGAGAGCCGGCCGCAATCGGACATAGGCCGGCCCATTTTGCTCAAGAAATCGAAAAGATCGCCTTTCCCCGCGGCAAACATCTCGTACTCCGAGGCCGATTCTGAGAGGTGAGTTGTGAACGGCATTTTGAAATTGTGTGCGACTGCCAATGCCGCTGAATAGAGCTGAGCCGATGCAGTGTAAGGTGCATGGGGGCTTAGGCCGAAGCCACCTAGCCAATCGCTCGGCTCAAAAAATACCCAAGATCCAAAGGCGTTTTCATCGATCCAGGGACGCGGTCTTATGTCGATTAGTTCCAGGAAAAACCATGTTCGGATGCGAGGCGGTGCCAAGCGCGGCAGAATCTGAGGAGTAGCTACAATATTGAAGACTGAGGTGACTCCGGAGCGTCGCAGCTCGGCGAACCCCAGATCCATGGCTTTGAGGTAGTCGTCATCGCTGAGGGACCGTTTCAACGCGTTGATTCGGCTAATCCACTGAGGGAAATTTCGGGACGGTAAAATGCTGCCGCGAAGCGAGCTGTAATCCAGGTGGCAATGCGCGTTGATCAATCCCGGTAGAACGATGCATTCGCCAAGATTGACAAATTCGCCGGGGTACTTTTCTAGCAGTTGAGACGCGGGTCCGGCATCGACGAAACGGTTCTTTTCCACCGCGAAAGCCCCGTTCTCAAGCGGCTCACCGTCCATCGTGACGAGCCAGCGGCACCGGTATAGCGTCATTTTGAGTGAACCTTGACGATTTTCCGGGCCTCGGCCACAAAGAGATTGCAGGCCTCAACACAAAGAAATGGAACATGGTAGGACTTCGGCGAGCTCAATCGAGCCGGTGGGTCTTCCTCTCTTCCGTCTTCCGAGTGCTTCTGGTGGCGTTCCGCGACTTGATCCGCTTGCGGGTCAAACTTAGAGCGGGGCAGATATTTTTCGGGGGCTTTCCCGTCGATTGTCCAAAGGATCGTCCGAAGACAGCCTGAATGAGACTGGCAGAACCGGCCGGCTAATTCTTCAGCTTGTAACCCGGTCAATCTCTGAGTGACCCGGTACATCCCGGTTTGTCGGGTAAGGGTTTGTCTCAGATCGACCGGGGTAATCTCGCCGCGGTTAAATGCGAGCCAGGTGGAGAATGCGCCTGGATAGAAATAATCGATCGCTTGCCGGACCTCAGAAACCGACTCGAGGCGTAGTTCCCATCCGGTACTCAAGCTCGGGGCGCCTTTGAGAGCCCGGTAATTTCCTTGTTCGTCGTACCGGACGATTTCGAGAGCCGCCGTCGCGTCGATTCCAACCGCGAGCTTTCGCTGCGATTCGTCATCTTTCCAATGCCGGATCAGAAAACGTCCGGGTTCAACCTCCCTAACCACGAGCTCCCCGAGATGGATCGGACCGCTGCGTAAGCGTTCCTGAAGCAGTTGTTCAATCATGCTGTTTATCAAACCGATCGACGGTATCCAGAATGATGTCTGCCATCATCGGGTCTGTCCCGATCGCGCCCGCATAATAAAGTTTACGATTGCGGAGTGCGTAGGGGTTATGCCGAAAAACTTCTTGTTGGCTCGCCGGAGCGGAATTCTCGTTCTGTATTCCAAGCAACACCGGAATATCCTGGTAACTGTGCAGACCGTCCGAAATGAAGAAGGGGACGACAACTACATGACTCTGAGTGGTTAGATTCGCCCAGTCCGATATCTCGGGTGGCTCTTCCATAAAGGCAGCAACAACCTCCGGATAGATCCCTCGATCTCGGATCGCTGCGACCTGGCGTTTCGCGGCCACAGCCGAATTTTCGTTCAGGCCTGTGCCGTGAGCGACAATGACGAGGCTGGTATCGTGAGGCGGCGCATCACAGGCAACTTCGGCCGCCCGATGGAGCAACAGATCTGTCATTCGGGGATCGTTGCCCACTGGGTCGCAATATTTAAGGGTCCGATGGTTCTTGATAGTGATTGGTCCGTTCAATTCCAATTCTCGTGGGATCACTTTCGCCGTAAAATAACCTTCACTGATGAAGTTGGGAACTATGTAAACGTCTTGTGCTTCCACCATTCTCAGTACTTCCCGCAGGCTCGGCTCTTCTTTCCAAAAAGCGCAGTGTACCTCAGAGAATATGCGGCGGGCTCGAATCTCATTCGCGTGAACAAACGTCGGCAAGCTCGAGTCCGGGTTTATGGTTGAACCATGACCAACCAAAACCAAGGCGCTGTTTTCTCTACTGAGGTAAGACACTTTTTAACCGTCTGATGGGCTGGCCGTGGCCTCAACCGAAAAGTTGGTCCGGACGTGGCTGCGGGATGACCCCTAGCTTGGTGGGGCGAGGCTCCCGTATAACCCAACGATTTCTACGAAGAACAGAGGTGCGGGTGACTAGTGGTTTTGCTAGGCCAAAGCGCGCGCCGAGCGGGGTTACATGTCGATCTTTGCCCACCGCTTTCGAGGACGAGAACGAGCGGCGTTCTGGAGAGCGGGAGCTATCTGCACTGCACTCTTCTCAAAACAAACTCGTTACCTTCGGATCTGGTAGGCCCCAGGCTTGCCAGTGGGCCAGATATTCGTCTCTTGGCAGGCAGACATAATGAGGCTCGCCGGCTGCGCGCAACCATTTCACGAGTGTCACCAAATCCGATTCGGCCATGGTCGTGCAACCCGCTGAAGGTCGGGCCGGTCCGCGTCGTATGTGAAAGAAGATCGCGCTTCCAAATCCCGGCACCGGCGGATCAGAATTGTGTCGGATCTCAATCAGCCAGTGATACGCGAAATCTCCCAATCGCATTTTAGCCTTGTTGTACCAGGGTGGTGGGTTGCGGGGATCAATCACCACATGCTGGTTATAGTAAGGGCTATTCAAATCGTCGACCCAGGTGTCTGCAGCTGTCACCGTATGAAATGGATAATCTGCACCTGACGGTAAGGCGTGATCGTAGGTATAAATGACCCCAATTTTGAACACCCCGGCCGGGGCGCGATTGTCTCGCTCGACCTTTTCTGGGCCTCCTCCTGAACCGATGATCTCGCCTCGACCCCAAGCTAGGCCATTCTTACCAAAGAGAACTCTGATCGGTGGAGTGGTTTGGGTCCAGGTATCGCCATTCTTCTGCAGAAGCTGCATTTCGCCGGTCATCGAGTTCCAGTCCGGGGCGATACCAACGATCAGTTGCGAGACTGAAGAATCGAGACGAGTCGCCGCCGATGCCGGTTGCAAGCAGCACACAAAAATTACGAGCAAAGCTAGCCTTTTCACGCGCCCGAGATTTTTAGGAGGGATTCGGTCTCGGAGCAAGCGGAAGCTCGCCTGAGGCGCGCTTCCGAATAGCAAATAGCAAATAGCAAATAGCAAATGCGTCGCGAAACCGAGCGACGAAACGCTCGATAATTTGCTATTTGCTATCTGCTATTTGCTATTCGGTGACGCGCCTCAGGTGAGTCACCGCTGCAGCCCGCAAACCAGGCTGACGTATTGGTTTCCTTCCTGTGAGAGAACATAATCTGATCCATGGTTCCTGATTACGCCCTTGGTCAGCAGATGCTGAGGGAAAGGCGAAGAATGGACCCAGGTCAAAGTCGGCTGGGTCACGTGTTCGCTGGAGCCGCGGACCTTAAGCGGCAAGCCTGTCCGGTCGAAACTGATCTCACTGCTAGGGACATCCGTTTCTCCTTCTAAAAGCCAAGAATATCGATCGGTCAGATCCATTCGCGGAGATACCGGGACCAGGACTTTGTACCAAGGCTCTCCTTGTTGGACGAAGGCAGCCACGGTCTGGTTTGGATTCTTTTGAAGCTCAAGATAAAACCGGCCGATATCGATACCTGCCAGATTAATCCCATTGTAGATACCGTGGCGGTTGATATCCGCAGCATGGTGTCCGGGGAACCATTCAGAAAAATGGGAGTTTAAAAGCAGGTTCAGCTCCAGATGGACATGGGCCCGTTCCCTGTCGATCCCTTCCCCCGTATGACCCATGATCGCGATGGGCGAACCTTGATTTACTGAGTCGCCAATGTTGACAGTGATGCTGTTCAGATGCGCGTAAAGGCTGTAGTAAGGGAAACCGTCAAGGTGGTGTTCGATGACCACATACCGGCCGTAGTTCGAGCTTCCTGCGACTGGATTGGCGTAAACAACGGTTCCGCCGGCAATCGCGTGGATGATATCTTGTGGCTCGCCGGCAGCATCCCTGTGGAGGGGTCGGATATCAATCCCCTCGTGAAATCGGGTGTAGATGACTTGCGATCCGATGCGTCTGGGGTTTCGGACGAAACCGTACTGGCCGCCTTCCCACGCTTGGCTGATTTGACCCTCGAAGTCACGCTGAACATATTGATAGAACCCGGCGAAATTGCCGGTCAAAAGGCCGTCGTTCTCCGTTGGCAATATCAATTTAGGAGGTTCAGCCTTGGCCATGGTACCAGCTAGGACGAGCCAGATCGTTAAACAGAACAGCCTGGTTCTAAAGTTAAACGGCGTCCAAATCATATTCGGTCTCGTGTATTTGGCTTCTTTGGGAGCGACACTGTTATAGAGGATAGAATTTGCAACCGGGAAGCCCTTTCGCTAAACGGTGCAGATGCATTTCCGCCTTAGGACGTTAAGTCTGCTCCTACTCGCCTTCACTGCGTGCTCTTCCCAGAAGATCTATCGCTGGGTCCCATTTGTAGGGCCGAAGCCTGAGCGCCCGGGGGCGGTTCCGAATGCTGCCAAGGTTGAGAAAGGCAACCCGTTCGGTCCAATTACGGGGACGGTGGCTTACGGACTAGAAATGCGGGTAATATTGACGCCCGACGCAATCAAACTGCCGGATACCAGATCGTTTGAAGCCCGCATTGTCCTGATCAACCGAACCAAAAAAGCGGTGACGCTCTCATTCAACGATAGCCGCGAATATGACTTTCTCCTCCGGGATGCGAATGGGAAGAAACTCGTCCAATGGACGGATGACCAGCCGGTCACGCAAAATCCGGCTTATGTGATCGTGAATCCCGCTGAACGATCGGAGTTTGTCGGCACTATCTCAACCCGGGATATGGTCCTTGGGCGCCCGTACGTGCTGGAAGCGTCTGTTGTGGGTTACCCGAAGTTGACGACGACGATCAACCTTACGCCGCAGAAGTGAGGAGCTGGAATCTAATAGCTGGTAGCTAGCTCCTAGCTCCTCTTCCACAGGCTCGCTTGCGCTACGCTCCATTGAAACTTTCGGGCGTGCTCGCGGATCAGGAATGGCAGATCTTTAGCGGTAACTAGAACCAGATCAGGCTCCAAAATCTCTTGGATCCGGCTCAAGGTGGTGACGCTAGCACCTGCGAGCCAGTTTTCGCTCGGGGTAAACTCCTCGAGCCAAGTGTAAGGGGAGGCCAGGATGACGTGTCCATTCGATCTCAGCAAACGCTTAATTTCCCCCAACAAATCTACGGGTCGAGACACCCGATCGATCAGGTTGGCTGCCAGAATCAGGTCAAAGCTCCCCAATTCCGGCGAAACCCGCAGGGCATCCCCTACGAAGAATCGGCATTTGGAGCGGTCAATCTCGGGATCCAGCCGGCGAGTGACAACCGTTGACCGTCGGCCCTCCTCAAGGATCCGAATCTGTACTTTTCCAGCCTCCTGGATGGCTTGAGCTGCCGCAATGAATTGGCCGGAAAGGT
Source organism: Verrucomicrobiota bacterium (assembly GCA_019236675.1). Taxonomy (GTDB): domain Bacteria; phylum Verrucomicrobiota; class Verrucomicrobiia; order Chthoniobacterales; family JAFAMB01; genus JAFAVN01. The sequence continues at coordinate 16,222 of JAFAIO010000109.1, forward strand.
CAATCCCGATGACTTCGTCGGCCCAATGGGTCAGCTCAAAAGTCGATCGGCCGACGGCGCACCCTAGATCGAGAGCGCGCGTTTTCCGCCCGATGTCCGGCAGAAAGTCGGTTACGCAACGAGATGGATAAAAGAGTGCATCTCGAGGCCCAAACGAATAGGGAACTTGATCTTCCGCTGTTCCGTAGTGAAAAAGCAGATACTGATTTAGCAGAAGATCTGTTTCGTAAATGTTCATGGCGGAATAGATCCTCCGTGCGGCATCAGCTGCGGCACGGCTCCCAAACTAGCACCGATGGGACTTATTAGACCTGCCGATAACCCACTAGCTCAGCAGACCCGCCATGTACGGAGCGGGTACGAAGTCCTCAATAAGGATCTCGGTTTTTCCGTCACGGCGCATCCGCACCTGCGAGACATTTACTTCGGGCGTCTTGTGCGGCGCGAACAGAATGTCGTCATGCGTGGCGTTTTTGTGATTTGTGAATTTATCCGGAGTTAGATGTCCGCCGAGATGATCGCTGCGCCCGGTTGCCACATGCAGGGTTCCGAGAATTTTCTCGTCCTGAATATCGCGCCCTGAGGTTGGCAGAAGCTGCGTTCCGAACCCAAGCTCCCCGAGTTCGCCAGTTACCGGATCGGAACTCAGTTTTTGATTGTGCTCCTCAATCGTTTTGGCGTTTCCGCGGATCAATTTGGCATCGACGATACGTCCGTGATCAACGGTCATCAGGCCAAGCGTTCCGTCCTCGTATTTTAGCGGGAACTCGCCTGAGGCGCCCGTAGGAACGAAATAAATTTCTCCGGCAGGGAGGTTGGCGACGTCTGGCCCCCCACGACAAAGACCATGGCTCTTTTGAGCCTCTTGTTGGCTCAAGTCCAGGTGCAACGTGGACTTCGATCCTGCAACCACGAAGTCGATTTCTACCCAATCCGCCTTTGTCATTCCTAGTCGCAGCTTTTCGGCATTCTGGCTGACTTCGTCATAGTCGACGGCTAGACCGGTTTGCAGAATGATTTGGTTGAGCCCGTGTAAGGTGGCGCCGCGGAACCCGTATTTCTTGGCGAAGGCAGTCAAAGGCGCGGTCGCAGAATAAGTCGAGATACAAAGGATAATATCGAAGTTCGGGTAGATGTCTCGTTCCGGACTAACTTCTTTTCCTCTGGTCGAAACCGCTAGGTCAGGAAGATCCAGATTACTGCCACCCGTGATCTTGTAAGCAAAAAGCTCTCCACCGGTTAAGCCGAGTTCGTTCAGAACACAGTTCTTCAAGCCCAGATAAAAAACGTCGTAAGCATGCCGCTGGATCGTCAAATCCGGATTCTTCAGGAACACGAAATCTTTGACCTGATAAGGATCATCAAGGTCGATTAAGATCGCTACTTTTTCGCCGCCTTTAGGATTAAAGACTGTCTTGAGAAGGCGAGCTAAGCTGAACGGAGGAAACGTATCCGGCACCGTGAGAGATGCTGCTGTTAAGGTGGACATAATGAGAGCGTTTTTGTTTCTGTTTTAGTTACACACGCCGCAAACCCTGCGTAGCGCAAGATGATTCTCGGCATCCAGAATCAACTCCTCCGGAGGCCTTGTGTCGGCTCTGGCATAGTAGGTTCTTCACTGTCAGCCTTATGTCAGGAGAGTTAGGGGCAGAGATTTATTCCTTCGCGATCGATCCGCTCAGTCTGCGGGCGCCCAGCCTGCAAAAGGAACGTAGCGGCCGTAATCGTCCTCGTCGTCGTCCTCGACTGTGGGTGTGTAGAGTCTCTTAGCGAGCCCATGTCTCCGCTTGGATCGTCGGTTAGGTCAGCGAGTTGATAGGAATGGCGTAGCTTTATCTCCGGTCGTCACGTCCCATTAGTCCCATGAGTCTCATCCGTGCGCTGGCCACTGACTATCCCTGTCCGCTAATCGCCTTCGGTTTCTGGGGCACAGACAGCTGCGTTCGAGCCTCCTTACGGATCTCTTCAAGAAAAAGGCTGGGAAGCACAGCCAAAGGTTCTTGCCAAAAAGCTGCGATCTTCACCCGAGGGAAATCGTCGAGATCGATTGCCTGAAGCTTGGGTCCGAATTCAAGGCCCGGGGCGCGGACCGATAGACCAACCCCGTAGCCGGCAGCCACATAGGTCAGTACCATCTCCAAGGTCGAGAGTTCGATGTTAATTTCCCAAGGCGGACCGTGTTGCCGCAGACCATCTTGAAATGTCCGATAAAGGGCAGAGTTAGCCGGCACCGATATCAGCGGCTGAGCCCGTTGGGCTAGGATCTCCTTCGCTTTTTTCGTTTTAGCGTCAACCGCAACGAGGAGAACCAGGGGGAGTTCAGCCAGCACCTCGGTTTGAATGCCGCTGGGCGGTTTGGTGTAAAGTTCGGTCACAGCGAGGTGAACCTCCTGGGCCAAAACGTAGTCTTCGGCCATGGATTGGTCCGCCTCACGGAGAATTAGCTTTAGCTCCGGGACGTGCTGCTTGACCCGGTCCAGTAGCCTGGGGCCGTACTCTCGCAGTAAAGCTGTCGAGGCAGCAAGACGGAGCTCTTTGTTTTGGTGACCCCTGAGCTCTCCCGAAACAAGCTCAAGATTCTCAAAAAATGGTTGGATAAAGCGAAAGAGACGCTCTCCCGCAGGAGTCAAAGAGAAGGGTCTTCGATGGAACAGTTTCTGGCCCAAATATTCTTCGAGCTGTAGAATCTGGCCACTCACCGCCGGTTGCTGGATGCCATAAGGCATATGCCGAACCGCTGAGCTGATTCCGCCATGCTTGGCAACATAGAAAAAGAGCTCTAAGTGGTGGACATTCACGTTAGGATTAGCGCGGTATTCGGTGCGACTACTGTTTCTGGCCGGTAACAGCGCGGGGCGCGAGTAAAAAGAGGAGCTAGGAGCTAGAATCTAGGAGCTAGGAGGGGGTTATCCACGTGGTGGTGTCGGCGGAAAGAAGTGGACCTGGTAGACTGAGGGGACGCGCTAAGGTTCACCGGTGAGCGGCTATTGCCCGCACTGCGGTTCCGCAGACTCCTCCTAGCTCCTGGATTCTAGTTCCTAGCTCCTATATGGACTTGCCCCTGATAAACGCTTATATAGATCAACAGCCTTCATAGCGACATGTCTTCTCTTTTTGGTGTTCTATTTCGGGTGATGACCTGGGGTGAGTCCCACGGGGGCGGAGTCGGTGTTGTAATTGATGGTTGCCCGCCGAGAATCGTCGTCTCGGAACAGGATATTCAAGTGGAATTGGATCGGCGACGACCGGGTCAAAGCGAGATCGTGACTCCGCGAAAGGAGGCTGACAAATGCGAGATCTTGTCCGGTGTTTTCGAAGGCAAAACGTTGGGCACCCCGATTTCAATCATGGTTCGAAACCAGGATGCGCGGCCGGAAGCTTATCGCGAGATGGAAGCGGCCTATCGACCGTCTCATGCGGACTTCACTTATCAAGCGAAGTTCGGGATCCGAAACTGGCAAGGTGGCGGTAGGGCTTCTGCCCGTGAAACCATCGGGCGTGTGGCTTCGGCCGCAGTGGCCCGTAAAGTGTTAGCGCAAACTATCCCCGGATTCGACATAGTGGCTTATGTCCGCCAGATCCATACTCTCGAAGCCGAGATCGATTCACGCACGGTGACACTCCAGGAAGTCGAAAGCTCCATCGTCAGGTGTCCGCACGCAGAGACAGCCACAAAGATGATCGAATTGATTCAGACGATGCGCAAAGAGGGGAACTCGGTCGGAGGTATCATCGAATGCGTGATCCGCGGTGTTCCGCCCGGCTTGGGTGAACCGGTTTTTGACAAGCTAGAGGCTGATCTTGGGAAAGCATTGCTGAGTCTGCCAGCTGCGAAAGGAATTGAGTTTGGATCCGGGTTCGCCGGGACACGGATGACGGGAGCCGAACACAACGACCCTTACGAATTCCAAGGCGGCCGGGTGCGCACGAAGTCTAATTACTCTGGCGGTATACAAGGCGGGATCAGTAACGGTGAAGACATTGTTTTGCGGGTGGCCTTTAAACCGACTGCCACGATTTTGCGTCCCCAGACCACCGTGAACGTGGCCGGAGAATCCGTCGAATTGGCTGCCCGCGGCCGTCATGACCCATGCGTTCTTCCCCGAGCAGTGCCGATCGTTGAAGCGATGGCCATACTGGTCGTCTGTGATCACTGGCTACGGCATCGGGCTCAGAATTTTCTTTGATGCGTCATGACCGGTGAGGCACCCCAGCAATGGCAAGGAGGATTGCTGATTGTTTTTGCCATCTGCGTAGCCTACTCCACGATTCGCGGTAGTTTCCGCGGGCTCTTGCTTCAGCTTCTGATTCCAGTAGCGGTCGTCGTCTCCGCGTTAATCGTTTATTTCTTGGCAGACCCGTCCCTCAATGTGCTGGGGATGAGTTCGAACACGATCTCTCCGGGCGGCCTGATGCTGGCGCGTGTGCTCATGGGCATACTTTGCTTTTATTTAATGATGCTCGCAGGCGGGTTCCTGTTCCGGAGGACCCGGGACTATGACTTGATACTCTCTCGCTTGATTTCAGGTGTCGGCGGATCGTTCCTGGGATTCATCTACGGTCTAGTTGCAGTTTGGTTCCTCATGATTCTTATCCATGTGATTGGCCGAGTCGCTGAAGATGAAGTGGCGCTGCAGACTAGTCGGGGGTTATCTCCCGCTCCCGTGATCTCAACGTTTGCCAGAGCAAAAGCATCCCTTGACTCGGGCTGGTTAGGCGATGTAAGTCGCGCGCTCGATCCGGTCCCAGGTTCGGTTTACGATGCCATCGATCGTTGGAGCTCCATTCTGTCGCGTCCGGATGCTGTTAAACAGTTGATGGCGGACCCGGTGTTCAGGCCGTTGAGCAACAATCCAAGCTTTCAAGCTCTGGCCAGTGATCCGGAGCTCTCGACTTCGATTGAGAAGGGCGATCTCCTTGGCGTGGTGACCAACCCAAAGCTTGTCCAGTTCTTTACTAACGGTGAGGTCAGGCAGGAGTTGGTCGGTAAACAGTGGAAAGGGGCAGGACGGTAGGATGAATGGCAGATGAGCCTGTAGGGCGTCTGAATTTACCGCGAAGCGGCTATACATCATAGCCCAGGGCTTCAGTCCTGGGTCAGCGTGCGCGTGAGGCGCATTGTTCTCGTCCTCCCGCCTTCGCCTAGCCTACGGCGCGGCAGGCTGTCGTCGTCGTCCTCGAGAGGGCTGATTGATAGGTATGCGCGCCGGAATCGCTGCTGTGTGCCTTTTCCGAATTGCACCCCGCGTCCGCGGGGTTGGTGCCGCTTTCAGGGCACTGCCTCGCACTGGCTAACCCAGGGCTGGAGCCTGGGCTATGGTCTATAGCCGCTTCGCGGCACAACCTTTCCAATGCGCTTGATTCAGTCCATGTTTCAACCTATTTGCTGCGGTTGCTGCCGATGGACCTGATCCCTGTAGACTTATTCCGTTATGAAGAGTGATTATATTGCGACGATTGGACTTGAGGTGCATGTCCAGCTGAAGACCAAGAGCAAAATGTTCTGTGGTTGCGCGATCGAGTACGGGGCTGAGCCAAACACGCATGTTTGCCCGACCTGCCTTGGGTTGCCCGGCGCATTACCCGTGATGAATCTCGAAGCACTCAGAATGACGGCCCTGACCGGATTGATCTTTCAGTGCGACGTCGCTCCCATCTGCAAGTTCGATCGTAAGAACTACTACTATCCGGACATGCCGAAAAATTACCAAATATCGCAGTACGATTTGCCAATCTGCCAGAACGGTGAGGTACCTCTGCACGATCTCGCTTATCCAAAAGACGCGCAAAAGAGCATCAAAAATGCGGATAAACGAGTCCGGCTGATCCGCATTCATTTAGAGGAGGACGTCGCTAAGAATTTCCATTTCGAGACAACGAGCGGTATCGATTTCAACCGAGCGGGAACCCCGCTGATGGAAATAGTTTCTCAACCGGACATTGAATCACCCGAAGAAGCGTTTGCTTATCTGACATCGCTGAAACAGGCCTTGATTTATGCGGATGTCAGCGATGCCGATATGGAGAAAGGCCAGTTGCGGTGCGATTGTAACGTCTCGGTCCGGCCGAGTCATCAGACCGAGTATGGCGTTAAGATCGAATTAAAGAACCTGAATTCCATTAGCGGGGTGCGTCGCGCTTTGGCATTTGAGATCGATCGCCAAATTTCTGCCTTAGAACGCGGAGAGAAATTGTCACAAGAGACCCGCCGCTGGGACGACGACAGAGGCGAAACTTTCCTGATGCGCACTAAGGAGTCGGCCCACGATTACCGGTATTTCCCGGATCCGGATTTGCTACCTGTAAAAACGGAGGTGTTTATGCCGGCGGTACGTGCACGGTTACCCGAACTGCCTTGGTTCAAGCGCGAACGTTTCGTCCGTGAATACGGGATTAGCAGCTATGACGCCGGAGTGCTGACGGACGATCTAGAACTCTCCCGCTATTTTGAAGCGGCTGCCAAAGGAGCCAAGAGACCGAAAGCGGTGGCCAACTACGTGCTAAACGATTTGTTGAGCGCCTTGGCGGCAGCTGGGAAGTCAGTGGAGGAGTGTCCCATCGAACCCCAGCACCTCGCAGAATTGACCGGATTGATCGAAGACGGGAAGATCAACAGCAAACAGGGAAAAGAAGTGTTTGCCGAGATGTTTGCGTCTGGTGAGGCTCCGGAAGAGATTGTTGAAGCAAAGGGCCTTAAACAGGAGAGCGATATTGACGCTATCAAGCTGCTTTGCCAGCAAACGATCGAAGCGAACCCGAAGTCGGTCGAAGACTATCGAGCTGGTAAAGGTGCCGCGATCAACTTTCTAAAAGGGCAGGTGATGAAGGCTTCAAAAGGGAAAGCGAACCCGAATCTTGTCGGAGAAACGCTGGAAAAATTGTTGAGCGGAGTCTAGGGGAGGAGTTAGGAGCTAGAATCTAGGAGCTAGGAGGGGTGCGCGAATGAGCGAAACGGCGATCCGAGGCGCGAAGCGCTGAAAGAGTTTAGCCTAAGCTGAGTCTGCGAGCCCTAGTTACAGGTGCGAAGAAAGTCGCCAGCGCTGAAAGCGCGAAAGAAATCGCCCATCCGTCATATCGCCCCTTCGTCACACCCCTCCTAGCTCCCAGATTCTATCTCCTATCCATCACCGCGGCGTTGGTGCGGGCGATGCCTTACCGCCCTTCGGTCTTGGTGTCGCCCAATAATGAACAGTTGGGGTCGGCGTCGGCTTGGCTGCTTGTTCAGTTGCCTTCCGCAAGTTGTCGAAGATTTGGCCGATGATTGTTTTCGGCTTAGGCGTTGGCGTCGGAGTCGGCTTCGGTTTTGGTGTACGTTTCACGGCAGCCCGTTTCTGAATGGTAGGAGACGGCTCGGGTGACGCCGCCGGAGGTTGAGATACGTTTGAGGAATTCCCTTCGCGCTGTAACGAATCGGGAGCGGATTCTTCTGGCTTTGGTGAATCCATTGGAGCCGCCGCTTCGACCGGACTTGGAGAGGCAGCCGGGGTTGGGCTCGGCGTAGCCGGTTCAAGAGTCGGGCTAGGCTGCGCAACGACGGTTGGAACCGGTTGAGGCGTGCTCTGAATCATGCTTAACGGCTGTGGAATTGGCGTTGGTGTCGGCACCGGCACCAGCGGTAGGTGGGGTGTCGAATTTATTAAGACAACTGGGGCCGATGCCACCGGTTCTGGTGTCCCCCTAGGTTCTTGCGATACAACGATCTTGACCGCCGTTGACTCGGGAGTTGGAGTAGGTGTCGAGTTGTTCACTCCGGGGCTTGAGACGGGGCTCAAAGATGGGGCCACAGACGTAGTAAAAGTGCTGGTAATCGCCGGAGACTTTGGAACCGCTTCTACCTTCGTGCCGGCCTTTTTTTTAACCCAATCATCAATATCCGGGAGCAAGCGTTCGCGAAGTTTTGCCCGAGCTTGCAATAAATCGGCAGCCATTTGCGTTCTAACCAGACCGTTATCGATAGGTCGTTTCTTACTCAAGTTGAGGATTTCTTCGGCACTCTCCCGGTCGTACATCCCCTCCACAATAGCGGGCACCAGAACCGTCCATAACGTCTGAGATCGATCCCTTTCCAACAGGTCTAACCGGTCCTTAACGAAGTTCCAGGCGAGGTCAGCGTGCTCCCCTTCAGAAGCGATTTTTGCGAATGCGCTAGCAGATTCTGCGGGTGACAACTCTTCGCTGATAGCGAGGTCCAGTGTTTCCTCTGCTAGCTTTGGATCGAGAGCACACTCCATCGCGTGATAATAATCGTCTTTCGCTTCCAGTAAGGTGGCGTCACGCGCCAGTTGATGAAGCTGAGCGTATACTTTCTCCGAGCAGTATCGGCCGACCACGGCTACCACCACTCCGCGTAAATCCGGGGTGAGGCTGTTCGGGTCTTTGCGCATTTGCTCGAACCGCTCAAAAGCTTGGTTAATGACGGAACGATCACCAAAAACGCTCAGGGCCTGGATCAATTCGTTACGGAACAACTTGGTGGCGAGTTCTTCGTCGTTATTCGGATACCAGCCGAGTCGCTCCAGCAGAGGATTGAGCAGGGAGCAAACATATGCTTGATACGCTGCTCGGCCGGGTTGGCCCTGTTCCAAGCGATCGATTGTAATGAGCGCTTGAAGCAGGTTATGCCAAACACTGTAACTGGTTTCACCCTCTAGACTTTCCAAAAGTGTCAGATAGGTTGCGATCGGGGAACGATTCGAAATCACCATAGCCCAGGAGTCTGAGACGACATCGACTCGCTCCTCTTCGCTCAATCGATCCCATTCCCGGAACAGCTTAGTGAAGAGATCAGGATCGTACCAAACCCGATAGAAACCGAGGTCGTTAGCGTTCACATTGAGAGCGCCCAAACAATCCGGGAAATCGAAGGTCTGCGTGATTTTATCGAGTAAAGCGTAAGTCGGGCGATGCGGATTGAATGTCGAAAGGATCCCGACCGGAATATTCCATTGCTGCTCATTGCCCGGGGGCGGCTCTAAAGTGAACCGGGATTGCTCCAGCGTAACCACTTGTTTCGATTTAACGCACTCCGCGGTTACGCGGATCATCGGGTAGCCCGGTTGGGTCAGCCATGGCGATACGATCTGGGAGACGGATCGGCCGCTAGTCTTATCCAACGCCGTCCAAAGGTTGGTGGCGGTCGCGTTCGAAAACTGATTCTGCTTTAGATAAAGCCGAATCCCATTCTGGAAACCTTCATCGCCAAGAAAGCCTTCCAGCATGCGGATCACGTACTGCCCCTTCCAGGAAATGATATTCTCAAACCCGTCGTCTGCTTGAGGGTCGCGTTTGACCGGCGGTTGTATCGGGCGGGTATCACTGCGTTCGTCTTGCGCCATGGCCTGTTCTCGGTCAGCGGTCGCTCGTAACCAGCTTCGCCATTCGGGATGTAGTTTGTCTTCTGCTTTATGTGCTATCCAGGACGACAAGCTCTCGCTTAGCCAGCGATTATTCCACCAGGCCATCGTAACCAGGTCGCCGAGCCACTGCTGGGCTATTGCGCGCGACATGGTGGCGAAAATCTGTTCTTGTGCTTGAGAGGCACTGTTTAACGAATCGTATAGTAAAAGATTCTCGTCGTAAGCGATCGCACCCCAGCTTTCTACCGATCCTCCGAAATTTTGGGGAAGCGCAATCTGATCCAGCTTCGGCATTGGGTAAGGGACCCCAAAGTAGTCGCGATAATAAGTTAGCAGCTTGCGTTCATTCTCCAGAGCAAACGCTCCTAATTTCGCCTTCCCCGCAATCGTGAGGACCCGGAGTTTTACGCCATCGACCTGGTCCTCAATGCTATCCAAACGTCCGCAGATCAAAGAAACGAGATAAGTGGACATCGGAGGCGATCGTCCAAAGACGACGATCTTCTTGTCGCTGCCGACCGGTTCTTCGGCCACGTCCGGCATGTTTGAAACGGCGGAGGTTTTCTTGTCGACTTTTACTGAGAGCTGAAAGGTGGCCCGAAAAGCGGGTTCATCCCAACACGGAAACATCTGCCGGGCCTTGTCTGGCCGCATTTGGGTCGCCAGAATCGTTTCCGTCTTTCCGTTTGCTTTATAATGCTGAAGGAAGAGGCCACGCGATTCGGTGTTGATCGGTGACCTGAAACAGAAGGAGAGGGTATAAGTGCCAGGGCGAAGATCCTGTGCCGTCTCGAATTTCACCTGCTGTTCATTGAGATCCGGTTGCGGAACGAGCTTCTCTCGAGCGCCGCTGTGGCTAAGTGTGGCGTTCCAGATCTTCATATCGCCCGCATTCATTACGATTTGACGGGTCGGCTTCAGCACTTCGATTTCAACAGCCTCAGCTCCATCGGCCGTCATCTGGTTCTCGTCGGGCTCGAGATGTATAACGTAATGACGGGGCGCGATTGTTTTGGGGAGTTTCCCCGGCGCCGACTCAAAGCTGAACTCTTCTTCCGCATTCAAGCTGCTCGCCCAGCAACAGAAAACAAAGAAGGCCACGATACGCATGGAATTCTAAAAACAGTTTCGTTGGAGCAGGTCAGGTCAGGTTGACCAGGCGCCTACTCATTTGGCGGCAGCCGAGAGACGAAATCACTAACTGATGCGCTTCAACCAATCCTGATACACCAATGGCGAAATCTCGGATGGCTTAATCTCCGATCTACCACCCCAAAATACGTTGGTGTAGGTAGTCGGAATTCCGCAGGCTTGCAAATGTCTGTCGATTGCTTCCTTGTTCTGCAACAGCCAGTTCTTGTCGGTCCCGTGAGCAACCGCCATGATATTGACATTACCGAATTCAGGCCCGGCCTCTCGCCAATAACAATGAGTTAAAATCTCGTGCCGGCCAACTTCAGAACCCGCCTTGTGTTCCCATCCAGAAGGAACCGCCCAATGGAATAAGCCGTTGAAACGAGTGACCCGAACACCGGATGCGGAAGGTTTTACGTGCTCCAAAAAAGTGGAGAATCGCCCGATGATTTTTTTTTCGTTTAAGGCCTCAGCCACCTCAAAAAAGACTTCCAATGGTAAGTCGGCCTCCCGAGCCCGCTCTACCCAGGGGTGAGACCGAATTTCCTCCAAGGCGAACTCCCGTTTCAGGGCCACCAGGACCCGCCACTCCAGAGAGCTCAATTCAACGATCTCCGTCTTCAGCATCTCTGCCGGAGCATCTGCTTTGTCACCGCATACTAACGTCTTGCGGCGAACGTGACCGACTCCTAAGGCAAAAATCCCTTTTGCCGGCATCAACACAACTCTCTCAGCGCCGACCTTATTCTGCAGCACCGCGGCATGCTGTTCCAAGCTAAAGCCTTGAGGGACTTTAATCGTCGTCCATAATCTGTACTCGCTTCCAGCTGTATTCGAATCGGTGGACCGGATGACGACATGACCGGAAAAAGGGTCCTGGCGGAACATGAAATCAAAGGCGGCATCAAGACGTTCCGGAGAAACCTTCCATGCGACCAAGGCTCCGTGAGCTAGGCTGGTCGCCAACAAGGTTTGCCGAACACGACGTATCGTTCCAGCCGCGAGCATGGAGCGAATTCGTTCGAGCACCAAGTCTTCAGCGAGTCCCGACAGCTCCGCGATGCGAGTAAAAGGCTCTCGGACAAATCCCTGAATCTTATCTTCGGAGACAGCTAGAATGCGCGCATTGATTACGTCCGTGTGCTCCGTAGTACTGCTCATGAGGAGCGAAAAATAGCACAAAGCCTGAACCGCTCAAAAATCGCCGGCGATTTTTAAGCGGTTCAGGCTTTGTGCTGAAGGAGTTCAGTAGTTGCCGGAGTTCAGAAGGACAGCGCTCCGTAATTGCAGCGATTATTGCCGGCGCGGAACGTTTCGGATTCTGAACTCCTGCAACTCCTTGAACTCCTGAACTCCTGAACTCCTTTAAATAGCTCTTTCCCCGGTCTCGTCAGTCCGGATTCGGATCGCTTCGTCGATATTATAGACGAACACCTTACCGTCTCCGATTTTTCCGGTCTTAGCCGCCTTCACGATTGCGACGGTTGCGCTCTCGACCATTCCGTCGGGCAAAACCACCTCGATCTTGATTTTCGGAAGAAAATCAACCGTGTACTCGCTCCCTCGATAGATCTCAGTGTGCCCTTTTTGGCGTCCGAATCCTTTAACTTCAGAGACGGTCATTCCTTCGATACCGAGGTCTGACAGAGCCTCCTTTACCTCTTCGAGCTTGAAGGGCTTAATAATCGCTTCAATTTTTTTCATTGCTGTGCTGCCAAACAGATCCTTTAGCTAATATAAGCTTCTTCGCCATGTTCTGAGATATCTAAACCAGCAGTTTCTACCTCTGCCGTTGGACGCAAGCCCATCGCAAACTTGAGCGCTAAAGCAATGACTGCGGTCCCTACTACCGACAATAGCAAGGTGACGCCGACAGCGGCAAGCTGGGAAACAAAAAGTGAACCGAGAACATCGTCCCGGAGATTAGGATTTGCCTGCTTCGTGGCTAAGAGGCCGGTTAGCAAAGCGCCGATGGTCCCGCCAATTGCGTGAACACCAAATGTGTCGAGGGCGTCGTCGTAACCTAATCTCGGCTTCAAGACTGATACCGCAACGTAAGGAATGACAGCGGCAAAAACGCCAATAATGATAGCTCCCGTTGAATCCACAAATCCACAAGCAGGCGTGATGACCACCAGACCTGCGACTGCTCCTGTACAGTAACCCAGGACACTGGCTTTACCTCTGAGAATCTTTTCCAACAAGGCCCACACAAAAGCAGCAGTTGCGGTAGCCAAAGTCGTTGCGGTAAAAGCGCTTGCTGCAATCCGGTCAGCCGCTACCGCGCTTCCAGCGTTAAATCCGTACCAGCCAACCCACAGCATGCCGGTTCCGATCATGGTCAATACCACGCTATGCGGTGCTAACGGCTCCCGTTTGTAGCCTAATCGCGGGCCAAGAATGAGACAGAGAATCAATGACGACCAACCGGAAGTCATGTGGACCACGGTCCCGCCGGCAAAATCGATCGCCTTGATCCCGGCGCCGGTGTTCCAAATTCCATTCATGAACCCGGTGATGCCCCACACCATGTGGGCCATCGGGAAGTACACGATGAACATCCAAAAGAACATGAAGGTCATCAGAGCCGTGTATTTCATCCGTTCAGCAATTGCGCCGACGATGAGCGCAGGCGTGATAATTGCGAACATCAGCTGATACATGGCATAAACATTTTCCGAAACCCAAAAGCTGTAGTCGGGATTGGGAGAAGAGGTCACACCGTTCAGAAAGAAGTGCTCTGCTCCCCCAAGAAACCCATTGTTGAACCCCTTCCCGAAAACCAGGCTATACCCAAAGCTCCACCACAACAGCGTCACCAAGCCGGCGATGCCGAGGCATTGAGCGAGTACGGATAGCACGTTCTTCTTCCGCACGAGCCCGCCGTAGAACAAAGCCAGCCCGGGCAAGGTCATGAATAAGACCAGCGCGGCGGAGGTCATCATCCACGCGTTGTGACCGGGGCCCGGTGAATCCGCCAAAGTCTTTGTGCCGTCCGTATTCTTGATGTACGCCTCTAGGCTTGCAACACGGTCTTCCAGAGAGCTTCCGGCGTTCGCCTGGGCCTGGGCGCTTGGGGTCGGAGTGGCGTTCTGCGCAAATGCAGCCTTTACGAGAAAAAACGAACAGCAAATTACGATGATGGTTAGAACGAGCCGTACTTTCGAGCTGTAAGCAGCGAGCATAGAGTATCTGCTACGGTTAATCTGGTTACAATGTCTGGTAATTCTTGCTAATCAGGCGATTGGGTGCTGCCACGACATCGCAGCCCGCAAATACCATGCTCCTCTTTGCCAGGCAACCGTAGCGTTTGCCGCCGACCTATTTTGACCGAAGCACGACGTGTGCCATTGAGCACGGGAGTACGCGGCGAGAGTCCGTCACTCCAGACTCCAGAGCAGATGCCCGAATGACCGGAGTGGGAATTTCTCCGCAGCCTGCTCAAAAGGACGCAGTTCGCGGATTTGGGTTCTGCACGTGTAGATTTCGGCTGAGTCCTGCAACGAATGGGACTTATGGGACTAATGGGACTTATGAGTTAAAGCGTACTCCTACTTAGGAGTGAAATTACATAAGTCCTATGGGTCCCATGAGTCTCATCCGTCCGCCTTCCCTTTCACGTTCCTCCTCGGAAAAACGTGCTATTACCCCTGGCTATTCGTCCCCCTTGACCGCCCGAGGAAACCGCTTTAGATATCGGGTCCTCTGGAAATCTTGAGCGAGCACGGTTAGCTTAGCGGTAGAGCGACTGGTTTACACCCAGTAGGTCGGGGGTTCGATTCCCTCACCGTGCAGACTCGCGGCGCAGAAGCGCAGCGAAGGTGGACTGGCCGTTCAGGAGGTTTCAGTATGGGAAAGTTGATTTTCTGTTTCTTGTTTGCGGCCGCCGCTTCTTGGACGCAAGCGCAGACACATCCGGTGATAGTTGTTGCCCCGCACATCGAAGCGCCGGTTGCGATCCATGTTCCGCAGGTGAATCTGCCGCAGGCTCGATTGTTTGCGAACACACAACAGTTTCGCTCGCTTTACAATCCGCTGGATAATAACCCGCTGGTGAATCAGCCCCTCGAGCAGCCCAAGCCGGCGCCGCGGCCTCGGGTTCAAACCGTTCCTTCCGAAAAGAGAGTACCTTTGGGCACAACGGTCGAAACAATGGATCGAACTGCCGTCAACGGCTATACCGTTGGCCAGGTACGCCAAGTCCAAGAGGCGCTGCACCGATTGGGATACTACAACGGCGATGTCGACGGCGATTTCGGACCGAACACCCAAAACGCGCTCCAGCGCTATCAACTGAGTGCTGGCGAACCAGTGACGGGTACGCTGACACGTGGTGTGCTCGGCCGGCTTGGAGTGAGCGGCAAATAACGGGCGATCGCGGTGATCACGTTCGGAGGGGAGCCGCATTCCGCATTGCAATACTGCAGATTGGTGCGGCACGCGTGGCGCCTTTCGTCCGAACTGTTTGTTAGGCCGCGGCTCCCTGGAACGCGGGGCAGGTTAGCGAGACGTGCAACCCCAATTGGCGTGGCGCGTTTTCGGGGCGTCGCGGGTGTAGAACACCAAAAACGTTGCGGCCAACCCTCGGCCAGGCAAACGCTCACCGGCGGCATACCGAATGCAACGCCCTCCGATCGGAAATCAAGACAACATGCAGGCGGGCGAAGTCGCTAAATTTTGATTCAGCCCCGAAATACATCCGGGTAAACGCCTAGCGCCGAGCGCGATAAATCTCCCGCGCCACCCCTGCATCGCGCCCGATCTGTTCCTTCAGTTGAGTGAGGCTGTCGAACTTCTTTTCGGGACGCAGGTACTCTAAAAAACTCACCTCTACCTCGTCCCCATAGATATCCTGGTCGAAATCAAAGAGGTGAATCTCAAGGATCCGCTCGCCCTTCGTCTGTTCAAGGGTCGGCCGGACGCCGATGTTAACGACGCCGCCGTACTCGCTTCCTTTATGCCAGGCTTTTACTGCGTACACACCGTTCGGGGGAAACTGCTCATTATGGGCACGAAGATTTGCGGTTGGGAAACCGAGTTGTCTCCCGAGAAGATTCCCTTTAGTAACCGTTCCCAGAACCGTAAACGGTCGTCCTAAAAATTTCGCGGCCTGCGTCAATTCGCCTCTCTCGATAGACTCCCGAACTCTGGTGCTGCTTACTACGTCACCTTCAAGAATGACTGGTTTTACCGTGTCCAAAGTGAAGCCTTCGCTGGCGGAAAGCTCGCGCAATAGATCGACGGAGCCCGAACGATTCGCGCCGAAACTCCAACCTTCACCCACACAAATGGTCTGCAGCCGTTTCGCGTGGCGAAGCAGCTGGAGAACAAAATCTCGCGGCGGTGTCCGCGAAAACGCCAGAGAAAATTCCTGAATTAACAGGGCTCCGACGCCGAGATGTTCAATCAGCAGAGTCTTATGCTGGGTTGAGGTGAGAAGTCGTGGCGCTTTCTCCGGGCGAAGCACTCGAACCGGGTGCGGATGAAAAGTTAACACCACCGAGGTACCGCCGGCGTCATCGGCCGCGGAAATCGCGCGTTTGATCACGGCCTGATGCCCAAGATGAATGCCATCGAAAACCCCTATAGCGAGGTGAATCGGCCCAGCGAGGGACGAAAGCTGTTCCACCGATTGCAACAACTTCATGGGTTCAGGCACCGCGCATTCGCGAGACATCAGGTAGAGAAATGATTCTGGTGGCTAAGCTTTCGCGGCCGAGGTCCCGAATCTCTTGGACCGTGATCGCGTGATCAACCGAAAAGCGTCCAGACTTGGTGCGGCGTAAAGACGAAAGATGGCCGCCACATCCTAGCTCAGTGCCAATGTCGTGTGCATACGTTCTGACATAGAAACCCTTGCTGCAGATGACGCGGAAGTCGATTTCCGGCAATCGGACCGCCTTTAATTCATGAGCGTAGACGTGGACAAAGCGGGGCTCGCGCTCGACCACTTTGCCTTGGCGAGCCAGCTTATAGAGCGGCACGCCGTCTCGCTTGATCGCCGAAACCATCGGAGGCATCTGATAGAAGTCGCCATGAAACTTCTTAAAGGCTAACTCTATTTTTCCTTGATCGATTTGTTCTACCGGACGGGTATCAACCACGTTCCCATCCCGGTCTTGCGAGTCCGTCGTCACGCCCAATGTTAAGGTCCCCACGTACTCCTTATCCTCGCTCATTAAGAGATCCTGAATCTTAGTGCCCCGGCCGATCACGATCAGCAAAAGCCCGGTCGCAAAAGGATCGAGCGTGCCGCAGTGACCAACCTTTTGTACCCCCAAGCGGTGACGGACCGTTGCCACTACATCATGGCTGGTCATTTGCGCTTCTTTGTCGACTAGCAGCAACCCATCAAGGGTACTTAAGGACTTCATCGCTGACGTAACTGATTACCTTCGTACGCACCTGTTCCAGTGTTCCCCGAATTCGCGCTCCGGCAGCCAGCGGATGACCGCCGCCTCCCCAAGTCGAGCAAATCCGATTTGCGTCTATTCTAAGGTCTTTTGACCGAACGCTGATCCGAACGCGCTGGTCTGCGACTTCTTCGAAGAAGATCGCGACTACCACGGTATCGATGCTCCGGATAACGTCGATTAACCCGTCGATATCCGCTGGGTCAATCGACAATCTTGCTTTGGTTGCCTCCGTAAGGGTAAAGGTCGCAATGCGATCATGCGCATGGAAGGTCGCCTCATTCAGTAGTTGACCTAGAAGCAGGATCCGTCGTTTCGGATAGCTCTCGTAGATGCGGTGCGAAATGGTGGCCAGGTCGACACCGGCTTCGACCAACTTGCCGGCGACTTCAAAAGTGTGCGCAGTCGTGTTTTGGTAGCGAAACGACCCCGTGTCAGTCGAGATCGCCACGAAAAGCGCTTCTGCGATTTCAGGAAAAAAGGGGAGTTTTTGGTCCCGCAACAGTTCGTAAATAATCTGTCCTGTGGCCGGAGCCTGAACATCGATGTAATTAAGGTCGCCATAGCCGGGATTGCTCGCGTGATGGTCGATGTTAACCAGGGTTTTGTAGGTTCGGATCGCCGTGATGCCGGTACCCAGACGATTTCTTGCTGCCGTATCTAGGGCGAGCACGGTATCGAACTCCAGCGGTTCATCGGGCGGTTTTGTAATTAGCTCTGAGCCCTTCAAAAAAGCGAAGCTTTCCGGAAGCCCGTCCTCATTCCAGGCTGTCACGGTTTTACCAAGCTTTTGTAAAGCCAGGACCATCGCCAATTGTGAGCCAATGGCGTCTCCGTCTGGTCGCACGTGGGTCAAGACGGCGACCGTCCCAGCTGACCGGAGGACATCTCCGATGGGTGCAAATCCCTGGTTCATTCCTCCCGGGGCGGCTCGTCGAGGTCTTGAATGATCTCGAGTACGCGGTTTCCGCGCTCAATCGAGTTGTCTAATTTGAAGTGTAGATGAGGGGTATATTTCAGCACCACTCGCTTTGACAATTCCCGCTGAAGGGTAATCCGGTGTTCCTCTAGTTCGGTCAGCACATCGGACTTTTGATAGCTTGCCCCAATGACGCTCACGTAAACATTACAGTTTTTTAGGTCAGGGCTGATGTCGACAGCCGGAATGGTGACCAGAACCTCTGGTTGAAAGTTAAGCTCACGCGAAATCAGCTCACTGAGCTCCCGCTTAACCACCTCGTTTACCCGTTCCAAACGATGTTTCATAGAAATTCACCACAGAGACACAGAGGACACGAAGTTAGATCGCAAAAAAAATTCAAAGGTAGACAGGGTTCTAGTCCTCGTCCTTCGCGATCTTTGCGACCTTGTTGTGCCGGTGCGTCTCCGTTTGAGTCTCCCAAGTTCATTTGCACAACGATCGCCAAAGATCACAGGACACAAATCCATCGCTTCTTACTCTCTGTGACCTCTGTGCCTCCGTGATGGAGTGTTGGCTTAAAGTTGTTGGGCGATCTTTTCCAGAGTGTAACACTCGATGATATCGCCAACCTCGTATTCATTGAAATCTCCGAGCTTGCAGCCGCATTCGACGCCGGCCCGGACTTCTTTAACATCGTCTTGGAACCGGCGCAGAGTCGCCATTCCGCCGTCATAAATCGGTTGGCGCTTGCGCAAAACCCGCGCTCTTCCGGAGCGGATGATTCTGCCATCGGTCACATAACAGCCCGCAACCGTACCCTTTGACAGCTGGAACACCTGACGGACTTCGGCGTGGCCAGTAACGGCCTCCCGAATTTCCGGATCGAGCATCCCGACCATCGCTTCTTTCACTTGGTCGATCAGTTCGTAAATGATACTGAAAAGCTTGATTTGAATACCTTCGCGCTTGGCTGCCGCTGCTGCCTGGTTCTCAGTCTTAACATTGAATCCGACAATGACCGCATTGGAGGCACTGGCCAGCAACACGTCTGATTCAGTGATTGCGCCCACACCGGAGTGGATGATTTCCAGGTCGATCTTCTTGCTCTCGATTTGCTCGAGAGCTGCCGCGATCGCTTCGCAAGATCCTTGCACGTCGCACTTCAAAATCAGCTGCAGCTGTTTCTTTCCGTCGCCTAAGCTATCGAAAAGCGACTCCAAGGTTGCTCTTTGTGGCATTGCCAACTTCTGATTCCGGAGTTCTAGCAACCGTTCTTCGCTGAGCGTTCGGGCTGAGCGTTCTGAATCCATTACCAGCAACTCATCACCGGCATTGGGTAAGCCGGTGAAACCAAGAACCTTGACTGGTGTAGAAGGACCAGCCTCTTTCAGATTTTGTCCGGCATCGCCGATCAAAGATTTCACTTTGCCCCAGTAGTTGCCGCAGATGAAGGCTTGACCCACGGTCAAAGTGCCTACGCGTACCACCACCGTCGCAGTCGGTCCGCGTCCTGGTTCCACCTGCGCTTCGATCACATTACCGCGAGCCGGCACCGAAGGGCTCGCCTTCAGTTCCATGATTTCCGCCTGGAGCAACATCATCTCCAACAGATGGTCGATGCCTGTGCCTTTCGTCGCCGACACTAGACAACAAATCGTATTGCCACCCCAATCTTCAGGAGTAAGCCCTCGTTCCTGCAGCTGGGTTTTCACTCGGTCAGGATTGGCAGATGGTAGATCGATTTTGTTGATTGCAACGATAATCGGCACTTTTGCCGCCTTGGCGTGGTTAATCGCTTCAATCGTCTGCGGCATAATGCCGTCGTCAGCCGCCACCACCAGCACAACGATATCGGTAACGTTTGCGCCTCGTGCCCGCATCGCCGTGAAAGCCTCGTGACCCGGCGTATCCAAGAAGGTAATCTTTTGGTCGTTGTGCGTGACCGTGTAAGCGCCGATATGTTGAGTGATTCCACCAGCTTCGCCTGCCGCCACCCGCGTCTTACGGATCGCATCCATTAAGGAAGTCTTCCCATGGTCCACATGACCCATGAAAGTGATGATCGGAGGACGTGGCTGCAGTTCTTTCTCGGGAGGTACGACCGGAACCGGCGGCTTTTCCACCACTGGCTCCGGCTTATGAACTCCGCCACCTTTCTCCCGTTTTTCGACTTCGAAAACGAAACCGTGTTTTTTACAGATTGCGGCCGCAACGTCAGGTTCGATCGCGTGATTGATGGCGGCGAAGATATTCATCTCCATCAAATCACTGATCAGTTGAAATGGCTTGATGCCGATGCGCTGAGCAAGCTCGCGGACGATGATGGGGGGTTTGATGTGAACCGTCTTATCGTCGGATACCGCCGGAGCTTTGTCAGCCCGTGGAGCGGTCTCGCTTGCGGGGCTGACAGGTTCAGCCGGCTCTGTCTTGGCTGGAGTCTCAGGTTCGGGCTCAACCGGCTTCGAAATTGTGGGCGGCCTGATCTTTGAGATCGGTGGAAGCACGGACCGCGTTTCGGTGGTAGCAGCCGGTTCGTTCTTCTTAGGGCGTTTCTCTTCGATGAGCGAAACGGTCTCCGGCTTTGGGGCAGGCTTCGCTTGAGAAGCTGGCGTTTGCGGCGCAGGAGTTTCTTTAGCGCCAGGAGCAGGCTTTGGCTCCGGTTCGTGAGCGCGCGCCTTGCTGATTGGCGGCACCCCAGTCCGCCTTGCATGTGCCGGCTTATGCTCGGTCGTTCCTCGCGCAGCCGGTTTCTTCTTTGGAGTTATTAGATCGGTCGGTTCCTTTGGCGCAGCACTCTTCTCAGCGGGAGCGTCAGGCTTCCGTGGGGTCTTCGTGGTGGATTCTTTTCGAGTGCTTGCTCGTGTAACCATGAGTGATCTGTTTCTCTAAATCTCGCATTGCCCCACCTCTTTCAGATGGAAGCCAATTTACGTTCGTGTTCCTTCTTCGCCGACTCCTGGATTTTCTGCGCCTGCTCTAAATCGATTTGTAGCAGTTCCGCGATATCTTTTGGATCCGTCTCTAAAATTCCGTCGACGCTATTCATCCCTGCCCGAGCCAGCGACCGAGCTGTTTCCTCGTCGATGTTCAGAGTCTTGGCAAGAGTCGTGATGGCTTGGGCCAACTTTTGCTCAAACGCGTGGGTAACGGACTCGTCCTTAGAAATATTAATTTCCCATCCGGTCAACCGGGAGGTCAACCTGGCATTCTGGCCGCGGCGCCCGATCGCGAGCGACAGTTGATCTTCGTCAACCGTCACCTGAACCGCTTTTCGTTCCTCATCGATCGTTATCGATTTGATCTTGGCCGGTTTTAAAGCCTCCATCACGAACTCCCGCGGGTCAGCACTCCAGCGGATGATATCCACCTTTTCCTGGTTCAGCTCCCGAACGATGTTTTTTACTCGCGAGCCACGCATCCCGACACACGCGCCCACAGGATCCACCTTTTCGTCAGCGGACCAAACCGCGATCTTAGTGCGGTAACCTGCTTCCCGAGAAATTGCCTTGATCTCGACTGTCCGGTCAGCAATCTCGCTGACCTCGACTTCGAACAAGCGGCGCACAAAATTGGGATGACTCCTCGAGATGATGATCTCCGGGCCGCGGTTCGTGTTTTCAACCGCAACCACATACGCTCGAATCCGGTCCCCGATATTATAATCCTCGGTGGCGACCCGCTCGCGCATCGGCATCACGGCTTCGAATTTGCCGAGATCGACGATCACATCCGACCGATCAAACCGGCGCACGGTGCCGCTCACGATCTCACCGGCTCGGTCCTTGAATTCATCAAAAATCATTTCCTTTTCGATCTGACGAATCCGCTGGAGGATGGCTTGGCGAGCGGTCTGCGCAGCGATTCGGCCAAAGCCTTCCGGCGTCACTTCCACTTCGATCACGTCGCCCACAACGGCATCGGGCTTGATCTTCCTGGCGCGCGCCAGAGGGATTTCGTCGTGAATACTTCGCACTACGTCCGCAACGATCAAACTGGCTAGGGCTGTGATCTCTCCGCTTTTCGGATCAATCGTCACTCGCAGATCGCGGGCGGGCCCCACGCTCTTTTTTGCGGCTGTGAGCAGAGCGCCCGACAACGCCTCAAGCAGGACTTCCCGCTTAATGCCTTTCTCGCGCTCCATGTAATCGAGCACCGCAAGTAGATCGCTGTTCATATAAACAATAAGTGACCGAGCGGCCCTAGCCTGGCTTTACAGCCTGCTCCAGCCATTTCGGTCGAGTCTTTTAATCTATGACGAAAAAGTTGACCGTCAACTGGCCTCCGTCGAACGGATGAATAGCGGCTAAAACAGCCAAAAGCCCAAAGGAAAATAGGAGAAGTTGAGTTTCGCTTCAACCCGCAGAGTCTCTGCCGCAAGAAAAACAGAGAATAGCCGCAAAAGAACACAGCGCAAGGAACGCAAAAGAAGCCCTCGGATGGACACAGATTCACGCAGATTTGAGAGCTTCCAACGAGGCGAAGCGACTGCGAATGCAGATCAACGCAGAACGTTCCCGCGCGTTCCCAGCGTTCCCGCCGTAGGCCTTGCGGATGCGGATCCACTCGCCGTATTTTTTTTGCGTTCCTTGCGTTCTTTTGCGGCTATTATTTCAACCCCTGTTTTCGGTGGCTACGGGAATTCGCAAATGCTGAAAGTCATAACGTTTGATGCGGGAAACACGCTGATCCGGCTTTCACGTCCAGTGGGCGTGACCTACGCCGAGGTGGCAAAACAGTTCGGAGCTAACTTGAACCCTATCGATCTGGAACATGGTTTCAGGGCGGCCTGGAAGACAGCTCCCCGATTGCCGGACCTACCAGAGCCTCGATCTGACGACGGGCGGACTTGGTGGCGAGACGTTGTGTTGCAGACCTTAGAGAATGCAAGAGTTGAAGTCGAACCGTTCGACGACTTTTTCGATGCCGTTTATCAGGAGTTTGCTTTGCCGGGCGTTTGGCGGCTGGAACCCGGCGCACTCGAGCTTTTGGAGGATCTGCGTAGCGCCGAGTTTCGTTTAGGGATTATCTCCAATTTCGATCGCCGCCTTTTCGAGATTCTTAGACATGTCGGTATTTCAGACCTGTTCGAGCAGATCGTTGTGTCCAGCCAAGTGGGGGCGGAAAAACCTTCCCCTCGCATCTTTCAAGAAGCTCTTCGTCGATTCGCGGTCGAGCCGGCGGAACTGCTGCATGTTGGTGACGACGAAAAGGCCGATGGCGCTGGTGCGCGTGCGCTGGGTATTCAGGCTTTCATCCTCGGTTTGGCGGGCAGTGGTTTGCGTGGCTTACGTGAACTTGTTGGGCTAGCCGCACCCTAAAAGCATCTTCAACCTCGCGTCCACGCGGTGCAATTCGGGAGAATGCGAACACGCCGATACTCCAGTACTCCGCTCGTAAAACTTCGAGAACAGCTCGTCCGCCTTAGCTTTCGCTGTATGCTCAAGTCGGCCTCGCAAGCGAGGCAGCGCTCCACAATAAACGTGGCGACGACGGAAGGACGACGACAGCCTGCCGCGCCGTAGGCTTGGCGAAGGCGGACGACGAGAACGAAGCGCTTCGAGAATGCACTGGGCTCAGTGCCGATGCCCGCTACAAAGAATAAAAGGATATGCGCCGCATAGGACAGTTGAATTCTTTAGCTCCCGCTACAATTGCCACATTGCTAGTGCTGACTGGCCTCGGGTTTGGCGCTGACAATACCCTTCCGCCGGTTCGCGTTGACGGTGATGCCCCTAAAATGGCTAGCCAATCCTACAAGTTTTGTTGGAGTGCGATGCGGCAAGTCAGCGGTATGAGAGAGGATCGTTTTTTTGTCGAACCTGTAATTGAGTCCAAGGGCCATAAGCCGCCGCCGACCGATACTAGCCTGATCATTCAAAGCCAGAACGGCCCCATTAACGTTCCCGTTTCGAGGGACGGCGCGGTCGAGAATTTTCCGATTTCAAACGAATTGTTGGCGGAGAATCCGTTGGTCGTTGCGAATCAACCCAAAGGATCTCTAGATTTGACATTGCAGGTCAGAATCCCAGCCCCGAATCAGAAGAGATTTAGATAACTCGGAATTGGTGGCAGGCCTCAAAGAAGCCAATCATCTTTTCAGAAAAGCGATGGGGGTTCTCGGAATTTTTGCGCCCCAGACCAAAGATCTGACCTTTGTCTTTGCTCCGGCCTCATCGGTTCGACCGGCCGTTACGGTGCTTTGGAAGGGTTCTCCCCAAACGACGATTGCGGATAATGACGGCATGCTGGTTCTCCGCATCGATGAATCGACGAAAGAAGATCCCGACGTGTCGGTGACTGAAATCCCGGAGAAAATCTTGGCGCTTCCGCAACGGTGATTAATCGCGCCAAATCAAGAATGTTTACCGCGAAAGCCTGCTGGACATTTGCTTCGGATAACTGATAGTGCGGCGCGACATTGGTTGCCCCCCGAGAGCATGGATGCTTACAGAGAGACCTCGTCTCCGCGCAGAATCCAGGTAACTGGACAATCCGGTCCAGGTCTGGGATAATTGCACTCTTATCTTCGAAAAATGGGTGCCGGACTAAGAACTGCAGCAATACTGTCGATGGTTGTCTGCTTTCCCATGTTCTCGACACCCATCGCGGCCGATTCAAAGACCGATCTCGACACGATCAATCAGCAAAAGGTTGCGGGAGCTGGTGATTCTGAAAAAGAGATTTACGATCAGCTAATACGGATGGTCGACGCGTGGAATAAACACGATATCGATGCTTATGTTGATGGTTATTGGCGATCGGACGATCTCGTCATCGTCGTCGAAGGCGAAAATATTCGGGGTTGGAATTTATTGAATAAGGCTTACCACGTCGGTTACCCGAATCGGGAGGAGATGGGAACTTTGATGCTGGACCGAGCGCAGATTCAAATGCTCGCGCCAGACATCGGCTTTGTGTTGACTTGGTTCACAGCAATTTTTCCCAAAAAGAAACAGTTCGGTACGGACACGATGGTCTTCAAGAAGCTTCCTGAAGGGTGGCGGGTGGCAGTCTCTCACAGTAGCTTCGTGGAACCCTGACCCAGTCCCTTTTTCAACTGGGCCAGGATTGTCGCTTCGAAGTACGCTGGTGGCACTTCGAGATGTTGACCGAAACTCTGGTCAGGCTAAGCGCATGGACCGCGTGGGTGGATGTGTCGGCATGGTGATCGCTAGCTGGGTGGGCGGGTGCGTCGGCATGGTGATCGCTAGCTGGGTGGGCGGATGCGTCGGCATGGTGATCGCTAGCTGGGTGGGCGGATGCGTCGGCATGGTAATCGCTAGCTGGGTGGGTGGATGCGTCGGCATGGTGATCGCTAGCTGGGTGGGCGGATGCGTCGGCATGGTGATCGCTAGCTGGATACTGTCACCCGCTGGTTGCCAGAGATGCATAGCAAAGCCGCCGTCTGTTTTTTTAGAGCCCGTTGTTTCTGTTGGTCTAAAAGTCCTAACGTCTTTCGGAACCGATTCATCCTTGCGGATAAATTTGCCGGTTTCGCGACCCAGATCGGGCATCGCATTGGCGGATGCCAGCGAGAGAGCACTAGATAGTAAGAGAGCAGTCAAGTGAAATACTTTCATAAAATCAGCCAATACGTTCTTTCCATGCAAGCCGCACGGAAAAAGCGCGAGTGCGTTGCCAGTTTTTGGAAACCGTTTGCAGTCACTATGGCTAGGCTAGTGAGCATGAGGGACCTAAGCCTTAAAACTTGGATTGGGACTGCTTAATTCAAGCGTCTTGGGGGTCCGATTGGGTAACCGCGAAATACTCCCACGCCGATAACTCCCATCATCCAATCACCGCTCCAATACTCCGTTACTCCATCACTCCGCGCCGCGATTTTGATGACGAGGTCGATTGCGAGGCGCATGACGCGCTGGTCGCTGCTGTAACCCGGTCGCCGCCCCTACGTTTAAAGCTTTGTAGATATGAAAAGAATACTTATTGCGCTTTCGGTGTTGATTGCGGCACTGACGTTTTGCCCGAAACCAGCCGATGCAGGGGTTGTAGTAGTCTTCAGAGGACCTGGATTTTATGGTCCGGGATACTACTGGGGACCAGGTGGATACGCCTATTACGCACATCCTTACTGGCATCGCCGGTACTGGTGGCACAGCCACTGGTGCTATCGGTAAGGCGCTCTTTCGCGTACCAGAGCCCCGCAACCTGCGAGCGAAATCTCTACCGTAATTTCATAACAAAATCATAACCACGTTGGGCAGGCTTGCGCCTGCCCAATGTTTTTTTCGCGAAAGCGTCTCGAGCGCGAAGGTAAGGAGTGATGGAGCAACGGAGTAATGGAGTAATGGAGTGCACCCCGCTACGCGCCCTTATTTTGGTTAAATAGATTCGTCTTTGTGGCCTTTGCGTTCTTCCTGTTTAAGTTCCCTCTTTTTCACCATTTGTCCGTTGTTGCGGCAATTTCTAAAAGGCCTTGCGACTCTCGAATTCAGGGATACTGTTCCAGTCCGTTTTCCCAGGGTTGGTAGCTCAATGGTAGAGCAGCCCCGAAAGCTTTCGGGGTTGGTTCTGGGTTGGGACAAACCTGAAGGGGACGATCTCAGATTTCGGGTTGGTAGCTCAATGGTAGAGCAGCGCCCTTTTAAGGCGTTGGTTGTGGGTTCGAGTCCCACCCAACCCACTGTTACGCAGGATGGCGTGGGTCTATATCATTCGTGGGGCTTGTGGCCGGCACTATATCGGGTCCACGGAAGATCTCGATCGGCGTTTTGCCGAACATCAGCGAGGCAAAGTCCATTCCACCCGCCGCTTCGGTCAGCCGCTGGAACTCATCGCCAACAGAGAAATGCCCGACATCCAGTCGGCCAGAACCCTTGAGCGCGAGCTTAAAGCGAAGAAGAATCCGCAGGTCGCGATCTATTTGCTAAAGAATGAGTCTGAGCGGTAGCTCAATGGTAGAGCAGCCCCGAAAGACTTTCGGGGTTGGTTGTGGGTTCGAGTCCCACCCAACCCACTGTTACGCAGGATGGCGTGGGTCTATATCATTCGTGGGGCTTGTGGCCGGCACTATATCGGGTCCACGGAAAATCTCGATCGGCGTTTCGCCGAACACCATCGAGGCAAAGTTCATTCCACCCGCCGCCTCGGTCAGCCGCTAGAACTCATCGCCAACAGAAAAATGCCCGATATCCAGTCAGCCAGAATCCTTGAGCGCGAACTCAAAGCGAAGAAGAATCCGCAGGTCGCGATCTATTTGCTCAAGGATGAGCCTGAGCGGTAGCTCGATGCTAGAGCAGCCCGAAAGCTACGAAAGCCCTGAGTCTCCTTGGATAGCAGCATCTCAGGTTCAATATCACAAGGCGCGATTTTTAAGGGAAGCGCTTTTTCCCGGCCTTCCCGTTCAATCAGCCGGTATCAGCTAAGCTCGGAAAAGATCAACGCGCCAAAAAAGCACTCGAACAGCCAAGATTAGGCGGATCCTTTGAGCAAAGGGATATGGCTAGTGACCGACTTCCCGTAGATCCAGTTTCCGGCTCGCGTTATCAATATCGATCCCCGTAAGGTTGCCATCCGCGTCG
Source organism: Verrucomicrobiota bacterium (assembly GCA_019236675.1). Lineage (GTDB taxonomy): Bacteria > Verrucomicrobiota > Verrucomicrobiia > Chthoniobacterales > JAFAMB01 > JAFAVN01. Next base: position 43,586 of record JAFAIO010000109.1, read on the forward strand.
TAGTCAAGGACCACGCCCTCGGAAACCTCCTTGCTTTCGGCGCTCGGTTTCGACGACAGATCGATGTAAAGAGAATCGGTCTCTGGGTAGTAATTCAGCTTCAAGGTTTGAACCCCCGATCTAAAAACGCGTTATGTATGGTAACCTTATCCGAAAGCGGAACAACACGTAGGAATTTGCCCGGTAGCTCTTCGACCCGACCCCAGAATCGGTATCGGTTTTGTTCCTGTAATTCCACTGGATGGGGGACTGGACGACGCGTATGCACATGTCTTTTGTGCGATAGGGTCGTTTTCGCATGACCTCATTCTCGAAATACGCGGTGAACTGGTAACTGGGCACGGCGGGAAGCTATTCATCACTCATCCCGGCGAAAGTCTCCAGGATGCCGCGCAGAATCCCATCCTATCGAGCCGCACAATTCGGCGCTCGGCGGAGGTCTTAAGAGCTTAGTACTGAGGGGGTTCTGTCTTGATCTGTGATGGGCCACTTCGATACAATCAGACTCATGCCAAAGATGCAAAAAAAGGCTTTGTCGACCCCAGACGAGACACGTTCATTCGATAAAGGGCACTTAGAGCTTGTAACTTTGGGTGGAGTTACTTTCGGGCGAGCCACATTCGAACCCGGATGGAAATGGTCTGCTTGCGTAAAGCCGATCGCAAAAACCGAAAGCTGTGAGGCGAGTCATCTAGCATACCATGTCTCAGGACGCCTCAGAGTCCGCATGGATGACGGCAGTGAGGAAGAGTTCGGTCCGGGCGACGTGGCGGTGGTGCCTCCTGGCCATGACGCATGGGTTGTGGGCAATGAACCTGTTGTGATCATCGATATCACAGGGATGACGGAATACTCGAAACCGGCCTGAGGGCTTCTCAGGCCTCGCCACGCGAACCGCGCCTTCTTTTTCCTGGAATAAAGTTTTCCCTTTTCCGGTGTTGAGGGGTTTGAGGCAGGTCACTTGCATGAAGGCCAAAATGTTGAACCAGTTCGTCTTTTAAAGCGATCAGCGACCGTTTCACTTCTTCGACGACAATGGCTTGAGCTTGTTCTCGCGGAAGGTCGGTCCGAGGTTTAATCGGTTCTCCAAACCCCATCCATACAGGCACGCGGCGGAACGGAAGCCAATTCTTAGGCCGATAGAGACGGTCGGTACCAACGATTACACACGGAACGACGGGTTTATCCGAGAGGATACTGAGGCCGGCGAACCCAACCCAACTCGGTGCGCCCTCTAGAATCGATCCCGTTCCGGCTCGAATGCCACCCTCGGGGAAAATACCTACGACTCGGCCGATCTTCAGGCGTCCCAGTGCGGCCCGTAAGGACGCGAAATCGCCTGCGGCCCGTTTTACCGGAAAAGTGCACAGCGAGCGCATGAGCCACGCGCTCCAGCGATTACTATACAGCTCCTCCATCGCCATCCAGTCTATGTATCGCGGAAACCAGCTTCCAAGCATCGGCGGATCGAAATGGCTGATGTGATTTGCCACAACGATGAACGCTCCGCTGGGATACCGTTGAGTCTTTCGGAATCGATGCACGCGACACGACCAAGAAAAGATCAGGCGCACCAGATACCGGGAAAAATAACTGAAGGCGCGGCTCCCGGATTCTTTCTTGATTGGCATTTAACTGGACGCATTTAGCCAACTCCTTGGTCTTGCGCCTAGGCATTTTAAGATCGATAGCTGGAATATTTCGATCATCGAGATGCTCATCTCCGACAATCAGATCGAGTCTGGTAGGCGTGATGGAATAACGGTCGGCGTGGTCTGGTACAGTGGATGGAATAGCAAGGAATGTCACCATGTTAAACGCAGTAGCGATGCCTGCAATTATCCGGTCCGGGGTGCTCGGGATGTTTGCGGGAGCAGTTGCTAGTGTTCCGTTGGTGTTGTGCTCTCGTCATGTGACTTCAAGCATCGTAATGGGCACGGTGGTCGGTATTGCCTATTCGATCGGTACCCGTCGCACACCGCACGCCTACGGAGATAATTTAATGGCTGCTGGTGCGCTCGGAGTGCCTTTATGGGGACTCATCAGCGTGATCGCGTATCCGGCGTTGTCCGGCCAACGTCTCGACTGGAGCCCGGAAGGAGTGCTGGCCCATTTTCCTGCATTGGTCGGATGGATACTTTACGGTGCCTTGCTGGGTTTATTAATCCAAGCAGCATGCGACCTCACGGAACTTATCTTTGGTCCCGTGCCGAGGGAGGTTGCACCGGTTTCCACACGACGGCAGCGGATCGTAGTCTTGGGAGGCGGATTCGCCGGGATGAAGACGGCCGAGTGCTTGGAGCAAGAACTGCGCACAGATGCATCCGCGTCGATCACACTGATCAGTGAGACCAACGCGCTGTTGTTTACACCGATGCTCGCGGAAGTGGCTGGGAGCACCCTGGAACCTAGCCACATCAGCACGCCGTTGCGCAGCAGTCTCCATCGCACGGAATTTATCCGGGGACGGGTTGCAACAATTGATTTGGAGAACCGCAAAGTGGTTCTCGCCTCCGATGGGTCAGCCGATCCATTGGTGGTTCCATACGATCAGCTGGTACTGGCCCTTGGTTCGGTGTCGAATTATCTCGGAATGGATAATGTGGAGAAGCTGGCGTTCGACTTCAAAAGCCTGGTCGATGCCATACGCATTCGTAATCGTGTTATTGAGATGTTCGAGCGCGCCGACCGCGAACCAAATGCGGCTGAGCGCGCGGCGCTCCTCGGTTTTGTGATCGCGGGCGGCGGATTTGCTGGAGTCGAGCTAGCTGGTGCGCTTAACGATTTCGCGCGCGGTATTCTGGCGGACTATCCAAACCTCAGTCCGAACGAGCTAAGCATTGTTCTGGTTCACTCCCGGGACCGAATTTTGCCTGAACTAAGTGAATCCCTGGCTCGGTATGCTCAAGAAAAGATGGAAGGGCGTGGCGTTAAGTTCCGATTAAAGAACCGGCTGCAAGATGTGCGTCCCGGTGTTGTGGTAGCCAGCGATGGAGAGATTTCCGCTCACACACTGGTTTGGACGGCCGGGACTGCCCCTTGTCCTCTGCTGAAATCTCAACCCTTCGAATGCGATAAGCGGGGCGCAGTAAAGGTCGACTTCACACTGGCCGTGCCCG
>JAFAIO010000111.1 GCA_019236675.1 Verrucomicrobiota bacterium
ACACCACCAAGAACAGCTCAATCCCGGAAGGAATCGAGACAATAGCAAGCTGGCTAGGCTCGAGTTGCCGGTCCGCAACGTTGCTGACCAGCAATGGCAGACAACAATTGTTATTCAGCCGGCGCGGCAAACCGCGCTTATTTTCACAGGATTCACCTTCATTACCGGCACCAGACCGTTCCCATGACCGCGAAAAGATGCGTCTTTTGAAAGACGAACGAGCACTGGAATTGCTTGGTGTCGTTGATTCAGAAGGCCGTCCGCGGGCGCAGATGGGGGATAAATATCGCCAGGTACATCACTTCATCGAAGCATTGGCGCCGATCTTGAAAGGGACCAGTCCAGGCGAAACCTTGCACATCGTGGATATGGGCTGCGGCAAAGGTTATCTGACCTTTGCGCTTCATCAATTTCTTCGGGAAAACGGCCTGCGACCAGCGACAGTCGGGGTTGAGAAACGCGACGCCTTAGTGAAGTCGGCCAATTCTATCGCCAGACAGCTCAAAGACGACTGTATCCGATTTATCCAAGGCCAGATCAATGATGTCGACGTGACACCGATCGATATTTTGATCGCGTTACATGCTTGCGATACCGCCACCGACGACGCGATCTACCGCGGGATTCAGGAAGAATGCCTATGGATCGTGGTTTCACCCTGTTGCCAGCACGAACTCCGGCCTCAGATAAATGCGCCGGCCGGCTTAGAACCGTTGTTCCGGCACGGTGTTCAGGTCGATCGAATGACTGAGACCGTGACTGACACGCTTCGATGCCTTTACCTGGAAGCATGGGGTTATCAAACCCGGATCCAAGAATTCGTCGGGACAGAGCACACGGCTAAGAACCTTCTAATCGTGGCGTCCAGAACGCGTAAACCTGGTCCACGTCCGGATCTCGTGGACCGAGCGACTGAGTTTCAACGCCGGTTCGGAGTTCAGAATCAACGCTTGCAGATGCTTCTGATGGCCTAAAAGCAAAATTTCACCACAGAGACACAGAGGACACGGAGAACGGATCTAAGAAAACTCTGTTGCTAGCCTTTGTGATCTCTGTGTCTCTGTGGTGAATTCTTGTGTCTGGTCAATGAAACTTTCCGGCCATCAATGGCAAAAACTGCGGGAGCTACGACAGTTCTTCTTAAGCGCTGAACCTAATCGCGCGAGTTATTGGGATTCAGAGCAAACCGTCGAGCTATACGATCGGACCCTGGCGGTACGGATCGGCTGGCGATGGGATGCAGTAATTTCTCAATTGCGCTCGCTACGTTGGCAACCGCGAGAAAGGGTGCTTCTAGATTGGGGCTGCGGCTCGGGTATCGCTTCTCGAAAAATCCTGGACGCTTTCCCGAGTCTTGAGTGCGCATACCTAGCCGATTTATCAACGCATGCCGTACGTTACGCGGCGAAAGCCATCCGCACCAAATTCCCATCAGTCTCCGTTCGCGCCGGCATACCTGACAGCGAACCGTTTTGTCTGTTGCTTAGCCACATTCTGGGGGAGCTCGATGACAGATCAGAAGAACTGCTCGCCTCGATCGTCGACCGCGCATCGAGTCTTATATGGGTTGAAGGCGGCAGCGCAGTGCTGAGTAAGAAACTCGTGCTCTGGCGGGAGCGATTAAATTGGCCGGTGATTGCCCCATGTACCCATCGACAACCTTGCGGCATGCTGGCGCCAGAAAACCACCTCCACTGGTGCCATTTCTTCACGCGTCCACCCGGCGAAACGTTCATGAGCGCGGACTGGGCCGAATTTGCTAAACAACTTGAGATCGATCATCGCACGGTAGCGTTTTCCTATCTGGTCTTGGATCGCGCCGCTACCAACCAGGCTACCGGGCTCGCCCGAAGCATTGGTTCCACCCGCGTATACAAGGCGACGGCAAAACTCCAGCTCTGCGACGATGGCGGTCTCCATGATGTTGAACTTATGAAACGCGATTTTCCGGAGATGTGGCGAGCTCTCAAGAAAGGTTGGTCCCCGGACCTGCTTAAAGTTGAGATGAACGAGAATCGCATCTCAAAGCTGGTCGACCCAACCGGCGCGGAAAAGTGATTGGTGATTACTGATTAGGGGAAGGCGGCAGCCATTCTCAAACTCCTGCAACTCTTTGAACTCCTTTTCTTGCAAGTTGACACCGATGAATTAAAGGCGATGCTGAAAATTCTCTCTCCGGCGGGGTAGCCAAGTGGTAAGGCCGAGGTCTGCAAAACCTCTATTCGCGGGTTCGATTCCCGCCCCCGCCTTGTATACAGATTTCCACGGCTTGCCCCAAGCGATCAGCTACCCTGAAATCGTCCTCGATCGTTACAGAGCGATTAGAGTCTTTGACGAAAATGGCAAACGGCATCGACCGCCACCGAATTCATATCGATAGACCTCCTCAGTTCGATTTAGTGCCGACATCGATCCCACCCGTGATGCCGACGGTACAATTCGTTGTCGTAATAACGCGGTACTTGTCGCTGGCTGACATGGAAATTCCAGTCTCGCAATTGCTCAGAATAGGTCTTGATCTTGTTGCTGGTTCTGGCAGATAGCCACAATCCGAACGGCACGTAGACTACCGGTGTGGAGGGGATTAAGCCTGTCAGAGCGCTCTAGCGACAAGGATGGTAGTTAAATGCACTACAGGCTGCAATAAGAATTCCGGTTGCGTCATCAGGCCGGCCAAACACCTAAGCCAATCGCTCAGCGTGTAGGCTGTCTTGTTTTCACTAGCCGCACGGTATCAGCAAGGCCCTCCCCCAACGCAAATGCGAACGGTGTGGGAAAGACACTATTGCCATGAAATCGGGTTATCCACATTTTCTTCTCTACACTTGGATCGAAGACAATCAGACTTGGACAACGGAAGAAGGGTGCTGGAAACAGTTATGCCGGATTCCTAAAAACGTCAGATCGGACCTGAAACGCGGGAGATGCAGGGTGTTCTCCGATCTGAACGGAAACAACTGTTACGCGATGGTCGAAACGGATTCCCAGCATCGCCGCGACCAGTCGTGGTTAGAAATCCTTGGGCTAGCATAAGGCTCCGACCTTTCACCTCCGAAGAACCAACTGCTCTGATTTAGTGTTCACTAACGTCGACCGTGAGCGGACGGCCGATAGGGATGAGCGTCCGCCAGCCCAATATTTCAAGAACGCAAACTCATTACGGGTGTATGTGTGGATGAACAGGAGCTAATCCCTACCGGCGCTTTTGTGTGTCCGGCAGGTTTTCGCGTGGCCGTTGATCCGGACGAGACAACCTGTTCGGGCATGTCCTCAGGTGGTTTGAGAAATGATTCTCCACTAGCAGGCGGGACTTCCACAGATTCCTGTAGCTTGGCGTCGCTACTAATCGGACCGGATTCAACGGGCGTAATTCGAACAGAACCAGGCGCCTCGCCATTAACTTCCGAGACTTTCTTTGATGCAAACAGCGCTAACGCTTCGCGAACACTGTCCGCGTCCGGGAAATCTATTTCGACTTCGACATCGGGAGTGATTATCTGAACGGTGAAGCGTTGTTCGTCAGGCAGTACCTGGACTTTGGTCACGTCATCATAAAAGATAAGTCCTTCGTCATCCGACTTAGTAATGGCGCTTCTTCCCCGGACGGAGAATCCTTGCATTGGAACTTCAGCGACAGTCAATCGTGTCATATCGGCGGAGTTACAGACTATTCGTACTGCTGGCATCCACCGGTTCTATTCGATTGACTAGCTCAGGCAAAGCTAGTCTGAATGCTCCGGATTTTATATCCATTCGCCTATGAGCAACGCAGCCTTATCTCCCTCGCTGGCACTTGCGTCGACTCCATGACGATTCTAGACTGGTTCAACCTCAAACCATCCCCCAGCTATGCCTACCTCCTGGAAAGTCTCCGGATCCTACTTCGAAACCTGCAATTGTGAGGTTGCTTGTCCGTCGAAGGGAAAAAACGCAGCATGAGTGTTGGTGAAATTGCCGCGGCAGAGATAGAAGGGATATCGGGACAAGGCGATAGCGATGTGACCGTCGCTACCCCCCCTTTGGCCGCGGTTCCAGGTGTCTCATTCGTGGTGGCGAAGTCCAAACAAGCATCGTTCAATGATTATGGCTTGAAGTGGGAACTATCGAACAAGACTGGTTTCTTCTCACCATTCACTTATCAGTCTGCCTAAGGACTTTGGCGACGACCAACAGCTCCACCGATAGTCCAAATAAATCCTCCAGTCCGGGATCGCTCCAGTCGGGGCGATCGAGGACAGCGACTCGACTGAGCTCGCTGAAGTCCTGTCCGGCACAGCTTTCGCTTTATGCTCAAGGTCGGCCTCGCAAGCGAGGCACGCTCCACAGAAGGCTGCGAAGCGTCATGGCACCTCTTCGCGAACTGAGCCGGTATCGGTGGGCGCGCCAGGTTTCCGCTGTTGGTTCAAAGTGATCGCGAGCCTGGTCCGTTGAATACCATGGGTTTCGATCTCCGGAGCGAAACTCTGTAACTTGGCCGGCATTTCGTCTTTAGAGACAACGGTGAGAATATTTTCCTCCCGGATGGGTTGAAGCTCGTTTGCTACCAATAAGGTAGTAATCACCTGGCGACTTAACCCTACGACCTCAAGCGCATTGAAGAGTGCAGGTATATTGAAGAGGCTAAGTTCCATCGCATAAAGGGGCGACTTAGCTTGGGCGTTCACGCGCACCAACTTTACGCCGATGATCAGGTTCGCGCTGCCCGGACCGGA
>JAFAIO010000236.1 GCA_019236675.1 Verrucomicrobiota bacterium
CCTGACTATCGATCGCTTTCTTGAGCGATAAATGATCGCCTTTGTGATGCGTTGCTACCACCACGTGAGAGCCCGGCTTCACTTCGACTTCGGAAGAGGTTAACCCAGTCGAAAAAACATGATCTGCGGTCGGAAAAGCTTTTTGAACCGCTCCCGGGTCAGCCACCGTCACAGAAAATCCTAACAGATGGCCGAGCTGAGCTAAGGTCTCAGCAATCCGGCCGTGACCGGCGATTACCAGATCCGGTTTTGGTAAGACCGGTTCAATCGCCACTTGCATCATACCGCCACACGGCATTCCGAAAACCTCATCGGTTAGGTCGACATTGATAACCCTGACTTTACCATCATTCATACTTTCCAGGGCCTCCTGGCAGACCGTGCTTTCAGCGCACCCACCACCAACCCATCCAAGCACTACCCGGCCGTCCGTGTCGACAATAACTTTCGACCCCGGCTTAGCCGATCCCGATCCTTGCACGCTGATGACGGTCGCAATCGCGAACGGTTCGCCGCGCGATTTCAGCTCGTGTGCAGTTCCAAAAAGATCGTCAAACATGTTCGATAAAAAGGATGCACGTGAGTACGGGCCTCACAAGTTCGAGATTTTAGGTGGTTGCGGCCAAATAGTTCTCCGGATGAGCATCGAAAGCCTCTTTGCAGCCGCTGCAACAAAAATAATATTTCTCGCCTCGATACTCAGAAACGCAGTTGGCTGTACTCGGCTCCACAGACATGCCGCATACCGGATCGATGACCTCGACCTGTCGCTGGTCGTCGCCGAGGTTTTTGTCTGCCTTGATGCCGGCCGGCTCTGTCTTCCGTACCAGGACGATTTCAGCGAGGATACTCAATGCAATTTCTTGGGCTGACAACCCGCCAAGACGAAGACCCGCCGGCGCCCGAATCTGGGTCAGCCGTTCGCGCGGAATGCCTTTAGTTGCCAGCGATTCAAAGAGTTTGTGGGACTTCACATCACTGGCAACAAAAGAGATGTATGACACCGCAGTACCGCAAGCTTGGGCGAGCGCTTCCTCGTCTTGCTCTCCTTGAGTGGATACCACGATGAATGTCTCGGGACCGAGCTCTACCCCGGACAGATTCATCTCGTGCTTTATGGTATCGGCCTCCGGAAAACTCTCGGCTACGGCTCCAGCCGCGATCACCGTAATGCGATAACCGATTGCTTTGCCCAGGCCACACAAGGCTTTCGCGACGGCTGACCGGCCAAAGATCAGGATCTGCGGTTTGGCTAAAACCGGTTCGATATAAATATCCAAGGCGCCGCCGCTATGACACGTCATGGTGTAGCTCACGGTTCCTTCTTCCGGTTCGGCGGTTTTGGAAGGTGCTACTCGTACTAACCGTGGTTTCCCGTCGGCGATTGCTTTCAACGCTTCTCGGACCACCAACGGCTGCACACAGCCTCCGCCAATCCAACCCCAAACGGTGCCGCCCGCTTCAATGATCGCTTTGTCCCCAGGTTTACCCGAGACCGGGGGTTCGCACCGCACCACAACCGCGGTTGCGAAAGGTTGCTCGTGCGCGCGTAACTCGGCGGCTCGACTTAAAAACTCGTCGAACATATTCATCTAAGCCACCTTGAGGTACCTCTCTAGCTGTAAAAGACTTTCCAAGTTATGGGCGGGAGCAAAAACGTCAATGTAGGGCAAAGCGGCGCTCATTCCTCGGGTCACCGGTTCGTATCCGGGGAGCCCTAACAGGGGGTTGAGCCAGATCAGTTGCCGGACCTTGCTCTTGATCGTTCGAAGCTCATTCACAAGGGTCTCTGGCGCCTCTGTATCCCAGCCGTCGCTCAGGATAATGACCGCTGTATTTCGGGACAACAATTTGGCTCTGTAACGTTCATTGAACGACTTCAAGGAGCCGCCGATTTTGGTACCGCCATACCAGCCCGTCGTTGTTTCCGATAGCTCCTCCAGCACGCTCGGCCAGGATCTGGCGTTCAATACCGCGCCAATATCCATTAGCGTGGTGCTGAAAACGAAGGCAGAGACCTCGCGCGCGCATCGCCTTAAGGCGTACGCGAACTTCAGCAGAAACAAACTGTAGCGGTTCATGGAATCGCTGACGTCGAGAAGAAGTACCAGTTTCGACCGTTGCCGCCGCTGTTTTTTGTGCCGGAGTTCAATTAACTCGCCGCGTACCAAATTGCGGCGGATCGTTCTGCGCAAGTCGACCACACCGAGGCGCTCGGTGATTTTGAGTCGTCTTGATAAACGGTTGGACATTCGCCGGAGCAATCGGAGCGACAATCTTTCCAGTTCAGTTAAGTCCCCATCGGGGATGAATGCGAAATCGGTTCTCGTGAGCCGTTCGATAAGGCTGGCTCCTGAGCTTGCCTTTTCGGGTTGAGGATCAGGGTTCGAGCGATCGGCATTGGTGAAAAGTTTTAGCGGCCTTTGTTCCTGGCCTAGCCCGTGTGCCGAGAAGCGATTCTTGCCCGACTTCTTTGGGGAGGGTTTGGTCGGCGCCGGACCCTCCCAGATCAATGCGAAAAGCTTTGCAAATAAATCCCAATCGTCTTTCGACGAACAAAGTACGGCTCTGAGTGCGTCTTCGATTGCTGTTACTCCGGCGTCTTGAACGATCCTGAGTGCCTCTAAACATTCCAACGTCGTTCTTCCTGATCCCAGTCCATTCGCTCGAGCAGACCGGCAGAATCGAACTACGGCTCTTTCGAGAATGTCAGTGTCTTCTGGCATTATCGCGTTTCATTCCTGTCATTCTCTCCCTTCTAACGGACACCGCGGCGTCTCACACCCACACCCTGGAGAGGAGCCGCTTTGTATTTTTGCAGTTCTATCAGGTGGCAGCAGGCGGCTCCCGGGAATTACCCAGAGCGAACCTTTTGCCCAGCGGCTCCGTTCCGAAGGACGTCGATCGCGATAGAACTGCACAACTATGGGACGTTCTCGGGAGCCGCTTGCTGCCAAATCATCGAGCTGCCTAGTGACAAAGCGGCTCCCCTCCGCCGTTGGACGACTCGTGCACGACTCGGCGAAAATTCGATCGACCAAAGGGCTCGAGCACGATTCACTGATTCCGTCCTTCTTCATCAGGATGCCAATAGTTTCTCAAAACCTTCTTCGCGTACCTTGGCCATATCGTCTGCGGACTTGATGACGCACCCGATGGTTTGATCGACAGTCTCTTTGTCTAGACTCGTCTTTTCTAGAAGCGCGAGGGCCGCCGATAGATCCAACGTTTCGGCAACTCCCGGAATCTTGGAAAGATTCAACTTTCGCAGAGAGTGCAAAAATCGGACGACCTGGGCGCCGAGCCCCTGGCCGATTCCAGGCAACCGCGCGTGTACGATAGCCATTTCCTTTTCAAAGCTGGGGTAGTCAATCCAGTGGTACAGGCATCGCCTTTTTAAAGCGTCACTCAATTCGCGGGCCCCATTGGAAGTAAGAATAACATAGGGCGTCCTTTTTGCTTTGATCGTTCCTAACTCCGGGATGCTGATCTGGAATTCGCCCAATACCTCTAGCAAGAATGCTTCAAAGGCCTCGTCTGCTCGGTCAATTTCGTCCACCAACAGTACCGGAGAAGCGTCTTCGCTGGTGACTGATTTCAAAAGCGGCCGCTGGAGCAGAAAATCTCGGCCGAAGATGTGCGCTTCCAGTTCTGGGACGGTTTGGTTGGTTCTCTCGTGGATCTTAATCGCCAGGAGCTGTTTTTGGTAGTTCCATTCGTACACCGCCGAGTTTACGTCCAACCCTTCGTAGCATTGGAGCCGGATCAGCTCTGTTCCCAGAAGGGATGCGAGTACCTTGGCTGCCTCAGTCTTGCCGACGCCCGCGTGTCCCTCGATCAGTAAAGGCTTACCCAGCTGCACCAACAGATAAATCGCGGTCGCCAGAGACCGATCCATGACGTACCCGAGCGTTCGAGAATTCTCGATCAGCGCATCAATGCTCGGGATTTGTTTGCCTGACATAAGAATCAGTAATCAGTAGGTCAGTAACCAGTAATCAGTGCTGAAGCTCGCAGAGCAAGTCTTGGAGTTTGGACATTTCGCTGATCCTTGCTCCGTAGGAGCTAAATCTTTATAGCCAAAATCGGAACAAATTCGCTGAGCTCCGTTAGGAGCGATATCTGGGCTCTAATCTGAAGAAGCGGGGCGAACATGAATCTCGATGTCGCTCCTAACGGAGCTGCTCGTCTTTTTTGCTCGTTTCAATAAAGATGCGGGTCCTAAGGAGCTAAGCCCGCAGAGCGTGCCGAGGAAAAACCTCAATGTTGGTTGTTGATATCACTGAATACTGACATAGTGATTACTGATTACTCTGGGGTTTCTGCAAACGACGACAATCCGCTCTCTGCTATTCCTTTGGTTTCGATTTGAAGAGCCCTCGCACAGCGGACACCGCCACGGAACCGGCGTCGATCGGCTTCACTTCTTCGGGCGGTCCGCTACCGACCGCTCCTGAAGCCTGTTGTTGAAGTCGTTGCCTTAGGTTTTTGGTAAACTGCTCAAACATCTGGTTCGCCACTTCTTGAATCATTCGGTTGCCCATCTGCGCGAGAATACCGACCACGTTAAGCTCTGAGATGGTAATCACCTCTGAACCTCCTGCCGGCAATTCCCGAACTTTTCCGGTCATCTTCATCGAAGCGCTGCCCTTGCCGCGGACATCCTGTCCTTTCCCGACGATCTCGATCTCCCGATTTTGATCGTCCAGCCGCTCAATATGCGCCTGACCTTTATAATCGGTTAACGTAGGGCCGAGCTTTACCTTAATGACGCCCCTGTAGGTCTTCTCATCGACAGCTTCGGTAACTTGGGCCCCAGGCACACAACTGGCCACACTCCTCGGATCACTTAGGATCTTCCAGACATCTGCGGCAGGCTCAGGCGCCTGAAAGCTTTTCTCGATCTTGATCGCCATACCGCTTTACTGCGTTACTCCTTTATCCTTTAGGATCTGCCAGATTTTCCAAGGAGAGAGCGGCATATCGATATGCTTGACTCCGAGATGAGAAAGCGCGTCGACCACGGCATTCACAAATGCAGCTGGTGAACCGACGTTTGGCGATTCTCCTACTCCCTTCGCTCCAAACGGATGATGGGGTGAAGGCGTACAGGTATGGCCTGTCTCCCAGTGAGGTGTCTCGACAGCTGTCGGCACCAGATAATCCATGAAGGTCCCTCCTTGGATGTTGCCGCTTTCGTCGTAACTAATCTCTTGCATGAAAGCGATCGCCAAGCCCTCGGTGAGACCTCCGTGAACCTGCCCTTCGACAATCATTGGGTTGATGATGTTCCCACAATCATCTACTGCCACAAATCGCCGAACTTTTACTTCCCCGGTCCCTTTATCGATATCCACTACGGCAATATAGGTACCGAACGGGAACGTTAGATTGGGCGGATCATAATAGTGGACGGCTTCCAGCCCCGGCTCCATCCCTTGCGGGAAATTGGTGTAAGCGGCAAAAGCGATTTCTTGGATTGTCTTCGATTTCCCGGGTGCGCCTTTCACTGAGAACTTGCCCGGCTCCCATTCAAGGTCTTCTTCGCTAACTTCGAGCAGATGCGCTGCGATCTTTCTGGCTTTCTCGCGGACCTTGCGGGCTGCTAACGCCGCGGCTGCGCCGGAAGTGGGTGTACTTCTGCTTGCATAGGTCCCCAAACCGTAAGGCGCTGTGTCGGTGTCCCCTTCCTCGATAGCGACGTCGGCCGCCGGAATCCCGAGTTCTTGCGCAACAATTTGCGCGTAGGTGGTTTCGTGGCCTTGTCCTTGCGACTTTGTTCCCATGCGCATAATCGCTTTTCCGGTCGGATGGACCCGCAGCTCTGCGCTGTCGAACATCTTTAACCCTAGGATATCGAACGTGTGCGACGGACCCGCTCCCACGATCTCGGTGAAACTCGATATTCCTATTCCCATCAATTCCCCGCGCTCGCGTTTCTCGGCTTGCTCCTTACGCAGATCGTTGTATCCGATCCTTTCCAGGGCAAGGTCTAGCGCGCCTTGATAGTTCCCGCTGTCGTAACTCCAGCCTAGCGGGCTAGAGTAGGGGAACTTTTCCGGGGGAATAAAGTTCTTCCGACGTAACTCGACGGGATCCAACTTCAATTCCTGGGCCAGGACGTCCATGGCTCGTTCGATCAAATAAGCTGCCTCGGTGACTCGGAAAGAACAACGATACGCAATACCGCCGGGCGCTTTGTTCGTGTAGACACCGTCCACCTCGCAAAACGCGGAGGAAAAGTCGTACGAACCGGTGCAGATGCTGAATAGCCCGGCCGGAAATTTAGTTGGTTGAGCTGCGGCATTAAATGCACCGTGGTCAGCCAGGGTTTTAACCCGTAATGCCTTAAGCCGGCCTTCCTTGTCCGCGGCCAGCTCTGCTTCCATGTGATAATCTCGGGCAAACCCGGTCGATTGCAGGTTCTCCGAACGAGTCTCGATCCACTTCACCGGACGCCCCACCGTCAGCGCGGCCACTGCTGCACAGACGTAACCCGGATAGACCGGCACTTTATTGCCAAACCCGCCGCCAATATCGGGAGAAATAACCCGGATATTTTGTTCGGGTAATCCTGCCACCAAGGCAAAAACCGTTCTGTGAGCATGCGGCGCCTGCGATGTTATCCACGCGGTCAGTTTTCCGGTCGCAGAATTGAAATCGATCACACACCCGCATGTTTCCAGAGGGGCCGGATGACACCGTGGAAAGAAAGCATTTACCTTAGCCGTGACCGGTGCGCTTTTCATCGCTTGATCGGTGGCAGCGCGATCGCCAACTTCCCAATGAAAAATCAGGTTCGATTTTTCTTCGCGATCCTCCCTCAGGATCGGCGCGTCCGAGTCCTGAGATTTATGCGGATCGATGAGAACCGGAAGCTCTTCGTAATCGATCTCGACTAAGTCCGCGGCATCGGCTGCCGTGTAGCGATCCTCGGCAACGACAAAAGCGACTTCCTGTGATTGGAAAAGCACTTTCCCGGTCGCCAACACCATTTGCTTGTCGTGGAACAGTGTGGGCATCCAGGCTAGGTTTGCCTTCGCCAGATCCTCGCCCGTTATAACCGCGAGCACACCCGGCAATTTCTTCGCTTCCTCTGTCCGAATGGCCGTGATCCGAGCATGTGCATAAGGACTGCGGACCATGTGCCCGTAGATCATACCCGGTAATTGCACGTCATCGATGTAGTTCCCTTTACCTTGAATGAATCGCAGATCCTCTTTGCGCTTAATCGGGTGTCCCATTCCGCCGATTTCTGGTAATGTCTTGGCTAGCATCTTGAATTTCTCCTCGTTTTTTATGCCTGGCTTGCAGATGCGCTCATTTTCTCGGCGGCATACTGGACCGCTTTCACGATGTTCTGGTAGCCGGTGCAACGACAGAGGTTGCCGGAAATCCCCCAGCGAATGTCTTCCTCAGTCGGATGTGGCTTTTTCTCGAGCAGCGCACAAGCCGACATGATCATACCGGGCGTACAAAACCCGCATTGAAGCCCGTGCTTTTCCTTGAACCCCTCTTGCAGAGGATGCAACGCGCTACTATTACCAACTCCCTCGATGGTGCGCAGTTCGCGTCCGTCGGCTTGAACGGTAAACAGCGTGCACGATTTTACGGCTCGACCATCCAGCAGGACGGTACAGGCCCCACAATTCGTCGTATCGCAGCCAATATGCGTCCCGGTCAGCGCGAGATGTTCTCGGATAAAGTGAACCAACAACAACCGCGGTTCGACTGCAGCAAAGTGCTCTTTGCCATTTACCTTAACGGTAATATCGACGGCTCTCTTGGTTGTCATAAAAAATGTTAAATGTTTGCGACTGCTAACGTTCCTGACTCGCCCGGTTAACCGCCTTGGTTAGTGCCCGTTTGGTTAATTCTCTCACCATCGAAATTTTGTATTCAGCCGGGCCGCGCAGATCCGAGCTCGGATGCGCATCATCGGCTGCCAGCGAGGCCGCTTGGCTGATATTGCCGTCGTCGAGTGGTTTGCCCCGCAAGAACTCCTCCGCTTTTTCAGCTTTGATGGGCGTTCCTCCCGCGTTCGTGAGACCGATCCCAGCTTGTTGGCAGACCCCTTTTGCGTCGACCGCGACCTGGGCTGCTACTCCCACGGTAGCGAAATCTCCTACCTTGCGTTCTAACTTGAAGTAGGCTCCACCGCTCTTCGCAGGAGGTGCTGGAATTCGGATCTCGGTGAGTATTTCATTCGGCTGAAGTGCAGTCGTGAAAAGCGATACGAAGAATTCCTTGATCGGGATGCTTCTCTCTCCGTTGGGACCGGTGGCCACAACCTCCGCGTTAAGCGCCAGCATAGTTGCTGGATGATCGTTAGCGGGATCACCATGGGCCAGATTGCCGCCTACGGTCGCCAGGTTGCGCACCTGTGGATCAGCGATGGAAAAAGCGGTGTCTAGGATCAGGGGATACTTGGAGCGTATTAAATCGGAAGCTTCCAGATCGGCTTCCCTGGTGAGCGCACCGATTTTCAAATAGCCGTCTTCCTCCTTGATGTATTCAAGGCCGCTAATTTGATTGATATCAATTAGATACTCTGGCTGAGCCAGGCGCATCTTCATCATGGGGATCAAGCTTTCTCCACCACTTAATATTTTCGCAGCATCACCGTGCTGTTGCAGTAACGAGATGGCCTCGGGAAGGGTCTTCGGCCGACAATAGTCGAATGCCTTCGGGATCATATTTCCAAAGCAAATGTCAGCTCATCTGGGCAACTTACTCTCGACAACTGGGAGAAAGCATACCCGGTACAGGTGGGATGAGCAGACGCAGGGGATTTGGGGGTTAACCCCAATTACGCACGAAAAGCGCGGTTGGGACAGAAGAAGATTGAGACGTCTCTGTTTGGGTTGGCGAGGGGATGCCGCTTACTCCGCGGGAAGCTCTCGAGCCCGAATAACTCTCGCTGGGTTACCGACAGCGACACTGTTGCGCGGAATCGATTTGGTCACAACAGTGCCGGCGCCGACAATCGAGCCGGCGCCAACGGTGACACCCTTTAAGACCGTGACATGAGCGCCAAGCCAACACCCTTCTTCGACGATCGTAGGCTTACTGATCAGCGCGCCCCAATTGCTCTGAAGGTCGTGATCGTGATCGGTGAGATAGCAAAACGGGCCGATCATACATCCGGCCCCGATCTCAACCCGTTCTGATGCATCAATGAAAGTATTCCGGTTGATATAGGTTTGCGGACCCACGATGATCCTGGGTTTTTGGGTACGTTTCCCAGTGCTGAGCAACGTAACATTTCTATCCAACATTGCTCCGGAGCCAATCGTGATATCCCATGGATTTCGCGGAATGTGAACGCCGCCGAGCCAGCACTTGCCGTCGATGCGAACACCGCGAACCCGGAGTATCAGCGCTTGAAATCGGGAACCCAAGGCGACCCAGATCCTGATCATCAACTCCATGTTCCGCGTACCGCGCTAAGCCAACCTTCTTTTCTCGATCTGGCAAAGGCCACCGTGCAAAATAGGCGATGCAACAACATTTTTAGTTCCAATTCGAAGCCTCCGATCGACAAGACATCGCGTGCAACGATCCTGCGGTTCTGGATGGCTGCGGCAGCATGCGCGGCTTGATTCTGCTTAAATACAGTCGGGGCCGAGTGGTGCTCGTAGATGGCTTCGCCGTCAAAATAGAGCCGGTGCGTTTTCGCGATCCGGGCTGAAAGATGAACGTCTTCCATAAAACTGTAACCCTGGAAGTCGGGAAAGCGCTCTCTCAAGAACAAATCCGTCCGGTAAAGAACGCAAGTCGTGTTTAACCAATCCGACGGTATCAAACCGGATTGTTCCTCGTAACAAGGGAGGGTGTTAACCGCCGCGCCCATTAACCGAGCGCCAAAATTGGGGTGTGGGTAACCAGCCTGAAGTCGATAATACCACCATAAAAGGCCTCTCGGTTTCGAATGGCCGAGATCCTGGATGCGTCCGGCGACGCCGCCAATCTCTTCCCCGTTCTCACCCTCAAACGGTGCAACTAATCGGGAAAATGTCCGGGCTGGCAACACAACATCGTCATCAATAAATGCAATGAAAGGGGTTGAGACGGACGCCGCACCCAGATTGCGTTGCTGGGCCGCGCTCTGAGTCGGTGAGCGAAGATAGAGCATCGGCACTCGATCTCTCAAGCGGTCAACCACGGCCTTCGTTTCGTCTCTGTGCGAGGCATCAACAACGATGATCCTGGATGGCGGCCTGGTCTGTTGGACCAAAGAATCCAAGGCTGCCGCGAGCAAAGCCGGCCGATCGAGCGTCGCTATGACTGCACTATAAGCAAATCGACTGGTCGTGGAACTGCCCATGGCGCACACAAACTAAAGACTGCTCCAAAAGCGCGGCCACTCTAAAATGAAAAGATTTGTCGATCAGCAATTCTCTACTGAAAGAATGGGCTCCGGCACACCACTTGATTCATTCCTCGGAGATCATCGGTGATGGCGCCCGTTCACTGCCAACTCGCTGGACCCTACGCTACCTTTAACAAAGGGCCCTTGTTCGAGACCACGGTAATAGTTGTAGTAATTACTTGCTGTCTCTCCAACTGGCGCCCCATTAACCACCACGCCAGAAACCTTTATTCTGCGCGTACAAAGCTCGTCCAACGCCCTCAAGGCAAGCGCGGGTCGAGTGTAGTTTAGGCGAACCACGAACATCGTCCAATTGACCCGCGCGGCTAAGGTAATTGCGTCATCCACAGCCAGAACCGGCGGCGTATCGATAATAACGTAGTCAAACCGGCGCTGTAATTCTTGTATGCACTCGTCGAGGGCAAACCGCAACAATAGCTCCGTTCCATTCGAGACGCTGGGACCGCACGGGAGTAGAACCAAGTCCTGCATGCGGGTAGAATAGAGCACTTCGTTTAGCGCGCTTGTCCCGGTGAGTAGGTTCGACAAACCACGAGCTGCATTCACACCAAGGTAGTCGTGAAGCCGGCCACGCCGGAGATCGCCATCGACTAATAAAACTCGAGAACTGGTAGCGGCCAATGCTATTGCCAGGTTAACTGATACAGTTGATTTCCCCTCTAATGGAATTGCGCTGGTTACCGCAAAGCAACGCTGCGATTCGAGTGCTTCGGGTTGATGCAAAATGCATGAACGCAAGCTCCGGAACGATTCCGCGAAACCTAATTGACGCCTTTCGCAATCGAGGAGGGTGCGAGGACTAGACATCGAGCGATCCCGTAAGATCCTTCCGTAGATTGGAAGTCCAACGGCTTTTTTGACCGCGCCAACGGTCTGAAACCGGGGTGCGAAATGGGACCAAAGCGAAACCAGACCGAAGGCCAGGCCCAACCCGGTAACCGACGCTTCGGCGAGCGCGATCCAAAGAGGATTCGGCACAAGTCTGGGTTCGGTCGGTTCCTCAAGGATAGTAATTGGTTCCTGCCCGACCTGTTTGCCGACGTCGATGTTTTGCATTCCGGCAATTAACTTATTGTACGTCTCCCGGTCGTTATCGGCGGCCGACTTCAGGCTCTGATATTGCGCAAGGTTATTGTTCAGCTCCAGGAGGTGGTCTTGCTTCTGCTGAATCTCTTTCTCCAATCCTTCCGTTTCTCGATCGATGGCAGTGATCTGTTCTTGATGCAGGTCCTTTGACTGAGAGGTGAACAGCTCGATCAGCTTCTTATCTTGAGCGATCTTTATGTCGAGTTGCCGGATTCTAGGATGCTGAGGCCTAAGATTTTCCAGTAAACGATTTCTTTCGGTTTCTTGGATAGCCAAGTCTTGCTGAGCAGCGAGTAAGCGATCCTGCGGTTGGCCGGTGGCGTTGACATTCATGCCACCATCGCCGCTTGCGTTGTCGCCGAGAGGAATCGCGGCGGCCGCGGTAACCGGGTCGACCCCAGCTCCGCCCGTGGTCGCCACCGAGCGCTGCAAACGAAGATCCGCGATCCGCTTGTGGAGCGTCTCGATATACGTGGTGGTAGCAGTTACATCTTCTTCCAGGGAAACGACACTGAAGAGCCTCTGGAAATCGACTAACTTTTGCGAGGCATTATCAAGTTCTTTTTGAACCCGAACCACCTCTGCAGAGACCGCGGATTGCGCGCTTTCCGATTGTTGGTCACGCATTTCTTTCCGGAGATCAAAGAAGGCTTTCATCGCGGCCTGCAAAAAGGATCGAGTGTAAAGGGCGCTTGTACCGGTTGCGTCCAGTAGGAAGATTTCTGTTCTAGGAATAAAGCTCGCTCTCAAATCAACCGGAGTTTTTGGCGCAGCCATGCCTGCATCAGCCAGAGATTTAGTGGCGCGCCGAAACACCTCGTCACCCTGCATGACAGCGGCTTGGGTTCCCAGGAAATCAGCCCTTTCCTCGGTGTAAGTTGAGCCCGCATCAATACTGATCTTACCGCCCAAAACCATCTTGGCTTCGCTGGTGAATTGGGGCGGCCGGCCCTTGTACAGTAAATATCCTAAGCCAAGGCTCCCGGCAAAAATCAAAACAATAAGCCACCACAGTCGGCGGGCGTCGTAATAAATTGTCGCAAAGTCCAAGAGAAACCTCTTTCTAGAAATTTATCAGCCGTACCGGTACTAGAATGACGTCGCCAGGCTGAAGGGCGATATCAAGATCGGTCCGTCCTTGGTTAATTATTTTCGTCACATCCACAACAGTCGGTTTCGTAGCCCCTGCAGCCTTACGGATTACGCGCACCTTTCGTTTATTGGCAAAATCCGAAAAACCCCCCGCTTCGACGATCGCCTGCATTAGCGTCATTTCCTGGTTCGGTCGCAGTTCCACTGAGATTTGATGATTGACTTCGCCCGTTATAAAGACTCTTCCCGGCGAACGGCCGCTTTTCGTCTCCACAGAGATGAACACGGTCGCTTTTCGATAAACGCTACTCTCCAGCCCCTGACGAATTTCCGCAGCAACCATGCGCGGGGTCTTGTTTAGCACGGTTACACTGCCGAGATACGGGACCTGGATCTGACCAGAGTCATTCACCGTCAACATCACCGGTGACTCGTCGTCTTCTAAAACGCGGTAACTCAGGATATCCCCGACCCGGAGCAGCGTTGTGTCGTCAAGTTGATTCGTCGCTTTCGTCGACCCGGTACTGACGGTTTGTGACCTACCAGTGCTACCAAGCGAGATAAACGCGACTGCTATTAGGGGTAACAACAAACTTTTAGAAAACATAGCTCAATTCGAAACTAACCAAGTTCTGCTTGTAGTGTCCGACGCCAGCATCCGAATCACGAAAAACGTAGCGATAAAAAATATCGAAAAGGAGATTCTTCCTGAGTTTGAATACGGATCCCGCCGTAATTCCCCACTGAGTGTAGTTTCTGGTAACCGGGATAACGATATGGCCCAAGTTAACGAATGGTCCCCCAGAAACAGCCCATTCCGGCAATATATCAAATCGGCCGGCTAAATAAAATTTGTTATCCTGGGAAATAGCGTTGCCGGTAGAAATGTCGATATCATGAGAATAACCAAGCACATACTGAAAGGTGCGAAAAACCTGATGCCGAAGCCTCACATCGACATAGTATGTTGGCTGATTGAGCGCCGACACGTTAGTAAAGGTTAGACCGGCACCAAGGTCGGCATCCACGAGGCGAGTCACTTGCCCGCGCAAAAAGGGACCGATGCTAAGGGTGCGGACGTCAGGGAAATCTCGGGTGGCGATATTATCCGTGGCGCTAGCCTCGACTCCA
>JAFAIO010000403.1 GCA_019236675.1 Verrucomicrobiota bacterium
CCAGGCACTTCGTGCCAGGCTACTTTCATGCAGTCCCTGCGGGACAATGGTTACGTTGGTCAAGTCCGCCAAGCCACGACCTATCTACCGCAATCGACGGTGAGCCCGTGCATTGCGACTCCGTCACATTAATAACCGGAGCCAACCTATGAATACTTTAACGTCAACAAGGCCGGTTACTCGAATCCGACCGTTTATTCGGAAAATTGTGGTGGCGGTGGATCTCACCGCACGTTCTCTAGAAACGGCGGAATACGCCGTCAACATCGCCAAATCGTTCGGAGCCTCGGTTGTGTTCGTGCACGTCCATCCAACGGAAAGCATCTTCAACTTCGTATCCAACGGCGGCTACAATTTGATCGACTCCGAACAGCAAAATGAGAGGCACGCCCTGGTCAGCCTGACAGATACCATTGCGAAGAAGTATCCCTTTTGCACCCAGACCTTTCTAGTGGGCGAGCCAGCAGAGACAATTGCGAATTTTGCCCGAGAGATTGAAGCGGACCTGGTCATCGCAGGGAGCCATCATCCGAGTTTCGTAACGACTTTGCTGCACCTCGATCAGGCTCCGAAGATGGTGCATAGGGTCAGCTGTCCTGTGCTTGTGTACCACGGCGAGTCGCAGGGTGCGAGGTGATCAGTGATTGGTGATTGGGCTCGTCCCGGAGGAACTGAATGATACTAGCCAGGCAATTTATTGCCTGGAATGTATCCGAGAAACGACCCGTCCCGTCTTGTCCGCCATAGCCAGGATGGCGACGGAGGACGGGAACGGTATGATTCGACCGGCTAGCAAATGTTATTTTCCCCGGGGCGTTGAACGAGCGCCAATGTACAACTCATACCGTTCCCTACGGGACGGACTCGTTGAAGCAACACTTCCAGCCCCGAAAGACTTTCGGGGCTGGCTACTATCATTGAGTCCCTCCGGGACGAGCGACCAATCACCAATCACTAATCACCTATCAAAGGGATGTTACGGAAACGCGCCTCACCTCTCACGGGCAAGCGCTTCGAATCCGGATATCACATCGAATAATTCTTCGTCGATGGATGTCTGCCGGGTCTGATTGAAAATCATGCGCAGCTGATCGAGCAGTTCGTCGATATTCCGCTGAGCCCTTTGCATAGCAGCTAAGCGACAGGTGTTCTCACTGGCCAGTGATTCGGCGCACGCCTTAAAAAGGGATACAAAAAGATATTCATGAATCAATGCTGCCAGGGTCAATTCGGCAGTGCCCAAAACCTCCGGTAGCGATTTCGTCGGCCATAGCATTTCTCCAAAAGCCGCCTGCCAGGTGGCATCAAGTGGCAACAACCGGTGTTTTATCGGCTCATAGCCTTGCGTACCTGCAGGCCGATTATGAAAGACATAGGTCTCGCTTCTTTGGTCTTCGCTCTCTTGATCAACAAGAATTTGGCCGACAAGAGGTGTAATCCCTATCACTGAATTCGGCACTGTATAGGTCCTGCCAACAGAAAATCCGACATCTTGCAATCGTCCACCAATGCGTTCGCCGATTGCCACAACTGCCTTCTCGGCAGGGGCATTCTGTAACTCAGCAGCAACGAAGGCAGCCAATTGATCGTTGAATTGCCCAACCAAGCCTTGATCGGATCCAAAAACGATCGCCCTTATCCTTGGCTGTAGCGAAAGGCGCCGGCTATTCTTGAACATCCGGGTACCGCCGGTGGCACGCACACAGACGTATAGCCCAAGTTCAATCGCATGGTAATAATCTGCCAGAGAATGCACCGCTCGTTCATATTGGACGATGCTGGCCGCAGCCAGCGCCTTCATCGTGCGAACAACCGAGCCAAGATCTTCTGCGCTGCTGATCTTGCGCCGCAAAATCTCCATCGACTCACTCATAACGATCTCCCCAGAAAATTATTACAGAAGATAACGAAGGAAACGAAGGTGAAAGCATTCTGGACCGGACTGAGATACGGCGTAATCCTCCTTCGTTACCTTCTGTAAAAAAATCTTCCATCATTAGCGTGGTCCGTCGAGCCGCACCTGAATGAGGTGCAGCTTTACTCAACTCTTTTCCGTTCCTTCGTTTACTTCTGTAATCGTTGTAGATGCCATACCGGCGAGCGCTTCCCTGGCTGTCCGCAGCAGAAGATCGCGGTGTTCCCTGCAGAGGTCTTGACCGCTCAAGATGGGACGGAAAATCTCTTCAGGCAGTCTTTTCACGGCTGAGCGTACTGCGCGCTCGGCTTCGGGCATTCGGTCAAGCCGTACTGGATCAAACAGCCGGCTCGTTAATGCCAGCAGGACCGAGATCTGTTCCGGCACGGCAGTGGGTTCAAATTGTGGTTGCTTTAAGCATTCCCGGATCCGTCGCCCATGTTCGATGCTACGGCGCGTGTTTTCGTCCAGTCGCGTCCCGAAGCGGGCAAATGTTTCTAATTCTTCAAACTGGGCGTAGGCGAGCTTTAAAGGTCCAGTAACTTCCCGGTACGCTGGTAGCTGAGCTTTGCCTCCAACTCGTGAAACCGACTTGGTTACATCGATTGCCGGTAAAACCCCTAACTCAAAAAGATTAGGTGACAGGTAAAGTTGGCCGTCGGTGATCGATATTAGGTTAGTCGGAAGATAGGCCGCGATATTTTGGGCTTCTGTCTCAACAATGGGTAAAGCCGTCAGCGATCCGCCACCCAGATGGTCGCCAAGATGAGTAGCACGTTCGAGTAGCCTGGAGTGGATATAGAAGATGTCGCCGGGAAAAGCTTCCCGACCAGGAGGCCGCCTCAACAATAGAGAAAGCTCCCGATAGGCGCGAGCATGTTGGGTAAGATCATCATATACGATTAAAACATCTCGACCCTGTTCCATAAAATACTCGCCCACCGCGGTGGCTGCATAAGGTGCGATGTATTTTAGGCCGGGCGCATCATTTCCCTCGGTCACAATAACGACGGTGTGATCCATCGCGCCGTGCTCTCTAAGGTCTGCTAACACTTTCGCTACCGACGAAGAGCGTTGGCCGATCGCGCAATAAATACAGACTACGTCGTCCGGTTCTTGATTGATAATGCTGTCCACGGCGATCGCGGTCTTTCCAGTTTGCCGGTCACCAAGAATTAGTTCTCGTTGGCCACGGCCAATTGGCACCAGTGCGTCGATCAATTTGATACCGGTCTGCAGCGGGACTGTGACCGGCGCACGATCCATGATTCTGGGCGCGGGCCGCTCAATGGGAGATCTCCGCTCCGAGAACACCGGTCCGTTCTCGTCCAGCGGCCGTCCCAGTGGATCAAGCACTCGGCCCAATGTGCGGTCACCTACAGGAACATCCATGACTCGTCCGGTTCGGCTCACCTCGTTGCCTGCAGTGAGACGATTACAAGGGCCGAGCAAGACGACTCCAACTTCGTCTTCGTCGAGGTTGAATGCGATTCCATACAAGTCGTCCGAGAGCTCTAGCAACTCGTCAAAGCCAACGCCTGGTAGACCGGAAACTGTGGCGATTCCGGCCGACACGGTTTTGACCTTGCCAAACTCCTTTATGTCCAGTACCGGATGAAAGTCCCGCCTGGCCTCTCTCAAGTTTGCCAGTGTACTTTCCAGAACCGGAGCGAATTCATTATTCGACTTGGTCATGGGTCTTGGTTCTGTGAGCCGCCAGTTGTTGTACCCTTTGTTCCATTGACAACAGATAATCACTAATACTCCAGGAAACTTTGCGCCCGTTAG
The DNA here is from genome assembly GCA_019236675.1 of Verrucomicrobiota bacterium. GTDB lineage: Bacteria > Verrucomicrobiota > Verrucomicrobiia > Chthoniobacterales > JAFAMB01 > JAFAVN01. The sequence continues at coordinate 3,704 of JAFAIO010000403.1, forward strand.
CGGTCAGTTCTATACCTCCCACCAGATCGGGCGTAATCTCGTATCGCACGCCATGGGAGTTGTCCGCGGCCACCAACTCGGCCACAGCTTTTTCGATCGCCTCGCGAGCTGCCGGGGAGAGCTCAAACGCGCTGCGAATTACTGGCGCCTTTCCATCAGCAGTTACGAACAAGCTAAGCTTCATCCTTTCCTCAGCGCTGAGTTTTTCAAGCCGGCGGATAAACATCGTCGCCATCCGTCCTTGAACATCCACTCCAGCTAGATCGGCCAGAACGCTTGTCGCGATCGAAAAGACTTCTTGGCGCACGGCCTTACCAAGCTCGGCTCGAAAAGCCCCTTGTTCATCGCGCAACGCCTGTTGCCACTTTTCCCGGACAGTTTTTATTTCGTGTCTCGCCTCCTCCTTGAGTTGCTGTCGCAGCGTTTCAGCCTCGCCTTCAGCCTCCCGCAATAACTCCTGTCTACGTCCCTCAAGTTCATCATGAGCGATTCGAAGTTTCAGGGACTCCGCCTCGGCCTCGGATTTTTGGTTTTCCGCATCCCGTAATTGAGAGGCAATCTTCTGTTCTCGTGTTCGCATAGCGTTCACGATCGGTTTGTAAAGAAACCGTTGTAGCAGCCACACCAAGATCAGAAAGTTGATCACCTGGGCGACGACTGTGAACCAATCGATTAACATTGACTAACCTCCTGTTGCCTTACTCAGGATATGATTCCAAAAAGGATTCGCGAATAGCAGAATCATTGAAATGACGAAGCAATAAATGGCCAGTGATTCCACCATGGCCAGACCAACGAAAAGGGTACGGGTGATCGTTGCAGCTGCGTCAGGTTGTTGGGCCAGCGAAGTCAGAGCCGCGGCTACGGCGCGCCCTTCACCCAGAGCCGGCGCCACACATCCGATGGCAGTAGTTAGTCCCGCCATCGCGATGGAAACCAGAGCGATAATGGTAATGTTGTCCATAGGTTAGTTAGTTAGAGTTGGTAGGGCGAAGCCCTCGAAAAGCGTGCCGAGACGTATGGGGTAATGGAGTGTCGGGTTCGTTGAGGTGTCGGTTTGTCTGCATGTTAACTGGCTCCCGCCGTTCCCGGCTTGCCCGACGTAGCCTCCCGGCGTTTAGAAGACGGGGCGAAGTCGTGAGTTCCCGGGCGTTCCCCTTGGGTTTGAGTTGCTGCTGCGATGTAAACCGTCGCCAGTATGCTAAAAATGTAGGCTTGCACCATGCCGGTTAGAAGCCCGAGCAATGTCATAAAGATCGGAAAAATTAGCGGCGTGATACTGAGAAGGATCGCAACGATCATTGAGCCGCTCATGATGTTCCCGAAAAGACGAACCGCTAAGGCGAGTGTCCGAGTTAGCTCCGAAATGATGTTGAACGGCAACATCAGCCAAGTTGGCTCCAAGTAGGTTCGTAGATATCCATAGACTCCACTTTCGAGAACCCCGAATACCGGGACCGCGACAAAGACCGAGATGGCCAGCGCTGCTGTCGTGGAAAGCGATCCGGTTGGGGGCTCGTAGAAAGGGAGGAGCGTGCAAAGATTCGAACAGGCGATGAAAAGGAACAAGGTGCCAAGGAAAGCGAGGTATTTCTCAGGCTCTGCTAGACCGACATCTTGAATTTGCTGCTTTACGCCGCCGACAATGATCTCCAGGAGATTTTGCCATTGGGATATCTTAATGTTGGTCGAGAGTTTTCTAGTGACTAACCACGATCCGATAGTCAAGACCAGCATCAGTGCCCAGGTAGTAATGATGGTGCTATTCAGTTTTACTACCCCATGCTGCCAAAGTACAATCTGGTCCGGAGTTAAATGCATGGGCTACCTCCGTGGTCCACTGGAGCTTTGTTCTCCCGACTTCGCTCCGCCATACAACTGCCAACCGTGGACCGTAAAGCTTCGTCGGGCAGGCTGTCATCGTCCTGCCTCCTTCGCCCAGGTTCCTGTGGTGCGCCGCGTCTTTTGCGAGACTGCAGAGTGCCCACAAGAGCACGGCTAACGATGAAACCGACCAGACATGCCACTAACCGTTCCGCTTGCCCTCCTCCAACGAAATAAAACCCAGTCAATGCCAAGCCAAATCGAGCGGTTAAGCTAAGGATGAATAGCAAGGCCGGCCGTTTAACTTTTAGTCCATATAGAACGGTCCACCAAAGGCCCCCGAAAAAGATGGCGCCGATAAGAAACCCGGCTAATACAGCGAGACTAAGAGTGATGATTTCCGCGGTGTTCATCTTGATCGTGATCCTTCTGCTCTTCGTGGATTTGCCGTTGTTCGTTAGCGACCCA
>JAFAIO010000436.1 GCA_019236675.1 Verrucomicrobiota bacterium
TGAGACGTGTGCTCAACAGGCGGCTCCCGAAAAATTACCCAGGGCAATGTTTCACCCCCAGCCTAGAAAAACAACCCAGCAAGCGCTGGGTGAAAACTCGCGCTGGGTTATTCGCGGGAGCCGCCTGCTTTCACATTTTCAGGTGAGGTTAACGATATGACGAATATCGCTGGGTCATAGGGCACGCGCCAAAAGCGGCTCCCCTCCAGCGGACCGCCCAGGCCCGAGTCTCCTGGCTCCTATTCTCGAACTCCTTGGACTCCTCGAACTGACTGAACTACACTGAGCCGTCTGCCGCTTAGAACACCCAACCGGAGTTCACCGTGACACCTCCCTCTCTAAAAATTCTCTTCCTCGGCTCGGGGAATAGCGCCCGCAGCATTTTCGCGGAGTATCTGATTCGTAAACTCGGTAAAGGAAAATTTACGCCTTTCAGCGCCGGCATAAATCCGGAGCAGGCGATAAATCCCTACGTGATCCGTGTCCTCAAAGAGCTGTATAAAATCGACGCGTCCGATGCCCGGCCAAAGTCATGGGAAGAATTTAAAGACACATCTTTTAATTTCATCATTACCAGCACCGAGCACGCCAAGAGCCAAGTCCCGCCCTGGACCTGGCCCGGAAATCCCGTCATCGCTCATTGGTCCACTCCCGATCCTGAGCAGTTTTCAGGTCCCGAAAGAGATACCGTCAATCACTTCTGGAAGGTCTCCCAGCTCATCTACCGGCGGGTCGATCTTTTGTGCAATTTGTCCGTCGACAAGCTGGACCGCATCCGGTTAGAGCAAGCCACCCGCAACATCGCCACGCAAGAAGGCGCCGTCTAGGCGCCTTACTCCTCCGATAGAGTCTCGTGGACTCGCCCAATGCCAGGAACTAATTCGCTCTAGTCAGCAGTAAGCAGTCAGCAGTAAGCAGTCAGCAGTAAGCGGTGAGCAGTGTACGTAGTGATCTGAACAGAGCAGACGCCGTCTGACTCTATTACTGCTCACTGCTCACTGCTTACTGCTTACTGCTTACTGCTTACCGCTCACTGCATGACCGCCAGATGCAAGCGCAGTTCTGGCAAGCGGTTATATCGTCCGGTGAGCCGCTTTCCGCATCGGTGAGTGGCGGATGGCATGGTGGGGCGGCTAGGGGCACTGGATTTCCGGTCGTCTTCCGAGAAACCCGTGCCCAATATGGCAAAATGGCGGCTGCTTTAGCTAATGGCTATCGAAACGTCCGTTTACGCCAGGTGCTCTAGATCGGCTATTTGTTGGCGCAACGCCGCGGCGCGATCTTTATGGCCGGTTGCCTCGAGATGATCGGCAGCGTCTTTGACGGCTTGCAAAAGTTTCGAGTAGGCACGATTTCGCTCGACCATCTTCTTCGCTGCCTTGGAATCCACGTGTCCGATGTATTCATCCATGGCGTCGGAGATATACCAATTAAGGGGGTCATTGAGGTTTACTTCGTCCATAGGATCTTGGCCTTTTACACAGGTAAACGAATATTAGGACTTTTTAAGTATAAGAAAACGAAAAGCCGTCGCCGAGTTCATTTCGCGGATCATCCTTCCGGCGCTCTTGCTCGTTCCCGATTGAGAGGCTGAATCCGTCAGTGCAGCGACGTGAGACGGTGCGAAATACGTGGAACTGTGCATTGTTACTGATTCGCTTTTCAACGAATATAATTCGCCTCCCGGAAGCCAGCCCAGCATAGATTTGTCGCCCGTAGGGAAAGGACCTGGTACCTCAGGACGTATTGCCAGCAACTAACGTTCGCTTACAAAATTAAGCCGATGCGAACTATCATCTTTAACGAATCCCTGGCTAACGGAACTCGATTACTTTTCTCGGACGACAAGCCGGCCCGCTTCTTCACGGGCCGAACCGTCGACCGCGTGATGGCTTGGCGCGGCTATCAAGATTTTGCTCATACGGAGCTTACCATCTGCTCTCCTGAATCAGGAGAATCGCCGTGGGTTTTTCAACCGTCATGCCTTACCAGACCGAGCAGAGCGCGAGAACAACTGCAAACAGCGCTAACCAAGCGAGTCCCGCAGCTAACATCAGTTTAGCTCCGTGCTTTTTGAGAAGCGCGAAATCAACCTGAAGTCCAATCGCCGCCATTGAAGCCCCGATCAGAATATTCGTCGGTTGCACGAGTTGGCCGGCAGTGGCGTTAAGCGTGGAATGGATAGACGAAGGGAAGTAACCGGCGATGGTCATAAAAGCGCCGGTGAGCAAGAATCCCGCGACATACCATGGTAGCACTTGGGGCTTGACCGGGCTCCCGGTTCCACTTTCGGTGCGGTTCTGGTTGGAATCTCGCAAGATCCGCGGTAACAGAGCGACTACAGGAGCAAGAAAAACCACCCTCAGCAGCTTAGTCGCCATTCCGGTCTGAAAAGCGCCAGGGACCGGCGCCAATGCGGCCGCGACTTGAGCAACCTCATGCAAAGTTGCTCCCGCCAAAACTCCGTACTTATGCGGAGCCAAACCCACAATGCTCTGCAACGGAATCACGAGAAAGGTCGCCATCGTTCCGATCAAAGTGCAGGTGACAATAGCCAGCGCCGAGGTTTCTTTGTTTGCCCGGATCGCCGGAGCGGCTGCCGCAATCGCGGACGCTCCGCAAATCGAGCTGCCGACCGCAGCTAGAGTCGCCAGGATTGGTTCGAACCCAGCACGCCTTAGGATCGCGCTGATCAGCAAGACCCCAAGGACCACCATCAGAAGGTCGAACACCAAGACCTGAAGACCTGCTTCAGCCAACACCGCAAAGTCTAATCGAGTCCCAAGCATAACAATACCCACCCGAAGCAAGGTCTTGGCGGCAAAACCGAGGCCGCCGGTCTGCGAACTCCGCTTCAAAAAGAAGGCCTTAGCTAGCATTCCGATAATCAACGCGAGCGAAATGCCGCCCAAATGATCAAAGGGTGGAATTGTGGCTAGAAACGAACTGCCGATAGCGAGGCCTACCGATAGAAGCACCTCGCCCCAAAATTGATGAGTACGCCATTGCATGCCCATCAAGTCGCACTTTTACCGGATGAAAATAATCATATGTCTGGATGAGCTATCAGGTTGGCTGATATTGGACTATCCGATCTCCTGAATACGAAGTCCCCGTAACATGAATCCGAACGACCTCGATCTTCGACTTCTCAGATCCTTCTTATCGGTTGCTCAATCCGGAAAGATCTCGAGCGCGGCGAAACAGTTGCATTTATCGCAGCCCGCGGTCACAGCGCATTTGCGCCGGCTGGAGGAAGTCATCGGCAGGCCATTGTTTTCCCGGTCCACACGCGGGGTTAAGCTGACCAGCCACGGTCACACGTTGCGCAGCCTGGCGACGGACGTGCAAAACACGCTTGCGCGCATCGAGACATCCTTTCATCAAGAACAAAAACTTAGCGGCGAGCTGCGGTTTGGCGCCAGCCTGACCATCTCGTCACATGTGATCCCTCTGTTTATCGCAGACTTCTGCCGGCTTTATCCCGATGTCGGCATCGAACTGAGAGTCGACAACACCGCAGTTGTGCTGGAAGCGGTACGTGAATCTGGTTATCCTTTCGGCCTGGTTGAAGGCAGTCCGCGGGCGGCCGGACTAAGGTTGGAAAAGTTTGTGGATGATGAGCTGGTGCTGGTTGCGGGAACCAACAAATCGCACCCAAAATATCAGCGCCTCGCCGCCGCCGTGGCGACTCCGCAGGATCTTTACCGCATTCCGCTAATCTGGCGGGAAGCCGGCTCTGGAACGAGAGCGGTAGCTGAGACAGCTCTCCGCAAGGCCGGCATCCAGCTGAGACGCCTGACTTATCAATATGTGATGGCAGATGTGCAGGCGATCAAAACTGCAATCGTTCATTGCCTCGGTTTTTCGTTTCTTTCCCGGTGGAGCGTCAAGAATGAAGTCGCTGCTGGACAATTACGCATCCTGCAGCTCCCTAATCTGACCGTACAGCGCGGTTTTTTCTGGGTGTTACCCAGCGGCGCACTGGGAGACCCTAGTGACAGCTTCGTCCGGTTTTGCCAAGCGAATCGCACCCAGCTTACTCCGGCAGCTGGGTTGTAGGTTTTCGGTTTTACGTTTTAAGTTTCGGATATGCTTAGACGCTCTGCCCACTCAAAGTCCTTGCTGAAAGTGCTCGCTTCGCTGAAGCCAATCAACGAGAGGTTTCCCAAGTTAGGGGATCTTCCGCCGGAGCCCATTCGGCTTGAGCGCCGGACAAGGAACTATCAAAGGAACGATGCAAATCGCAAACCGTGAACGGTGAACCCTCAATGAGTGGACGATTATCGAATAAGATCGCGTTAGTCACGGCAGCGGGACAAGGCATTGGACGCGCGACCGCGGAAGCCTTTGGGAGAGAAGGAGCAGAAGTGTTCGCTGCCGACATCAACGAAGCAGCCTTAGCGAAAGTAACCGGCGTAAAGCCGCTTCGTCTGGACGTGACTCAAACAGACATGATAGCCGAGTGCGCAGCCAGGATCGGAGGAATCGATGTCTTGTTTAACTGCGCTGGATTCGTTCATCCCGGTTCTATCCTGGAGTGCACCGAAGAAGATTGGGATTTCGGAATGGCGTTGAATGTCCGTTCCATGTTCCGGTTGATTAAGGCATTTCTCCCTGGGATGATCGCGCGCGGCGGCGCTTCCATTGTTAATGTCTCTTCGGTTGCAGGATCGGTAAAAGGCGTTCCGAACCGATTTGTCTACAGCGTCACCAAAGCGGCGGTGGTTGGCCTCACCAAGTCTGTGGCTGCCGATTTTCTAAAGCAGAATATTCGTTGTAACGCGATTTGCCCGGGCACTGTGGATTCCCCATCCCTGGCCCAGAGGATCGCCGTTCAAGCTCAGGCCGAAGGCAAGACGGAGACCGAGGTTCGCGAAGTGTTTGTAGGCCGGCAACCGATGGGGCGACTTGGGCGCCCTGAAGAAATCGCCGCTCTGGCCGTGTATCTGGCATCAGACGAGTCTGCTTTTACCACTGGGCAGATCCATGTCATTGACGGTGGGTGGACGGGGTAGCCGCTACGCGGAATAGCAAATAGCGAATAGCAGATAGCAAATGAAGGTCGCAGCGGCGTGGTCGTACGCTGGGTGAAATGAAACCGTGTAGGGGTGGAACGGATGGAAGCTATGGGGATCGTCTCATAAGTCTCATGTGTTCCCTGATTCCCAGCCGTTCCTTGGCTGAGGGTGCTGTTTCTCGCAGCGCCCGCACGCGGGTGCCCATTTGCTATCGGCTATTTGCTATTTGCGCAGCGTTGCGCCTCGCTCGAAACCGCGCTAATCGATGCTGCGGCCATTAACGCCGCTCGAATCTCTCTATCATGAAACTATTACGCTACGGGCCGAAGGGCCAGGAAAAGCCGGGGCTTCTCGATAACGACGGAAAAATCCGAGATCTGTCAGCCGTGATAACGGACGTTGCAGGCGCCGTTCTGTCTGACGAATTGCTTGCCCAGGTTCAGGCCCTCGACCCGGCCGGGTTGCCAGTGGTTCCGGGGGAGCCCAGACTCGGTCCGTGTGTCGGTTCCGTGGGCAAGTTTATCGGCATCGGGCTCAATTATGCCGATCACGCCGCGGAGACTGGGGCAGCAATCCCAAAAGAGCCGGTGGTCTTTAACAAATGGGTTACCTGCATTAGCGGCTGCAACGATGAGATTCAGATTCCGCCGGGCTCTACCAAGACGGATTGGGAAGTCGAGCTGGGCGTGGTTATTGGGCAAACGGCCAAACGGGTGTCCGAAGCCGAGGCATTAGATTACGTGGCGGGTTATTGCGTGGTGAATGATGTCTCTGAACGGGAGTACCAAATAGAACGGGGACCAACTTGGGATAAAGGCAAGGGATTCGATAGCTTTGGTCCGATCGGTCCCTGGTTGGTGACCAAGGACGAAGTACCCGATCCGCAAAATCTTCAGCTCTGGCTGGAAATTGATGGTGTCCGCCGGCAATCCGGTACCACCAAGACCATGGTGTTCAGCGTTGCGACGTTAGTGAGTTATTTGAGCCGGATCATGACCCTGAACCGGGGCGATGTGATCGCCACCGGAACTCCGCCGGGAGTGGGTATGGGTATGAAACCCCCGGTCTACTTGCGGCCAGGCCAAGTGGTGAGGTTGGGCGTCGAGCGATTGGGCGAACAACGGCAAGTGACGGTTCAGGCGTAGTTGCCCGTGACACACGGGCGGCTTCGTTCTCGTCCTCGTCCTCGAATTCTGCGAGCGGAGTGATGGAGTGATGGAGTGATGGAGTGATGGAGTGATGGAGTGGTGATCAGAGTCAAACAGGGGCGTTGCATTCGGCGTGCCGTGTTGAGCGTGTTCCC
>JAFAIO010000023.1 GCA_019236675.1 Verrucomicrobiota bacterium
CGCTAAACTCCAGTTCTAGAGCTTCCTGATAGACTGGTTCCAAGAACCCACGCCCAAGTTCCTTATGAACTTCAATCGCTGCGCCAATGATCTGATAGGTCTGCTGGTCCATAAAAACACATTAAAAGATCGTGTTGTAAACTAAGCCTGATACTGACGCACCCTCAAGCAAAATCTGCCGAGAAAGTTCTATCTCAGCGCTTTTTCGAAGCCGTGTGATCTACCAAGGTCCTGGACACGAATACGCCATCAAGCCGAAAATCTGCGTTAATCTGTGTAATCTGCGGATAATAAATCTCCGACCCAGCCCTTAATCCGAAGCCCACACCATTCGCCGGCCCATTCGCTCAAATAGGCCACCAAGCCGAAAATCTGCGTTAATCTGTGTAATCTGCGGATAATAAATCTGTGGGCCCAGCGCTTAATCCGAAGCCCACACCATTCGCCGGCCCATTCGCTCAAATGGCCACCAAGCCGAAATCTGCGTTAATCTGCGTAATCTGCGGATAATAAATCTGTGGGCCCAGCGCTTAATCCGAAGCCATATCACGCGCTAGTCCGAGTAAACACCGCCGGTATCTCGTTCCTAATCTGGTTCTGGCCAAGGCCGATCCGGACCTGCATGGTCGGATCCGAAACGAAACGATATTGATAGTCTCGAATCACATTAGCCAAAATGATCGGTGTATGCACCATGGCGAGGTTCATTCCTAGACAGATGTGCGTCCCTCCGCCGAAGAATCCGTTCGCTTTCGGCGGATAAGTGCGGCCACCCAGATAACGCCTGGGATTGAATTTGAAAGGTTCCTCGTAGACCGACTCGAGAAAGTGAACCAGCGTGTTCACATGGATGATCTCGGCGCCTTGAGGAACTAAGTAACCGCCAAATTCGAAATCGCGCGCTGCCGTTAATCGGTGGATAATCGCGCCGGGACGTAACCGTTGCACCTCTTGAATGGTGGCCTTCAACTTCGGGAATTGGCTCATCCCCTTGAAAGTGGCGGTATCCCATTGGCTCAGCTCATCGCGCAGTTCTTGGGCCCAGGCGAGGTCACTGCACAAATAGAGCAAACACCAGTGGATCAGATTCGAGGTATTATGAATACCGGCGAGCAGGATCAAATAGATCGTGTTAATTAACTCCCAGCGGCTCGCCGTCTGGCCGGCCTCTCGACTCGCCTTAATAATGGCGGTTAGGTTGTCGTCCGGCTCCTCGCTTGATTGCAGCCGTTCGTCCAAAATTCTTTCCAACTCGGCGAACACTTCCTTCTTCATCCGGCGATAGATGGGCCTTCCATAGTACAAATGGCGTCGCCATCGCAGGCTGGTTCCATAAATAAAGTCATGTTCCCAATGGCTCATGGTTGCGACCATCTCAGGTGATAACTCGCAACGGAAAGTAGTCCGTGAGGTGAGGATCAGAATGAGTTCGGCGAAAGCCTCGGTGATATTGATCGGGCGATCACACGTGCTTGGCAAAAGTTCCGCTGCTACCTGATTCATCTGAGGCAAGTAACGCATCACGGCTTCCATTTTGAACCCGGGCTTGAGCTGTTGCCGTCTCTTCCTGTGCGGATCTCCGTCTAACTGCGTAACATGACCTGGGCCGAGCTGTTCCGCGAAGGCCGAGTTCGCTTCCCGGTAACTCCACATGTCCGTGTTACGCCAAACCAAATCGTTTGCTTCCAGGCCCGATAACACGATCCAGTTCTTGCCTTCAATCCAGGTACGATAGATGGGGCCGTACCGGTGATAACCATCGAGATGGAACTGGAATGGATTTTTCCGGAAGTGCTGCGTGGAACCGAAAAACGGCAACCCAACACGATAGGTGGGGATCGCATTTGGCGATTTTGGCGCTTTGGTTCCCGCTGCTGCCGCAGCGCCGGCTGATTCCTCGTTAGTCCCGGACCTTACCATAGGGCTGGAAAAGATAGCACCTGTTGTACCATGTGCGATATAGTTCACAGTTCGCCAGGGTCCAGCTCCTGTTGGCCCGCGTCACTTTCGTCCACACTGCGTTGCGGTGGTTACGCGGGCTAAGCTCCCTCTTATCCCTACCGAAAAACGGCTAAGTCTGTCGCCATTCGTTACGCAATCGACGAGAAGTTGTTGCTAATTGATCGCGGATGGGCCTTTCTTCTGGTCACGCGTGCTTTTTCAAGCTTTCTCAATGAACGTTATTTCCCAAATCGACATAGAGCGGACAACATCGCTGGGTTCTAGCACAACCGTTCGAGGACGAGGACGACGACAAGGACGAACAGCAACCGAGAACAGTGAACAGTGAACCGCGAACTTACAAAACAAACCCGCATCCTAATCGCCGATGACCAAGCCGCCGTGCGTGAGGCGCTGCGGATTCTTCTTGCGAAAGAAGGGTACGAGGTTGCGTTAGCGACTTCTCCTAAAGAGGTTTTGGAAACACTTGAAACTAGCGAGGTCGCTTTGATCCTGTTGGACCTGAATTATGCTCGAGATACGACGAGCGGCCAGGAAGGTCTCGACCTCATCGCCCAGATCAAAAAGATTGAAGGCGCTCCGCCGATCGTAGTGATGACGGCGTGGGCAACGGTGGATTTGGCGGTAGCCGCCATGCGAGCCGGCGCCCGGGACTTCTTTCAGAAGCCCTGGGAGAATGCCCGCGTACTTGCCATCGTACGGACGCAGGTTGATTTTTCGGCGGCCGAGCAGCGCGGGCAGCGATTGGAGTCGGAAAATCAGGTCCTTCGTGGAGACGCCGGGCTCATTCCCAGCCAGAAGACGGCATTGGCAACCAGTGGACTTATCGCGCATTCGCCGGGAATGCGAGCCGTGGTCGAGACCATTCAGCGGATTGCACCTTCCGATGCCAATGTCTTGATAACCGGCGAAAATGGGACTGGAAAAGGCATCGTCGCCCGCGCGATTCATGGTGCCAGTCAGCGAGCTGAAAGGGCCTTTGTAACGGTCAACATGGGGGGCCTAAACGAGAATCTGTTTGAGAGCGAGTTGTTCGGCCACATGAAGGGAGCTTTTACCGACGCCAAGAGTGAGCGGGCCGGACGTTTCGAAATCGCCGATGGGGGAACCTTATTCCTCGATGAGATCGGCAATATTCCGCTCTCCCAACAAGCCAAACTGTTGCGGACGGTTGAGACTGGCGAGTTTGAAAGGCTCGGTTCCTCGAAAACCCGTCGCGCAAGCGTCAGGCTTTTGTCAGCAACGAACGCCGATTTACCTGCTGAGGTTGAATCCGGTCGGTTCAGGCGAGATCTTTATTTCCGGTTGCGAACAGTCGAGATTCAGATTCCTCCCTTGCGAGACCGCCCGGAAGACATCGTTCCGCTAGCCCAACATTTTCTAGATCGTCACGCTAACCGGTATGCTAAACGGATTACTGGGATTGACCCTGCCGCTGAGAAGGCGCTCGCGTATCATCGGTGGCCGGGCAATGTACGCGAACTGGACCACACTATTGAGCGCGCCGTTCTCATGGCGGACAGTCCCCAGATTCGGCCACCGGACCTGGGGTTAGCCGATGTGGGAGGACAATCAACTTCTGACCCATCTCGCCTCGATGAAATGACCTTGGAAGACATCGAGAAATTGCTGATCAAAAAAGCGCTCAACCGCTATGGCGGTAATGCCCGACGCGCAGCAGAGGCCCTCGGTTTGAGTCGCAGCACGTTCTATCGGCGGTTACAGCAGTATGGGCTGTGATGAGGAAAGGAGCCAGGAGCCAGAATCCAGGCGTCAGGAGGTCTCCGGTTCGGCATGACCAGAGAGCATTCTCGGTAACTCTCGGGTAGGTCTCTATTTGTTGAGTCATCTATGAATTCAGCCCGCTGGCTTCGCTTTTGTCTGTGTCGCTGCAGGTTTCAACGTCCTCCTGGCTCCTGACTTCTGGATCCTGGCTCCTCTTTGTTTGCCCTTTGTGTCTTTGCGTCTTTGCGTGAGATTATCTCTTTGAATGCATGACTCCTCCCGACGTCCCTTTCTCCGGTGGCGGAATCTACCTTTTGAGACATCTGTCCAGGTTCTTACCTTCGTGGCGGGCGGGCCTGCGGTAGCGGCAACGCTATTCATGCTCTGGCACTCAACTTGGCCTTGGTCAGTGCGTGTCACCATCGCCATCCTTGCCGTAGGAATTTGGATCGCGGCGGTATTCGCTGTGCGGCAGCAGGTGCTGTTTCCTATCCGCACGTTGACCAATTTACTAGCGGCACTCCGTGAAGGTGACTATTCCTTGAGGGCGCGAGCGGCTCGCCAAGCCGATTCTCTGGGCGAAGTAATGCGGGAAGTCAATGCGTTAGGCGATCAATTGTTAGTCGAAAGGCGGCAAGCCACCGAAGCCAGCGCCTTGTTAAAAGCGGTAATCGACGCAGTCGAAATTGCAGTGTTTACGTTCGACGAGAAAGGGAAGTTGCGGCTCATGAACCCGGCGGGCGCCCATCTGTTGATGCGCCGGGAGGAATATGCGCTTGGGCACGATGCGGTTGAATTAGGCCTGGATGATTGCCTGACTGGTGATCCTGTCCGTCTCGTTGATCGAGATTTTCCTGGCCGTTCCGGAACGCGCTGGGGGTTGCGCCGCACAACTTTCCGCGAAGGCGGCCGCCCTCATCAATTGCTAGTGTTAACCGATCTCGGACGTGCTCTGCGCGAAGAGGAGCGGATTGCCTGGCAAAGATTGATCCGGGTCCTTGGCCATGAGATTAACAATTCGTTAGCTCCGATCCAGTCGATTGCCGAGAGCTTAGGTGATCTGCTTACACAAACCCAAGACACGCGACCGCGCGCGTGGGAAAGCGATCTTAAAGGTGGAATGGGCATCATTCGGGACAGGGCGTCAGCTTTGGGTCGCTTTATGACCGCCTACGCCCGGCTGGCTCGGCTGCCGCCGCCAACGTTACGCCCGGTTGAGCTTGGCCCCATTATCCGCCAAGTAGCCGCCTTGGAGACGCGTCTCGCCGTGAAAACAAGGTCGACGGAAAAAGCCGTGGTCAACATTGATCGAGACCAGATCGAGCAACTCTTGATTAATCTGGTCAAGAACGCCGTCGACGCCGGTTTAGAAAAAGGGCGAGACGTAGAGATCGCCTGGAGCAGGTCCCAAAACGAGTGGTTGGTGCAAATCGTCGACGAAGGCAGCGGAATCGCCAACCCGACAAACCTGTTCGTCCCGTTCTTCACCACCAAGTCCAGTGGCTCTGGTATCGGCTTAGTCCTCTGCCGCCAAATCGCAGAAGCCCATGGCGGCAGCCTCACACTAGAAAATCGCACCGACGGATTCGTCGGCTGCATCGCCGAACTGCGCCTGCCCGTGTTGGCCGCGGAAGGGGAAGGTGAAAGGGGGAAGGTGATTGGTGAAAGGTGATTGGTGATACCCGACCGGTCGCACTCACGTTCTCTTCGCCCACTCAGGCCCCATCGCCCCATCGCCCCATCGCCCCATCGCCC
>JAFAIO010000298.1 GCA_019236675.1 Verrucomicrobiota bacterium
ACTGGCAGGTTGACTGCTGCCGCTTCCAGCCTTGCCTGTACCGATTTGATTTGTGACCTGTGGATGTCAGACAGCAAAGGCTTGCTTTCAAGGTATTGCTCAAAGCAAGCATCTAAGCTCTGAGACTGTGCCCGCTGTTTGTCCCTGGCGAGGTGTTCTCTAACGATGGCAATCAAAGATGGGTGCTTGCCGCTAGCATCCAGAAGCTTCCAGCATTCGCTGGCTTCGCCCAACCGTACAGGGTCGAGGTTTGCCAAGGAGACTCCGAATTTTTGGTTTCGTTCTTTGAGTCGGGTGGCTGCTTGGGTGGCCTTGTCCTTGTCCTTGTAGAAAAGACGGGCACGCTTGCCCGTTTTGGAAAGCTTAGGAGGAATGCTCAACACCCATGCTTTTTCTCTCTCGGAATACCTGACTTTGAATTTTACTCTTCTGGCCACTGCCATTACTGCCACAATCCGAGAGAAAATGCAACGGCTGAGCTACGATGATTAATTCATTGCGCTGTGATTTTCCGAGGGGGAGCAATGGCTAGGGGCGGAATCGAACCGCCGACACGAGGATTTTCAGTCCTCTGCTCTGCCAACTGAGCTACCTAGCCGAGTGAATGGGGAGCGGGCAATATGGGTCACGAGCACCACGACGCAAGCGAAAATTGGTCGTGGCCAGCACTCCCGGCCTCTGGTGTCCTTTTGGTTAAGCTCGGGCGGTGTCGACCTGGTCGATTACGCCGGCGTGACATCCAACGATCAATTCGATCGGACGGCAACAGACCTGGCAGTCTTCGATCGTGGCATACCCTCCCGCTGAGGTGTCCACAAACGTGGTGAAGATAGCACCACAGTAAGGGCAAACCACCTCGACGTCTTCTTCGAGGTTCATGGGATGACAGTTTAACCCTAAGTCGACCGCCGGGCTATACTAAAAGAGAGTATAACGGAATATATGTAGGTTGGGAGTTGCGGATCGTATTTGCGTTTGGGCGTACCGGCGTAACGGCGTGTGGCAGCGATCGATGAATCGTCCTCGTCGTCGAGTGGAACCGCTGGATAGGACCTCGAGCGCTCGAGTGTCCGGAGCGTGAGCCAGGGGTAGCTCGAAAACGCCGGGCCAAAAGAGCACCAAGTCGAGGACGAGGACGATTACGATTAAGAGGCAGCGGATGGGACGTTCTTAATGACACGGCGAGACCACGACGGCTCGGCAGCTTTTTGGCCGAACGCAATCAGCCGACACAATAAGCGAGCGGCTCTGCGAGACGTTTTAGGACGTTCCGGGAGCCTCGCCCCACCAACACCACCACATATGGGAGCTTTCAGCCCTCTAGCGCACTTAGAATCTTTGATCCGTCAGGGGTTCCTAGGCCTGTTGTAGGGTCCCAACCGGGGCCGGCGCTGAACGCGCCGTTATTCCCGGAAACAATATCATGGAATGCCGACGGATTTTGATAGAGAGCTGCGTTAACGAATCCGGCCCGGGATTTGCCTTGTTGCACCAAAGCTTGATTGATTCGGGCGAAAAGTCCTGCATAAAGCGGTGCTACCGCGCTGGTTCCACCAACGGTAGTCGAGCTTCCGTCGATGATGACTTGGTAACCGGTAACCGGATCGGCGTCGGCCGCGACATCGGGTACCCCGCGGCCTCCTACCTGCGTGGTTGGCGCCGGGACATTTACCGAGTCCTGGTAAGGCGGTTTTGGGAAAACATCGCTGACGCCGCCTCCGGTCGCCCCTTCGTTGCTCGCGGTTTCGTTCCAGACCACCTCCGAGGTGATGGTATCTGTGGAGGTATCGGCTTCCAACGTGGTGCCTCCACACCCAACCGCGTATGGGGCTGAAGCCGGAAAATCGACATGATTCGCGCCATCCGATTCGCCATCAGAGGACCCATTATCGCCCGCCGCCACAAAGACCGTTTTCCCCATGGTCCCGGCATCTTGAAAAGCCTGGTTGAAAGTGGTCATCGACTGGGTGGTAAAGGTCGCTTCCGGGCCACCCCAGCTGATCGAAATCAACGTCACGGTGGAATCGTTCGCGGCGGTGGTAACGGCATCGATGAAGCCCTGATCGGTATTGGGCGCGAAAAACACTTTGATGCTGGCTCCGGGTGCAATTGAGCCCGCAACTTCGATATCGAGTTCGACCTCGCCGTCCGGCCCACTGCTGTCGCCAGTTGGACTATTGGTCGCTCCATCGACTGAGACCGCGGTCACGGAGGGCGCAGGACTCACACCCAACTGTTGGAAATAGTTATCAATGTCGGTCTGATTATAACCGCCGCCCAGCTCGATGATTCCGATGGTCTCACCTTGCCCGGTGAATCCTCCGGGGAAATCGTAGATCGCGGCCAGTTGTAAAGGCGTGTAGGTCACGGGGGTGACCGCACCAGGGGCGACTGCTTTTTTGCTCAGGATCCGAAAATGGGTGCGAGCCTGTGGGCGATTGTCTAACCCGAAGACTGCGGTAATGACATTCGCAAAACTGGTGGGAATCTGGATGAACCCTTGCCGGAGCCGGTAAATGCCGCCGGCGTATCGATAGTGCTGCAGGTTGACCGCAAACGCCTCATTCAAACTTGCCGCGGTCCCTGACAAAGTTACCGACCGACGTCCGAGATCGTGCCCAAGCACATGAAGATGGTGGCCGTGTGCGAAGTTCCTTACGGCCTCAACATCGGCGGAGTCAGCGCCGAATTTATGCGCGAATTGTTGGGGGGTGAGGTAAACATGACTGCCCGGCTCGGAGATTTGCTGGACATATTCTTGTAACCCACTGGGGTCTTTGGAACGGAGATAGACCGTCACTTCGATCTGGGTGTCAGCCGGGCAGGGGCCGATCAATTCAGCATTGGGTGGGACTTGGCGCTCGGAACCGGGTAATGGGAAACCGTCTGAATCCTTCATGGTGCTGTGGGATTGTGTTCTGGATGATAGAGGCCGGGGCGATCGGCCGATACTACCTATGCTCTGGAATAAGAGAGGCTCCACCGCTTTTCACGTATTTCTTTTGGTGTCGGGTCGCTCTGGGCTTCGCAATCCGTACTCGTCGTCGTCCTCGTCCTCGACTTCGTGATCTTTTGGCCCAGCGTTTTCGAGCTACCCCTGGCTCATGCTGGGGACGTTCGAGCGCTCCGAGGGGTGTCCAGCGGTTCCAATCGAGGACGAGGACGACGACGAGCACGAGTACGATGGGAGCAGCGGATGCTGCGGGCCGCTTGGCTATTGGCCGCTCGGCTATTGGCTATTCGCGGAACGCGTTATCCTGCCCGATAGTGAAGGCTCACCGAACGATAAACATCGGAGTTTCGTTCGGCGGAATAAAAGAAAAGTTGGATGCTGCTACCGGGCTGTTGCCATTGATAGCCGACCACGGTTTCCATCACGTCGCCTTGCGGCTTTTTGTCCCGGGCTAGAACGGTGGGAGGCCCATACTTGGCTTCAAGTTTTTGCCGGGCGCTATTCAAGAAATCTTCATAAGCAACCAGGTCCCAATCCGGCCGCTCGTATTGAAGTTCCACTTCGACCAAGGTTTTCTCTGTCCCGAAATAAATGATGGTCCGTTTGAGACTCGGTTGGATAAGGCCTTCTACGGTCCAGGCATCCCGGCCGTGGACTTGGTCCCGGCTAATGATGTGAGCTTGAGCTTTGGTGATGACCGTCTCGATTGCTTTTTCGGATTCGCCCCAATGGAAACCAAAAGGCGGGGTGATCTGTTCAGGGATAACGTTTTGAGCGGTACTCCGTGCTACCCCAGCGAACCAGATTAATGCGATAATCCATCCAGCAATCCTCTTCAACATATTGAACCGCTTCTGACAAGGTACCCTACATCGCTTACCAATGTCGCCTACCATTCGGGATAGGAGTCCAGCGGAAAAGTGCCGATGACGGTAGGGCGAAAATGTCGGAGCGTCGAGGCGTTTTCAACCGCAGATTGGGAGGAAGATTCAGATCTTCCTCCCAATCTGCGGTTTGGTTTCAATAGTTTCGCGTCCATTCGTGGTTTAATTGGTTTTAATCTGTGGCTCGTCTCGAAATTGTAACGAAAAGATGCTTTTAACGAACGGAACCTGGCTGGCAAAAGCCTGGCGCGTGAGATTAAGCCTCCTTGCCGTGCTGATTTGTTTATTGGTCGGGTGCGAGAAGGTGGGGTCGACCGACGAGAAAAATGCTGTGCCAAAGGACGCGGTCCGGCTTCTCTTCACTTACAGCTCGGAAAAGGAAGACTGGGTTAAAGAGGTGACCGCCACTTTCAATCAAGGCGGATACAAGACCAAGGCGGGAAAACCGATCTACGTGGACGCGATCGCTGAGGGGTCGGGTGAGTGCATTGATGAAATTATTAACGACAACCAGAAAGCGGATGTAGTTAGTCCGGCCTCGGAAGCATTTGTTAGACTGGGTAACACCGAAGGTCGAGCGAAGCTTGGCCGGGAAGTGATAGGTCCAACGCAGAACTTGGTCCTCTCGCCAGTGGTGATCGGGGTCTGGGAACCGATGGCTAAAGCGTTAGGCTGGCCGGACAAACCGATCGGTTGGTCGGACATCCTCGCCTTAGCGACCGACAAGCAAGGCTGGGCGACCTACGGGCACCCCGAATGGGGCAAGTTCAAATTTGGCCATACGCACCCGGAATATAGTAATAGTGGTCTGGTCTCTCTTTTTGCCATCGCTTACGCGGCGGCCGGCAAAACTACTAGTTTGGAAATCAACGATCTGATCGATCCGAAGATCGGAGAGTTTATCAAAGGAATCGAGAACTCGGTTCTTCATTACGGGAGTTCCACCGGTTTTTTCGCAAAAAAGATGTTTGCCAATGGCCCGCATTACCTGAGCGGGGCCGTCATGTACGAGAACCTGGTGACCCAATCGTACTCGCAGGCTAACATGGCTTTCCCGGTGGTAGCAGTTTATCCAAAGGAAGGAACTTTCTGGAGCGATCACCCGGCCGGCATCGTTGATCGTGAATGGGTGACTCCGGAAAGGCGCGACGCGGCCGAGATTTACATCAAATTTTTGTTGGACCGGCCGCAACAACTGACCGCGCTCAAATATGGTTTCCGCCCAGGCTCTCTTGATATCCCGGTCGGTCCGCCAATCGATACCGCTCACGGAGTTGATCCCAGACAGCCGAAGACGGTCTTGGAATTGCCGAACACCGCCACCGTCGCCGCGATAAGAAATTTATGGTTGAAGAACAAGCGCCATGCCCGGGTCACGTTGGTGTTCGACGTTTCCGGCAACATGAATGAGCGGAACAAGATCGCCTGGGCGCGGGACGGCGCTCTCGATTTGATCTCTTTCATGAGCGACGACGATTCGTTTTCGATCATGCCGTTCAACAACCGCATCTTGCGGGATGAAGAACCTCAGCCTTTGGGGGACTATCGACCGGCTGCTGAGCAGATCCTTTCCTCTTTATTCGCAAACGGAGGAGCCTCGCTCTACGACACACTCTCGCTTGCCTATCAACATGTACAGCATCAGCAAGAGGAAGACCCTTCGCGCATCGCGGCCATTGTGGTGCTAAGCGACGGCAAGGACACAACCAGTAAGCTTACGCTGGATCAGCTTTTGGCCCAAATACGGTATGATTTCGATCGGCATACGGTTCGCGTTTTTACGATCGGCTACGAAGCAGAAGACGGAACCGACGTATTAAAACAGATCAGCGAAGTGACCCAAGGACGGTACTACGAGGGTAAACAAACCAATATCCGAGAGATTTTTAAGGATATTTCGACGTTCTTTTGAGGAGGAGGAGCCAGGAGCCAGAATTCAGGAGTCAGGAAAGACCGCGCCGATAGCAGATCGCAAAACCCCTCTGTGAAGGGTGGCTCCGCAAGAAAAGGTTTTTGCGGCTTAGCCGCCGATACAACCGACGACCTCCTTGCTCCTGGATTCTGACTCCTGGCTCCTCTTCTGTAACTCCTTGAACTCCTTGTACTCCTTTTATTACGCTTGGAATGTGGCAGCGTACCAGCGGTAATCGATAAACCACCATGTTCAAGCGACTAGGAAATTTGATCAAGGGCTTCTTCGGTTTGTTCGTTAGCGGCTTGGAGAAGCAGAACCCCGAGGCGCTTTTGGAAGTCGAACGGGAAAATCTGCGGAAACAGATTGCCCAATATAATCAAGGGTTGGCCGCTCATGCGGGGCTTTGTGAAAGGTTGATCACTCAGGTCAGAAAGTTAGAGACCGAAGAAAGGGAATTACGAGCCAAGACCAGTGCGATGTTGCGAGCCAATAACCGGGATGCAGCCGGCCAACTTGCCCTCCGGTTACAAACCATTCAACGGGAGTTGGGTGAAAACCGCAAGCAATTGGAACAGGCGGAAAAGACCTATCAAGAGCTGATTCGAGCCCGGGACGTGGCCGTAAAAAATGCTCAGACGAAAATCGAAGCGCTCCGTTTCAGCCTGGATGATCTCAAGATTAAGAAGGCGACAGCCGAGCTCACCCAGATGGCTTCCGGTATGGTTACTCAAATTGGTGGAGCAGGGGACACTTTGGACCGGCTCCATAGGATGGTCGAAGAAGAAAGAGAGGTTGCTGCCGGTAAAGCCAGAGTCGCCCGTGATTCATTGGATACAACCGGTCTGCATCTGAAAGAAGCTGAGCAAAAAGCCTTAGAAGAACAAGCGTTAGCCGATTTCGCCGCCAGCGAAGGCATCTCCTTGCCATCCAGCCAACCGCCGGAAAAGACCGAGGAAGGCGGCAGCAAAACCATGGGACCGGTTTCCCAGTGACGGTTTGGCGTTCGGCGTTCGGCGTTTGGCGCGGGTTGACGGTGGCGTGTGGCTAGGCATGGGAGGATCCTGAGGCGTGGAACGGATGGGACTCATGGGACCTATGGGACTTATGTGGGGACGGAATGTAGCGTGGTCCGTGCAACTGCGAACGGCGAACTGTGAACCCTTATGAGTTATCGTAGAGAGACATTGCCGGACTGGGCGAAGGAGATGGTAGCCCTTTATGAAAGCGACGCTGCCAGCCAATTTATTTTGCACGGTAATATTCATGATCGCTTTCTGTTAGGAACCAGCGATGGGACTTCTTCAGGCGCGCTTTTGGATTTTCTGAAAGAGGTGTTGATGCCGCAGTTTGATGTCATCCTGCTTTACGATCTCGGGAATGGGCTTCGGGTGGAGCGAGGTGGTGAAAAGTTCAAGGAATGGCCTCCGATGCAGATGAATGCGGAACTCCCCCGGCAACCACGTCCTGCGGTAGAATTGATTACCCGGTTTCTGCGTTACTGCGCAAATCTGGCTAGGATGAATCGGGGCAAAATCGCGGTCGGAGCGATGGTGGAATCGGCTCACCTGGTGGCTCCCGCTGTCCCCGGTGTGCTCAACTACGATCTAAACGCCCTCGCTCTGCTGTTCCGGGAATGGGCCAGCAGCGAGTTTTTTCGCGGCCAAGCTGTTGTGAGCTGTTTGCTAACCGAGAACCTGAACGATCTGCATCCAATCGTGGTGAACAATCCGCGAGTCGCGAAAATTAAAATTCCGTTTCCGTCGACGAAAGACCTGGAAGTCGCGATCACGTTGGCTCGAGAGAAGTTTTCATTGGCGTTAGGCCCGTTCAATCAACAGCCGGAACGACTGGCGCAAGGGTTAACCGGGATCACCATGAACGGCCTGGATCGTCTGTTGCTGGTGAGACAATACAAGAAGGAGCCGTTAGGCGAGCAGGATGTGGTGGAGCAGAAACGGATCATTGTTGAAGAAGAATGTCAGGGTTTGATCGAGTTCATCGCACCACGCCGCACGCTGAACGATCTGTACGGCCAAGAGAAATTGAAACAATGTCTGCGCCAGGATCTCGATCTATGGAAGGTGGGCGATCTCCGGGCTCTCCCGATGGGATACCTGATCTGTGGTCCTGTGGGGACCGGCAAAACTTACTTGGTAGAATGTCTGGCCGGTGAAGCCGGGGTGCCGGTCGTGAAGATCAAGAATTTTCGGGATCGTTGGGTCGGCAGCACAGAAGGGAACCTGGAAAAGATTTTTCGACTGTTGCAGGCGTTAGACCGTTGTTACGTGTTTGTTGACGAAGCGGACCAGGCGTTGGGTAAACGCGAGACCGGGGGACAAGATGCCGGTTTATCCGGTCGCATTTATTCTATGATGGCGGCTGAGATGAGTCGTCCGGAAAACCGGGGCCGTTTAGTCTGGATCTTGGCCTCCAGCCGTCCGGACCTGATTGAGGTCGATCTAAAACGACCGGGCCGGATCGACTTGAAAATTCCGATCTTCCCAACCGTAACCCCTGAGGAGGGCTACCGGTTGTTGAGCTCGTTAGCGAAGCGCTACGAACTCGACCTCGCGCCTAGTCATGAAGATATACCGGTGCCCGATCTGCTCACACCCGGAGCGGCTGAATCGATCATGGTGAAAGTTTATCGGCTCGTGCAGACCAGCAAGGCGCCCGTGATGCAAGCACTCAAAGAATGCCTCAGCGAATACCAGAGCCCGGTCGTTCCCGAGGTCATGGATGCCCAGATCCGTCTCGCGATCCAAGAGACGTCTGATATGGAGTTTATTCCGCAGAAAATCCGGGACCGCTTCGCCCGATAAAAACAAACTTCACCACAAAGACACAAAGAACACGAAGAGTACGGACGAACCGCAGATGTACGCAGATTAAGAATTGAACCGCGAATGCACGCGAATGGACACGAATAAGTTGGCTTCGAGTTTTCGGTCATGGGTGTCGGCTTACGGTTGGCGTTTTAACGAGTGCCCCTATCTGCGCTAATCTGCGTACATCTGCGGTTTGTCCTAATTCTTCGTGTTCTTTGTGTCTTTGTGGTGAATATTTCCCGGCGAGCTGGTTTCATTGTTATTGGGCTTTGGTTGGCGGTGATCTTGGGGGTGACGATTCGGGGGATCGCGGCGCCGCATCAAAACTCGGTTTTCCTGGTTTTCAGGGACGCGGGAAGAGCCTGGCTGGCGGCGCAGCCGCTCTATTCGCACGTCGGCAAATATCTTTATAGTCCGCTGTCGGCCGCGTTGTTTTCGCCCTTCGCGTTGCTGCCGGATGGGGTGGCGTCCGCTCTTTGGCGCCTCGGCAGCGGTCTGGCGTATTTCATCGCCGTAACCTGCTGGTTCCGCCGATACGAATCGTTCTCTCGACTCCGCTCCGCAACGGAGTTGCCAGCTACGGAACATAAAGCTTCGTCGGGCAGGATTTCGGCGAGCTCAGTCGAGCCGGTGTCCTTGTCCTCGGCTTCTTCGAGCGCTCCCGCCGTGCTCGGGCTAGCGCTTCTGTTGCCGTTGTCTATCGGGAACCTGAACAATGGGCAAGCCAGCCCGTTGATTATCGCGCTGTTGCTTTGCGGATGTCTGGCTGCCGTTGATGAACGTTGGACTTTGGCGGCCGGTTGTATTTCGATTGCGACGTTCTTCAAGATTTACCCGTTAGCAATCGGGCTGTTACTGGTGGTGATTGAGCCGCGCAAACTCGCTTGGCGGCTGATACTGGGAGTGCTAGTCCTCGGAATCCTTTCTCTTGTATTGCAACGGCCCGATTATGTGATCAGTCAATACGGGGATTGGTGGCGCAGTTTAGGAGCAGACCAACGCCGGGTATCGACCGAGCTAGGTTCGTGGCGAGACGCTTGGTTGTTGCTCCGGATTGTACATGTCCCAATCACGGTCGGCGCCTACGCGGTTTTGCAGGCGGGCGCCGCGTTAGCGGCAGCGATCTTTTGTCGGAGGCGATCCAAAGTTTGGGATCGGGCTGCGGTTATTTGGAGCGCGTTCAGTATCGGTTGTCTGTGGATCACGCTATTCGGCCCTTCCACCGAACTGGCCACTTACATCTTTCTAGCGCCGGTCGTGGCCTTCGCCTGCTCCAAGGTGCTAACAGACCTGATTGAAAGCCGGCAATCAATCGGTTGGTTTCAATTCCTCCCCATCACCGCTTATGGGTTGCTTCTTTTAGCGGAAGCATTGAATGCTTGGGTCCCTGTGATTCGACAAAACAATTACCTCCATGCCATCCAGCCGATTGCTGCATTACTTTTCTTGGCATTTACCCTTCGCTGGAACCCGCTAAAATCTGAGACAGCGGCCGCTGTTGCCTCTTCGCCGAAATGAGCACTCGCTTTCCGCTGGCTCACGAGGGTACAGGGCTGCTCCGAAACCGTTACGCGATTCTGGCGGGGATTCTCCTGGCGGCAACACTTTACCGGCTATGGTACAGCACTCAGCTGGAGCTCGTGGGTGACGAAGCTTATTATTGGTTATGGTCGCGCCGGCTTGACCTCGCTTATCTGGATAAAGGTCCGGTGATCGCCTGGTTCATCGCTGCCGGAACCGCATTGTTCGGCCAGACTCCATTCGGGGTAAGATTTTTTGCGGTCATCCTCGCGACTGGGACTGGGATCGGCCTCTTTCTGTTGGCCCGGCGTTTGTTCTCTGACCGGGTCGGGTTTTGGACGCTTTTGTTAGCCGGTCTATCACCTATGTTTGCCGTCGGCTCCATCTTGATGACCATCGACACTCCGCTCATCTGTTTTTGGACCTTTGCCGCGTTGGCGTTCTGGTGGGCGAAAGATTCAACCCGTTTCTGGCCTTGGATTGTGACCGGGCTGTTGGTCGGGCTGAGCACACTTTCCAAGTATACCGGCGCGATGGAGCTGATTTCATTTGCGCTCTTTTGTCTCTGGTATGCCCCAAGCCGGAAACAACTTCTAAACGGCCGTTTTCTCGCCCTTCTTTTGGTGGTGGGGCTTTGTCTAGTTCCAGTGATTTATTGGAACTGGCAACACCAGTGGCCCACGCTCCGTTTCCTGACGCATCGCGGTGCTCTGGATGAAAAGGCGCACATTCGTCCATTGGATGTTTTAGTGTTTCTGGGCGGCCAAGCGGGAGTGATTTCACCGGTTATTTTTGTCGCGCTCATCATTGTGCTGTTCCGGCCCAGCTTGAAAACAGCGGATGATGACGGCGAGACGCGGTTTCTGCTTTCGCTTTTTCTCCCTCTTTTTCTGCTTTATTTTTTCCTTAGTTTTCAAAAAGCCAGTCAGGCGAACTGGCCCGCTGCTGCCTACGTCGGCGGCTTTATCTTTCTGGCCGCAAAATGGGATGTATTAATGGAGCGAGCCCGCTGGGCGCGATGGATCGCGATTGCCGGGTTAGCGATCGCATTGGTCGAAACCGTTGGCTTGCAGGAGACGAGATGGTTGAACCTATCGCCCAGCAAAGACCCGCTGGATCGAGCCCGGGGAGCGCGCGATCTCGCGGCTCAAGTTTCCGCGTTAGAAACCGAGACCGGCGCGAAAATAGTGATCGCTAACGCATATATGACCGCGTCGTTGCTCTCGTTCTATCTTCCGGGGCAACCGGATACCTACATGCCGTTGTCTAGTGCGCCGTATAATCAATTGATCCTTTGGCCGACCTATCGCGAGGTGCATCCGCACGAAGATGCCATCTTTGTGTCGGAAACGAATCGGGTTCCTAATTCGCTAAAGGACGATTTCCCGAGCATAGAACCAGCCAGGTTATTGACGATCACGCAGGACGGCCGAACGATTCGAAAGCTGTACGCGTTTGTATGCCGGCGGGAGCAAGGGAAGTCCTCCACAGGTGATGCCTGGTACATAGATTGCCACCGCGAAGCGGTTACAGATCATAGCGCAGGGCTTTAGCCCAAAGGCGCTAAGGGAAGACGGGAATAGCCGCGAAACTTGTCGCGCCAAAGGCTTGGCGAAGGCGGAAAGGCACAAAAAGCGCAAAAAAAATACGAAAAATCAAGAGATCAAATTCTAGGTGGTCGCGATTATCGGCCCAGGCCTCGCATCGAATTTCTGCCCACTTTAGCAGCTGCTTATCTTGCTCTTTTTTGCGATCTTTGCGCTCTCTCTTGACCGACATAGCCTTGGCGACGTCTGTTGCGGTTATCCCGTTCCCTAGCCCAGCGCCGACGTATTCTCATCATCCCATTTTTTGCGCTTTTTGTGCCTTTCCGCCTTCGCCAAGCCTTTGGCGCGACAAGTTTCGCGGCTATTCCTGTTCGTACCTTATCTCTGGTCTTGAGCCGCTTCGCGGCGAAGCGCCTTCAGGTCGTTATTATCGGAGTATCATTCGGCCAAAGGTTGCCTAATATCCGTAGCCAGTCGTCCAATCCTAAATGACCGGGAGCAAAGATTGCCGCCACTAGCAAGGCTGTAACCACGCAGAACACGGTCCAGAGTAGGAGCAGACCAGCAAGCCCGATCCTGTAAACCGGCTTCTCCTCGGTGGCCTGGAGAGACGGAACGGTTCGCGACACAGACTCGACAGAAAGATTCATGTCGGCAAAGTAAGCGTCTGGCAATATGAAGAAAATTGGATACTTTTTATCCTATAGTTTCATAAAACTGAACTATGGATGGTACCAATCTCGATATCGATATTCTGCGCACCTTGGTAACCGCCCAGCGCTTGGGCGGGTTCAACCGGGCGGCGCAGCGCGTGGGTCGGTCGCAATCGGCGGTAAGCCAACAGATTCGCAGGCTGGAAGAGCAGCTGGGTAAGCCGATGTTTAGGAAGCAAGGCCGGGGGTTGGTGCCGACAGAAGCGGGCGATGTCATTTTAACTTATGCGCGCCGTATTCTTGACTTGAACGATGAAGCCGTGGCTGCCGCTCGCGGTATCGCCGTAGGCGGCACTGTCCGATTTGGCTTACAAACCGATTTAACCGAAAATTGGCTGCCCAAGGCTTTGGCCCGAGCGAAGAATGCCCACCCGGAAATTCAGGTTGAGGTTAGCGCAGATCGTTATGCGGTCCTGATAGATCGTCTGGATAGGGGACAGTTGGATCTGGCGCTTTTGTTTGGTCGCACCCGGCGCAGCGATGGCCAACGGATTACGGCATTGCCAATGGCATGGATCGGCCGGCGGAAACCAGGACTAGTGCTAGAGCGGGGCCAGCCGGTGCCGCTGGCATTATGTAGTGCGCCCTGTTATTTCCGGGAGGCGGCCATCGATGCCCTTAACGAAGCCGGTGTTCCCTGGCAAATTGCCTTTAGCAGTCTGAGCGTGCACGGCGTTTGGGCCGCGGTTGACGCCGGTCTCGGGATTACGCTGCGCACGGCCACCAGCGTGCCAAGGCAATTGACAACCATCAAACCGAGACCCCGTCTGCCGCGGTTACCAAAGGTTGATCTCTTCTTGCATGACGGAGGACGCGAACCGTCGAAAGCGGTTAGTCGTTTTAAAGAAACATTGTTGGAGACGCTCAGGGAACATCTGCAGTTAGCTCCGTAAGAGCGGCGGTCGGCTCGGATGGAGGGTAATATCCGCAGATTACGCAGATTTCGGCTCGGGGCGCGGTTTAGCTCAGGGTAGCTTGTGACGGTAAAGGGAATAGGCGCGCAGCCCGGCTCCGTAGGAGCGAAATCTTTATAGCTGCGCGCCAGGAAGAAATACGATTAGCTCCGTAGAAGCGGCATCGAACTTCAATAGACGCTCCAACTGCGAGCCGGGATATGCCGCTCCTACGGAGCTGACCGCGATTTAGATGACGATTGCTATAAAGATTTAGCTCCCACGGAGCATGGCGCGCCTAGTCGCTCCACCACCTATTCCCCCTTACCGTGGCAAGCTACCACAGGGCTAAACCGCACCCCGAGCCGAAATCTGCGTAATCTGTGTAATCTGCGGATATTACCTTCTGCTGAGCGGTCGGCGCTATCACGCCGCTCTCCTGTGCAGAACCGATTTCGCTAAAATTATCTTCCCCAGTAATTCGGTCTGCGGAAGATACAGCGGAGGTTGCAACGAAACTCCCAAACGAGCGATCTCCAAATTTAGAGACTCAATTTCCGTTTGTCTGCCGTTCCGGATATCCTGAAGGGTCGATATCAGTTGCTTGGATCCGGTGCTGATCCGGATGATCTGCTGCATGACCTCACTTTCGCTGAGGCCAATGTTCAACCGGTCTGTCAGCGTGATGCACTCTTTTACTAACTGCCGGGCGAGGTTAGCAGTTGCTTCGTCCCGCACAAAAACGCCATTGTCCACATCGAGCAGAGGGCAAATAGAATTGAACACCGAGTTGATAATCGCCTTTTTCCAAATCTCCCTTTGGATATTGGCCTCTGCGCGAAATGGGAACGCGTCGGTACTTAATTGTTCAACGCATTTCGTCAGCTCTGCTTCCGGGCCTTCAATGCTACCGATTGGCGAAGCGATGATGGGGTGGAATGAAAACTGGAACTCCGACGTCGGCTGACTGGTTACATAAAGAACACAGCGGCAGACAGCGGCGAATCCGGCATCGAGAAATGGTCGCTCAATCCCAACGCCATTTTGCATGATGACTAATGGACCGGTCACTTTTCTCTCTTTAAGAAGAGGCGCAATCGCTTGGTTTGTGTAGGACTTGGTGGTGATTACTACGGTACCATCGAGATTAGTGAGGTTGGACAAAGAGATTGTATCGATGGGAGCGGTTACCCGGTTGTCTCCATCCTGGACTGTCACGTTGATCGTGCTTTTCGGTATATCTTTCCTGCTGGTTCGAACCGCCACGACAGTTCTTCCGGCATTCGCTAAGTAAGCGGCTAAAGGGAATCCGACGGCTCCTGAACCGAGTATATAGATGGTTTCCTTAGTATCCATGAGATTAGTTGGATAACGCGGCTAAAACGGATTCCGGTGCAAAATGAGTTTGAATCCTTGAGAAAGCCGCCGGTATACGGCCAGTCATTAACCATTCCAATGGAAGAGGCCACAGCTTGTGTTCGAATCGGCTGTTGAAAAATCCGAAATGTCCGATCTGGCGTTCTTGGATGGACTGAGGCGAAATTCTAAGGTGAGTCCTAGCGCTCTTGTCGAAATAGACGAGCAACCTTTCTATCGCCGGCACCGTACCAAATTCATCGTCCGTGATGCCGACCGCCAGGATCGGTGCTTTGATTGCGGTAAATTGTTGCACCAACGCTCGCTTGTCTCGATAACGAGCGGCTGAAGGTCCACGCCAGCTCTCCTCAAAACGCGCGCGACTGTTGGCCCATTCACGCACTACGCCTTTCGGCGTATCCTCCATCCAACCTAATCTCTTAGCAGGGAAATAACCGAAAACGGCCGTGAACAGCGGCATCGCGACGTGCCATTTGGCGAACATGCGTACCCTAGAGTGTGGTGCGTAATCGCGCCAGTAAGCGTACTGGGCGCCCACGGTAAAAATCTGCCGGATGAGATGGTTGGATTTGGCGAAACCGAGCACGAACCCGCCGGCACTATGCGCAACCACATCAATCGGTTGGCCGGGAAACGAACGTTCGGCATACCGCAGGACCGCATCAAAATCGAGATATCCCCAGTCGACCCAAGAAGCATTGAACCCGCGTAATCTTGCGGGCCGCGATTCCCCGATCCCGCGATAATCATAAGCAATCACATCGAATCCGTGCCGGAAGAGAAAGCTGGCGAACCGAAAATAATAGCGACAAAGGACGGAGGTTGCCGGATTGATGATCACGACGGGCCGGGTTGGAAAATCAGTCCCAGAATGACGCCAGCGAACGCCTTTGATGGGGAAGCCGTCCGATGTCGCTAGAGTAAATGGTTCTGGCGAAGTGGTGTTTGGGTTGGCGGGAGCTGGCTGCGTCAATTCCTCGTTGTGCATAGCTGCCGGAAACGCTAGTATTCGATAGTCCGCACTACAGAATGCATTTCACGCCGGGTGTAAGCTGTCAAGGTATTATGTAGCGAGCTCTAAAGAATTAAAATGACCCAACGAGGCCGTCCTCGCAGTTTCGATCGCCAAACCGCTCTCCGGCAGGCCATGCAAGTGTTCTGGGCCCTGGGTTATGAAGGGGCTACGCTCAATGAACTTCAGGAAGCCATGGGCGGGATTGCCCCGCCGAGTTTTTATGCGGCTTTCGGTTCCAAAGAAGAATTGTTCCGCGAAGCAGTGGAGCTGTATAGCCGGACTTTAGGCGCTCCCATGATGAAAGCGCTCGAGGAAGGCCCGACCGCGCGCGACTCCATTCAAGCTTTGCTGGTCGCAGCGGTCGAAGCCTTTTGTAAACCGGGTCTGCCGCGCGGTTGTTTTCTGGTATCTGGAGCTTTCAACAGCGTACCCGCAAACAAAAATGTAGATGACCATGTGCGCGGGCTACGTGTGCGCCGCCAAAAGGCAATCCAACAGCGGCTGCAACGGGGCGTCGAGGAAGGTGAGTTGCCGAAAAACCTAGATCCGGCAGCTACGGCTGTTTTTTATACGACGGTCATAGACGGCTTAGCGATCCAAGCGCGGGACGGTGTTTCGCGCAAGGCGCTCAACTTCGCCGTGGATTGTGCCATGGCCGCTTGGGACCCAGTGGTTCACGAGACTGATTTAAGAAAACCACGAATGCTCGCGAACCGACGCGAATAAAGGCTTAGGAAGGAACCGCAGCTCCGAACCCCGAAAGCTTTCCGGGAACATTCTCTGGAGTGAAATGGACGCGGATATTTAATCTTCTGTATCCGCGGTTCATCCAGCTACGCGCTTGTTGTCACTAACCCGCCGGTAGAGACTTCGTCCTAATTCGCGTCCATTCGCGGTACGATTTCATTTGTTTTTGAAACGC
>JAFAIO010000110.1 GCA_019236675.1 Verrucomicrobiota bacterium
CCTTTCGGCAACGAAGCAAAAACGAAGTCAAGGCTCTCTGCTATCCGCGCGAGACCGGTATCGATACCAACTCCCATGTGAGCGCCGGGGTGCAGGACCAAGAATGGCAGCCCCAGCTGATCTGCTCGTTCCAGCTCGGCTTTCAAAGCTAAGCGCGATCGTTCAAAGGTCACGGGGTCAGTCGCGCAAAGATTGATCAGATAACTCGTGTGACCGAAGACGATCGCCGGCCGATACGGAGATTTTGCGAATGCTTCCAGCTCCGCCGTAGCGAAGTCCTTCGCGAACCATTGCATATTGTTCTTCACGAAAATTTGCACCGCGGTACAACCTACGGAATGGCCTCGTTCCAATGCTTTGGCTGGTCCACCCGAGATGGACATGTGAGCACCTACGAGCGGAGAGAGTGGTGGCGGAGTCTTGCGGCTAGAAGGCATCGAGAGTGGTGGCGTAACGTTAAGTAAGCAGTAAGCAGTTAGCGGTAATCAGATCTGACAGCGCCCGACTGCTTACCGCTTACTGCTTACTGGCAAGAGTTCCTCCCATTTCATGGTTGCACCCTCAGTCCCTCCTAGGGAACACGACTTCCCAATCGGGATCGGTGATAGGCCCGGTTACTCGAGCGACGCCGGTATCTTGGTCAAGATGGCCTGACAGATGGGTAACGGCACTTGTGAAATCCACGGATCCGGAAAGATCGAGAACATGCTCGCCTGAGGCTAAGCTCAACCGATTGATTTTAAGAAGGCCGAGATTGGCGACGAACTCGGCGTTGAGCTGGCCGAGCCGGTTAAACCCTGCAGAAACGAGCTTCTTGAACCCGGGCTCCACAAAATGCGGCTTACTCAAATCAGCTGCATCTAGCGACAACTTCCCTTCGGCACTATCCCGAGAGGAATCAGAAACATCAAATCGGCTCTTTAGCCACCCGCTGAGTTGCCCTTCCCAGCCTGCTAGCAGAGCAGACCGAATCTTTAGGTCCAATAGCGAAACCCGATCGAAAGTAATCTCGGAATCGACCACGGCGTTTGGATGCATTTGTCGGACGATGACCGAGCACTGGCCCTGACCGATCCGGCCCTTGGGTATAGCAAGATCAATTTTGTCTTGGTTCTTATGCAGATCCGCATCGGCCGAATCGATCGGTACTTCCAGGGGCCCGCAACGAAAGATTACGCCAGAACGCATATCGATGTGCATGGAAAACTCGGTTTGGCCGTTTTGTTCGTCTGATTTAAGGCTTAGATCGGGTGCTTGCGAAAATTGAAGATGGTCGAGCAAAGGGAGGAGGGAAGGCTCGAACCAAGCAGCCATCGCGGCCGGTTGTAAATGAGCTTGAGCCTCTAACTGAGCCACCGTCTTCGTCCGCAGATCCAAAACAAACGAGGCCGTCGCCACGCCTTCATCGCGGGAAACCCGGACATTTTCGACTGAAACTTGAAATGGTCTTAAGCGAAATGCACCGGAGCCAGAATTCATGGAAACGCCCCGAAACCGAGTTGGTCCGAGCCAGCATTGACCGTCGCCGCTGAGCCGTCGAATTTCGGGGCCCGAGCCCACCAAATCCAGCTGAACAACTGGTGGCGCTTGGAAGTCCCACTCCGATAACTGCGACAAAAACGTGCTTGGGAGGAGCGGCACTATCGCCTTTGGATTGAGCGCGGAATGGAGCCGCAAACGAAATTCTCCGGGGCGATCGATGACTTCACCGGTTACGGTCCCGGTTCGGTGCGTCAGCTCGACGTTAGAAGCCATCCAAGACCTGCCTTGTCTGGAAAATTCAGCACGTAATCCTTGAAATGAAACTCCCCGAACAGAGAACTGTTCCAAACTCAGTTTCCCAATGATTTGCGGTTCCCAGTTTCGCAGAAAAGCGCCTTCCAACTCCAGCTCGGGCGCCTGCGTAAACTCCCATTCACGCAGCCAGTCAAACTCAGGCTCGTCCCTCAACAGTTCTGCTAGATCGAGGGTACTCCGAACCTGAAATTTCTTTTCACCGGTGGCGGTATCCCAAGTGCCAAGCGCAAAGAGTTCGCCGCGAGAATCGGTTGCGTGTAGAGAGCGAAGAGAAAATCGTTGATTCTCAAAGCTGAATTTTGCAACGAGATCTTTAAGCTCTGCGCTGTCCTTCTTCACGTCGGCCGCGACCAGATTTCCATCGTTGATCCGCCAGTCACGTGGGTTGGCCAGATCCATTTGAAAAGCGAAACTAAGGGTGGCCGGTTCGAGATAACGAACCCGGCGCAGCTCATGGAACAGAGTGTTAATGAACTTTATGGTGGCATCCGATGGATCCGGGTCGTTCGCGACCGCAGCCACCGCCGTCGAGATATTTTGGGGATGAATCAGAGTCGCGGCCGCATTGATGCGAATCCCGTACAGCTGCGCTGATGCTTGCCTGACTTCGATCCGGCCCGGAAACAAATAGATGCGGGCATGAAAATCTGTGACCCGAACCTTGCCGCTCTGCGGTGATCGAAAGTTTAGGGGGACAATCAGGGTCGCTCCGCTCAGGTCCACCGAATTCAGCGCAGGCTCATGTTGGAACAGATTCCCGTAATTGATATCGAGAGAGACCTGATTGATCTCCGCCAGGAGACTCTCCTCCTCTGGGTTATTAAATATTTGTATATCCCGCGCAATTAAACCTCGGAACGGATCCAATGTGATCTTGCCGATGTCGATGTAGAGACCGTACCGGGCGAATTCTTTTTCAAGGAGAGACCGCCAATGGCGTCCCAACCCCTTGGTGTAGCCGTACCAACCGAGCCAGCCTAGCCCTGCACATACCAGCACCAATGAGAACCAGCGGGTAATGCGGAGGAGTCTCTTTAACATCGATGGGGGAGCATCGGTCAGGGAAGCGGTTTGGGAAAGGGCGTTCGCGAATCGGTGAGAAGTGAGAAGTGAGAAGTGAGAAGTGAGAAGTGAGAAGTGAGAGGTGAGAGGTGAGAGGTGAGAGGTGAGAGGTGAGAGGTGGAAAGGCCTATCTCCGGCCACCAGTCAATTGCCAAGAGCAACACCGGGATCGCCGGGAAACGACCAATCATCAATCACTTCTCACCTCTCACTCTTTGCGGACACACCCAACCTGTTGACGCCGAGCGAACTACAGGCAAAACGCAAGCGGGTGGAGATACTCAATAAAAGAAGTCTTTCCAACATGGCCCATTATTTGCTAAAGAAGAAGTCCCGATGATTCAACCGAACTGTCGGGCCAGGTTTACCGCGCAGGATTTCGAATTCGTGGTACGAGTTCTCGCGCGGGATAGCCGGCAACAAGTCAGCCTAGTCGAGCTTTTGACCGATCCCGAAACTCGGGATCAGATCCTAGACCACGAGTGTCTTTATCGTGCGATCCTCGAAAATACGGGCAACCTGACCATTTCGCCGCAGTTTTACTTTTACATTTTGTCGAGGCTGGTTTTGCGCCGGAGCGGCATTGAGGACCGGGTCCTGAGTGATTATGTAGCAGCGCTCCTGGAGAAGTTTTCCAGTACGCGTCAGATGCGAGGACCAGTGGCGGAGGGGCCGGCCACCTATTTGTCCGATTTGTTGTTGGCGTTGAAAGCCGCTTCCCCGTATCAGGCTTTTTTGATTCAGACCCATGTGGGAAACTATGCGCTTTTCGTGACCGGCATCTTTCACGAAAACATCGAGTCGCGCCGGCAACGAGGGGCGCCGAGTTGTTCGTTTTACGAAGAACTGGGCAAAACCAGCTTCCACGCCGCTGCTTCCCATGGTGTGGCCAAGAAATTCGAGCTTGGTCCCGTTTTTGAAACGTTGGCGGACCGTTTCCGAGACTGCCGTTTAGCTCTGAACAAGCTGGCGGATGAACTAGTTGATCTGGGAGACCATCGTTACTGCCAACCTTAATTATATGAACCCCACGCTTTTCAGCGAATTGCAGCGTTTGTTTGAGCGCACTTATGCCAGTGTCGGGATCAATCTGGAAGACTGCCTGATTGATCGTTCCAGGTGCGCACACTTGTCGCGTTTGGCAGGCGCGTCTTCGCGGGAGCTGAGCGATCTCGCCCGTACATTCCTCAGAACGGCGGATGATCGGCTGTACGTTGGGATCTATTATTCCAGCTGGTTGATCGAGCAATTGGAAAAGTATGATCCCCGAGGCGGTCTTTCGAACACGAACATCCGATCTCTCATTATGTTCGTAGAGGAGATCAATCATGCCTTGCATGCAGCCCTTCAGTTCAAAGCCGGTTTGTGTCGCATCGACAGCGAAGATTTTGCGCGAAATTTAGAGCTGCAAGGTATGGTGGATACCTATCTCGTCTTGTTGCTGTACGTCGCCTTTTTCCGCCGCAGCCAGAAAGTGTCTCGAACCGACCGGCGCTGGCTTCGGTTTCATCTGTTCGAGTGTCGGTCCGGCAACGCTTACCAGGACGCGAATCTGCGAGCGCGTTACATGGAAACCACTGAACTCGCATCGCAATACACCCATTTACTGGATTCTCTGAACGGCGTGCGTCGCATCGAAGAAATTCGGAATTTTCACACACTTACCTACGACCAGAAAAAGAAGCATATTCTGGCGCTCATGAACGGGCCGGAACCTGGTTGAGGGTTTCAGGTTTGCAGTTTGCGCTTGGGAGTTGGCGGTTTGCAGGCAAATGAGAGGAGCGATTGCCGAGCATTCACATTAGTCCGATAGATCGCATAAGTCCCATCCGAGCCTGGCTCTTTGCGCGCAAACAGTCTGAGGACGAATCCAGAGACGAACGATCAGCCCCAACTGCGAACGGTGAACGGTGTGAACCGTTAGCCGTTGACCTTCACCCATATCTTCCATTACAACGCATGGCAGAATGGACATTTGGATAAATCGGGCTGGTCAACATCTCGGTAAGTACACGCTTGAGGAGGTTCAACGCGGCCTTGATCAGGGGCAGTTCGTCGCCACTGATCTGGCCTGGCAAGAGGGAATGGAAAGCTGGAAACCGCTTTCTGATTTCCCTGGGGTTCGCATTCCCGCGGCTCCGGTCGAGCCTGCCGCTCCCGCTTATCCGACCCCACCGCCGAGTGACGCCATCGTACCCAGCGCGCCTCGGCCCGATGTAGCGCCTGCCTGGGAGCGTCGCCCAGCCGAAAAACTGTTTCCGGCGTTTTTCATGACGATCCGGGACGTTTTGTTCGAGCCTCATTTGACCTTTCCGCGAATGCCGGTCGATGGCCGGCTGATTCCACCGACAACTTTCGTATTGCTGTTGCAGTTCACGGTGGGGTTGGTCTCTTACGCGATCTGGCTCGCTCTCCAGATGGTCCAGCTGCCTTACTATTCGCAGGCGTTTTCGCGCTCCGAAGAGCTGAGAAATTTCAATCTACCGATTTGGATCCTCTTTATCCTGATCCCCGGCGCCTTTATTCTCTGGGTCGCGATCTGGCTGGGCTTCAATTTCTTAATAGCCGGAGTTCATCACCTGGTGTTGATGCTGCTGGGCGGCGCCAACAAGGGATATGATGCCACCTACAAAGTCGTCTGTTATTCTTACTCGGCCCACGTCTTTAACTTGATCCCGATCTGTGGAGGTTTTGCAGTAATTCCGTTCTTCTTCGTTTCCAGCATTATTGGACTTTCGAAGGTGCACGGCATTGAAGGGTGGAAAGCCTCAGTTGCGATGTTAGCGCCATACGTGCTGTGTTGTTTGATGGTGGCCGGCCTTTACATTGGTGTCATCGCTACGGTGGTGTCGCACTCCCAGCAATCGTGAAGGTAGGCTGGATTAGCGCTCGCCCACTGGCGCCACGGGAGACCGATCTCGAACCCTGGTTCTTGTTTGCTTCCGCTACCTTTGGGATTGGATGTCTAGCCTGGCTTGGCTTGGGATTGCCTTGGCCGGTTTGTCTGATCCGGCACTCGCTCGGAGTCCCATGTCCAACCTGTGGTGCAACCCGGAGCGCGTTAGCGTTGACTCACGGTGACATCGGTCTG
The DNA here is from genome assembly GCA_019236675.1 of Verrucomicrobiota bacterium. Taxonomy (GTDB): domain Bacteria; phylum Verrucomicrobiota; class Verrucomicrobiia; order Chthoniobacterales; family JAFAMB01; genus JAFAVN01. Next base: position 5,951 of record JAFAIO010000110.1, read on the forward strand.
GCCTTTCGCACCAATCCCTTGATGTGCCTGCTGTACTTGGGGACAATTATTTTCGATCTCTACGCGGTTGCCGTGCTCATCTTTCGAACAAAACGGCTGAGGTTAGAGCGCATCCCACTGCAGGTCCAACGTATACTGCGCGTGGTAGCGGTGGGCCTGGTGATAGGCAACTGGATCTACTTGCTCTGCTATCTTCGCTAGATCGTCTGGATCGGTGGTTTCAGGCAACATTCGGCCGATTGAAAAGCGCGGGCTCACTTCGTGTTGTTGCGCGCAGAAGAGTTCGAGCCTGTCCAACCCGAGGCGTTCCATCTCCCCTAACGCGAGCTCCTGAGTGTTACAGTCGCGACTGAGATGACCTAAAATGACCCGTTCCAAATAGTCACCGGCGATGTTCGCGACCAGGGTTGCCGCGGCGTGATTTGAAAGGTGGCCGTGGCGCGACAGAATCCGCTGTTTGACGGACCACGGTCTTTTAGGATCATCCTGCAATTTGCGTTCGTCGTGATTGGTCTCGACTACCAGGGTATGCACTTCGCGGATTCGTTCCTGGACCAGCTTAGTAGCGAAACCGAGATCGGTGAGAAATCCGACAGAGCCGTAACCGCTGGAAGCGATGAAACCAACCGGATCGACGGCATCGTGCGGCACATAAAAGGTCTCAACATCCAGATCTCGAATGGTGAACGAAGCTCCGGTAGTAAATATCGTCCACGGCGCGTTGGCTGCGATGCCTTGTCCTCTGAGCGCTTCAGCGGTCAGTCGGTTACAATAAATCGGGACCTTGAATTTGCGGCTAAACACGTCCAAACCGGCGGTGTGGTCCCCGTGCTCATGCGTTAGCAGAATAGCGTCCAAGCTATCCGGAGTGACACCTAACGCTCCTAACCGCTGGCAGATTTGTCTAGCAGTGAACCCAATGTCGACAAGTATCCGGCAATTCTCCGTTGTGATAAGAGCACTGTTTCCGCCACTACCACTTCCGAGGATCGCAAGCTCGAACACACCGTCCTTCATATCGCAGATCCTCGGGCATGCCAAGCCCGAGTATCGCAAAAAACTCAATATTTTGTGTTGAGCATAGTCTGGAGTGCCCATTTGTAGTGGGTCCGGTAAGGATGAGCTCAGCTCATCCTTTGGTGGGGCGCGGCTCCCAACTGTCCTTACGGTTGGACCGGAGATGCTAATGCGCCTAGTCAAACAGTGCCGCTACGCCTAAGAACGTGCCGAGCCGTGATCCCTCGCTGGGCCGCGGCTCCGACTTCGCCAGCGGATCACTAGTGCAGATCTCCGGCCGAAGCAGGCTACGTCGGACAGGTCGGCGCGTCTTTGGGTAGGTGGACATCATTCGGCAAAAAGTCATCAGCCGCTCCCGCCAAATGGCGAAGCCGTTCGGGAGCCTTACCCCACCAAACGTTTTACCTGCGCCACCCCTGGCGCAATGTAACCTGGGAATGCCCATGTTTGAATATCCGGACGCGAAAAACGTCGCCATTCTTGGTGACACGCACGGATTGCTTCGTCCGGAACTGGATGAACAATTGTCCGGAGTCGACTTGATTTTACATTCAGGTGACGTCGGGCAACTAACAGTGCTCCATCGATTGAAGCAGTATGCACCGGTGATCGCGGTCCGAGGAAACGTCGACGATCACATCGATGGCTTACCGGAGACAGAACTAGTCTCGATTAGCGGCCACCTAGTCTACGTTCTCCATGTCTTAGCCAATCTGGACTTGGACCCGGCAGTGGCGGGTCTGGCGATGGTTG
>JAFAIO010000114.1 GCA_019236675.1 Verrucomicrobiota bacterium
CAGCCAGGCAAATGACGAATAAAAGCCAAGTCATGCCGCCTGCGCTGCCTCCTTTTTCTCTATACGGCGCAGTTTCACTTCGACGACTCGCCGGCGATTACTTTCGCGAACTTCCAGCTCCAATGGCGGCACTTGCACCGTCTCCCCCGGACGTGGCACATACCCGAGACGATTGAAAATCAGCCCGTTGAGGGTATCGAATTCTTCTGTGTCAAAATCAAGATGAAGCGCTTCCTCGAGGTCTTCCAAACGAACACTACCGCACGCTAACCAGGCTCCGTTACCCAGTTCCTCAAGATAAAGTTCTTCGCCTCCTCGTGGCGCTACTTCCGCCAAGATCTCGTCCAAAATGTCTGCCAAGGTGATAACCCCCTCTGTGCCGCCAAATTCGTCGATCACGATCGCCAGCCTTTGAGGATGCTTTAGAAATGCGCGCAACAGATCCAAGGCGCGCATGGTCTCCGGAACAAACGACGGTGCACCAACCTGTTCCGTATAATGTTCGGAAGGATCAGCTAAAAAAGTTTTGACGTCCAAGATGCCTAAAATTTCGTCTGGGCTCTCCCCAAAAACCGGCACCCGGGCTCGGCGTTTGATTCGGAGTTGCTGGATTACTTCTTCATTCGTCATCGAGTCGTTGATGAAAAAGGCGTCAACCCGAGGCGTCATACAATCTTTGACCGACTTGTTTCCTAATTTGATAATCCCCTCGATCATCTCTTGCTCGTCTGCCCGCAACTGACCCTGTTCGGCGCTCAATTCTACGAGGGCGATGAGCTCCTCATCATTAAATTGCTCCACTCTCTCAGGCTTGGTCGGCAGGAAAAAACTGGCAATGATTTCGGAAGCCCGTTGCGTGACTCGCGACAAAGGCCCAAAGAACGGCAGTAAAAATTGCAAGAGCGTGACAGCCTGCCGGGCGAACCGAAACGGATCACGCAATGCCAACACCTTCGGCACCAGGTCGCAGGCAACGACGATCAGTGCGAAGAGGAACAGCGTCTTGACCCAGTACGGGAACGGGATCGTAATCGACGTGGCGATCGCAACGGTCAGGACAATCAACAAGATATTTACGAGGGTATCGACCAGGAGGATCACGCTCAGGACCTCTCTGGGCTTTTTCATCAGGCGCTCGTATTGCTCGACTCCTTTAGGATCCTGCTTCCGCCAACGATGCAACCGCCATTCCCGGATCGAGAAAAGTGCGGTCTCAATCCCGGAGAGAAAAGCCGACATAGCCGCTAGTAGTACAAGACCGGCGACTGCGGCTACGGCTAGTATCAATGGCATAAGTCCTTCAGCCTGCATCGCTCATTCAGCAGCTGCCGGGCCTCTGAATTTACACCCTAATTTTCGCATTTTGCAGCCCAGAGCATCTGTCGCATTGTCAGTGTGCGCAGACACACGATACAAGAAAAATTCGGCGCTCTTGAAATTTCTCGTCAAACTCAATTTAAATGGATGGTGAAGTTTCCATTGGAAGAGACATCTAGGCCGCAAACACGCGTTGCTTTCCGCTCGCTCGGGCACTGGTAGAAGGGTTGACGGTACGCTTTCAGCTGTGGTTCTAGTGGGTTAGGATCAGAGGTCACGCATGAAGAAAGGAGATCGGATCGAAGCCTTAGCCCGGGAGCTCGCCGCGGGCGATGAGGACGATATCTATTTCCGAGGTTATTTCTTACTATTTAATCGCCAGGAATACTACCAAGCCCACGACTTATTGGAACACATCTGGCTGCAAACCGAGGGGCCGGAAGCCGCTTTTTTTAAAGGGCTGATTCAATTGGCAGGAGCATTTGTCCATCTGCAGAAACAGTTTCGTAGACCTTTACATCCCACCGACGGTCGCCGCCTGCATCCAGCATGGCGACTCTTTAAACTGGCCAAAAAAAACCTGAAGCCGTTCCCGTCAGATTACCTCGGCCTGAAGGTCGATCAAATCCTTGGCCTATGCGACACGCAAATCGTGGCCCTGGAGCAGTCCCACTTCAGAACTAATCCATGGCATCCAGACAGTGCCCCTAAACTGACGACCCCGGTTGGGCGATCCTGCTAAAATGCACGACCAAAAGACGTCAAGAAATTGCAAGAGGAGCCGGGAGCCAGAATCCGGCAGTCAGGAGGCGTGGGTTCGTTCGAACGCCAAAGAGCCAAGATGTCCCAAAGCAAGCAGAAAATCAGTGGTCTCTCGTGACCGTCGATTCCCAGTCCCATCTTCCAAAGACGATTTCCTTCAAGTGGATATGATTTTTAGACATCACCTCCTTGCTCCTGGATTCTGGCTCCTGACTCCTGTTGCATCCTTGAACTCCTTGAACTCCCACATAAACTGAGCGCGATTTCCACCATGGCAGCACTCGTTCGGACTTCTATTCTGTTGGTTGCAGCCTTATTGCCCGTCGGGGTCAAGGCGCAGATAGCGGCCGCCTACATCCTCACGGATCATACCAGCGGCTACGTTCTTGAATCCTACAAAGGGGATCAGAAACGCCAGATCGCCAGTCTCACTAAGATCGCGACCGCAAAAGTGGTTTTAGATTGGGCGGCCAGCACCGGCACCGATCTGAGCCAACTCATTTCGGTCCCGCCCCAAGCAATCCGCCCATATGGCACCAATCCCATAGGGCTCCAGCCCGACGATCAGATGAGTTATCGCGATCTTATTTATTCTGCAATGATGGAGTCCGATGGCACAGCTGCTTATGCCTTGGCGTATACTGTTGGCGCTTCGCTACGGGCACGAGCGGCAGGATCCTTGGGCGAACTCGGAGCCGTCGAAGCGTTCGCTAGCCAAATGAATGCGTTAGCCCGTCAGCTAGGCATGGAAAAGACGCTTTTCGTGAATCCGGACGGGCTGGAACCCGAGAAAGGGCCTCAGCCTTACTCAACGGCGGCCGATGTGGCTAAGCTGGTGGCTTACGCAATGAACGACGCCGGTTTTCGCTTCTACGTGTCTCAAAAGGAACGAAAGGTCGCTTTCATTCGGGGCGGCCAGAACCTCGGATATCTGCTACGAAACACCAATGAATTGTTAGGCGCCAACGGAGTTGACGGGGTCAAAACCGGCACTACGGCGAGAGCCGGTCAGTGTATCGCTCTGTCTTCCCAAAGAGACCCCGAGATTCGCAAAGAAGGCGAGACGACCTACGTTACTCCTCGGCGGGTCGACATTGTGATACTGGGAGCAGCCGACCGATTTTCTGTAGCGCAGCAACTTCTAGGCAGAGCCTGGATGTTATACGACCAGTGGGCCGCCGCAGGCCGCCCTATGCAGACTTCGAAACACTGAATACTTATGTACGAAAGGAGAATTGGCATCCTAACCAGCGGCGGGGATTGTCCCGGGCTGAATGCCGTTCTGCGCGGCGTCACCAAAGCAGCAGAGAAATTGAACTGGCAGGTGATAGGTTTCAAAGACGGCTTCGAAGGGCTGCTGCCGCCGAGCGACTACATCATTTTGGACCGAGCATCGACGGCCGGGATTTCGCACTTAGGAGGGACCATCCTTGGGACGACCAATAAAGGACATTTCGTCGCGAAAGTCGGAAGCGGTGAAAAAACGATGGTGCCAAAACAAGTGGTCGAAAGCGCTCGCGCGACGTTAGCGGAACTCGGGGTTGACGGGCTCATTGTCGTGGGCGGAGACGGTTCGCTGACGACTGCACTCCAGCTCTGTGAGCAAGGCTTTTCCGTTATCGGAGTACCAAAGACGATCGACAATGATATCGAAGCGACTGCGATGACATTCGGTTTTTATTCTGCCGTCGATTGTGTGATGGATTCTCTCGACCGACTCCATTCGACCGCGGCCAGCCATAAACGTGCGATGGTCATCGAAGTCATGGGCCGGCACGCTGGTTGGATTGCGCTGTACGGTGGAGTCAGTGGAGGTGCCGATGTTATCCTTTTACCCGAGATTCCTTTCGATTGGCAAAAGGTCGCCGACGTCGTTCGCCGGCGCGACGCAGAGGGGTACCAAAGCACCATGATCGTCGCCGCCGAGGGCGCCCACCCAAAGGATGGCGCCCAGCAATACCGCGCAAGCCAAGGCGGAGAACATCACTTTGGAGGAATCGGCGAAACCGTTGCTCATGAAATAGCCCAACGAACTGGAAAAGAGACCCGTTACTGTATCCTCGGTCATTTACAACGCGGCGGCACTCCCGGACCTATCGATCGAATTCTTGCGACCCGATTTGGAGTCAAGGCCGTCAGCCTGATCAAGGAAGCAAAGTTCGGCCGGATGGTGAGTTACCAAAATTACGAGATCGCTGACGTATCCATTGAGGAAGCAGTCCATCATCTCCGGTTGGTTAATCCGTTGAACCAGCTAGTAGAAACGGCCCG
>JAFAIO010000150.1 GCA_019236675.1 Verrucomicrobiota bacterium
GAGCGCTGCTATCTACGCGGGATTAGCTATGGCGGGTGGCCGAGTCCTTGTGCTCCTCGATAGCGACTTGCAAAACGATCCGAACGATATTCCGCGATTGCTCGAGGAAGTCGAGAAAGGGGCTGATCTGGTTTGCGGTTACCGCGCTAAACGTCAGGATAATTGGTTCAAAAAGCTCCAAAGTACCATCGCTAACGGAATCCGGAGCCGGTTTACGAAAGATGGTGTACGCGACACTGGCTGCACCTTAAAAGCGATGCGGCGAGAATGCCGGGAGGCATTGGTTCCATTCTACGGCATGCACCGATTTTTACCCGCATTGATCAAGGGGATGGGCTATAAGCTGGTAGAAATCCCGGTTAATCATCGGCCTCGACGCCACGGCTCCAGCAAATACACTTTCGGAAACCGGGCCTTGCGCGCGACCATCGATATGTTCGGTGTCCGCTGGCTTTTATCTCGACAGATTAAAATACGGCTTAAAGATTCTGAGTTAGAGGAAAGCCGTGGTGAAAAATGAGACAGAACTAACGGCAGCAGTGCGTCCGTTAGACCTCGCGATGCGGTGGTCTGTCGGAGTCAGCTTCGGAATGGTTCTGATCAAAGTCGCCGGGTTTTTACTAACCAATTCCGCGGCGGTCATGAGCGATGCCGCCGAATCGATTGTCCATATCGTGGGTGTGTTGTTCGCCGCTTATAGTCTGCGATTGTCGCACAAGCCGGCCGACGATACCCATCGCTATGGTCACGCCAAAATCGGCTTCTTCTCGGCTGGCGTAGAAGGGACAATGATCGTGATCGCAGCCTTCTTCATCTACGCTGAGTCTATCCGGAAACTCGTGCAGCCCGAACCTCTGACGAACGTGTCCCAAGGCTTAGTGCTCAGCAGTATCGCCGCGGCTGGTAATGGTATCCTCGGGCTTTATTTGCTGCACTCGGCCAAGAAGCATCACTCCTTGATCTTGGAAGCGAATGGCAAACACACCTTTGCCGATTGTTGGACTAGCCTTGCCGTGCTCGCTACTCTGTTTCTCGCCGGCATACTTCATTGGAAGCCACTGGATCCTGTTATCGGTATCCTGGTTGCGACTAATATCGTTTACACCGGCATTCGCTTAGTGCACTCCAGCTTTTCCGGGCTAATGGACGAGGCCGATCCCAAGCTACAGAAATTCATCACGGAAATCCTGGATCGAGAAACCGAGCGTCGGAAGGTTTCCTATCATAATCTCCGGCACCGTAATTTGGGCGATACGCAGTGGGTAGAATTTCATCTGGTATTCCCCGCCGGTGTGTTACTAAGCGACGCTCATCGCATCGCGACCGAAATTGAGGAAGTGCTCAGCTCTAAGGTCACCCCGAAAGCCAAAGTCACCACTCACTTGGAGAGCGCACTGGATCATCACATCCTGCACCAAGAAGGAGACTAGCCGGCCTCGCCTGAAGCTTGGCTGGGATAGCAAATAGCAAATAGCAGATAGCAAATGTCGGTGGGTATGGGCGACAAATTTGGTGGGGCGATGCTCCCGAACGGCCCACATTGTGAACAGCAATGCGCCGCTTCTCGCCTACGTACCAAGGCCGGAAAATCCGCAGAGTCTTTGGTCCCCGATGTTCCCCGGCTCCCGCGGGTTGGTGGCTTGGTGACGGTAAGCCGGAGTAATCCAGGCAAAGAAATAGGCATGGGACGGTTGGAGACTTGCCACGAATTCTACGACTTTTATTATAAGATGAAGGGGGGTGAAGTCGTTGCGCGGCCCGAGGAACGCAAAGAAGTCGGGACCGGATTGCGTGAGCGCGACTTCTACATCGACTGCTTGCGCAGTGTGATGATCGCTCTAGTTATCCTGCATCACACGGCGATCACGTACGGAGCTTCGGGCGGTTGGTTCCATCACGAACTGCCTTTCTCCGGCAGACCCTCCAGTGTGATTCTCAGTCTGTTTTGTACGATCGAACAGGCTTATATCATGGGCATCCTCTTTCTGCTGGCTGGCTATTTCACGCCCGGCTCGCTGGAGCGCAAAGGCTACGCCTGCTTCCTGGGCGCCCGCAATCTGCGCCTTGGAGTGCCTTTGACGGCCTTTGTCCTGATTCTCGGGCCGGTTACCAATGCGATGGTTAGCGCCGCGGAGGGTAAGGGCTTCTGGTCCGGCTCCGTATTAGACATTGGGCCGCTCTGGTTTAACGAAGCCCTCCTGATATTCGGCCTTGCCTATTGCGCCTGGCGCACGTGGTTCGGCGCCCCGCTTACCAGCGCCCAACGCGCGCCTCGACCTGTCCCAAGTTATGGCTGGTGGCTCTTGAGCGCGGTGGGCGTTGGTGCCGCCGCGCTGGCTATCCGGCAGGTTGTGCCTGTCGGCGTCAACGTGATTGGACTACAGCTTGGATACTTCGCTAGCTACGTCTTCCTTTTTTGTCTGGGCATCGCCGCCTGGCGTTATGACTGGTTCCGGCAACTGAAATGGAAACACGCAAGCCCATGGATCATTACCCTGGCTGTAGCCGGGGTGTCTTGGCCTGCGATCGGAGCGTTGGCTACCACCCTGAACGGCCCTGGAAAATCTAACTTTTCGGGTGGTCTCAGTTGGACCGCAATCTTTTATGCCTTCTGGGAGCCATTCATCGCCTGGGGCATAATCTCCGCATGGCTGCTCGTCTTCCGCCGGTACATGAATCGCCCATCAGGCTTCTGGACATGGTTAAATCGCCGATCCTTTGCTGTCTACATCATCCATCCGGTTGTGCTGGTGGGCATCAGCCTACTGCTTAGCGGGTGGACTGCGCCCGCACTAGTCAAGTTCGTAGTCACCGGCTCCCTATCGTGCGTTGCCTGTTGGATCCTAGCCGATCCGCTCGTTCGCACACCTGGCGTCCGACGGGTTGTTTAGCATTCCGATCTAGGGTTCGGCGAGGCTGCACTCGGGAATGCAGCTAGCAAGACTCTATCGGTGTGCCCGTTCCGGGGCACACCGACCTAGATCGATCGACGCCCTCGGCGTCCACCAATCACTGATCACTAATCACCAATCACTTCTTCTGCAACGCCGCTTGCGCTGCGGCCAAACGCGCGATCGGTAACCGGAACGGGCTGCAACTGACGTAATCAAGGCCCAGATGATGACAGAATTTGACGCTTTCCGGGTCGCCTCCGTGCTCACCGCAGATACCCAGCTTGATATTCGGACGGGTCTTGCGTCCTTGATCACGCGCGATCTCCATCAGCTTACCGACACCGCCTCGGTCGATGGTGGCAAACGGATTGTTCTTCACGATCTCGAGCTCCTGATAATGCGGGAGGAAACTACCGGAATCATCCCGGCTCATACCGAGCGCGGTTTGGGTCAGATCGTTCGTGCCAAAGCTAAAGAATTCTGCATCTTTCGCGATTTCGTCGGCCACGATTGCTCCTCGCGGAATCTCGATCATGGTGCCAACCAGATAGTTCAACTTCACTTTGCTCGCCTTCGACACTTCGGCGGCAACGCGATGAACAATCTCAAGCTGAACCGTCAGCTCTTTCGGGAAACCAACCAGCGGAATCATGATTTCCGGTTTAACTTTGGTGCCGGATTTCTGCACTTCGGCCGCCGCTTGGAAGATCGCTCGCGCCTGCATCTCAGTGACCTCAGGAAAACTGATTCCGAGCCGGCAGCCGCGGTGTCCCAGCATCGGATTGAACTCATGCAATCCCTCGACTCGACGAGCGATTCGCTCCGCCGGAACACCCAATTTCTTGGCCAAGTCTTCCTGTTGCACAGGAGCGTGCGGCAAGAATTCGTGTAGAGGCGGATCCAAAAGACGAATCGTTGCCGGTAGACCCTTTAACTCGCGGAAAATACCGACAAAGTCTTCTTTTTGGTAAGGCAACAGTTTCTCCAAAGCGGCTTTTCGCTCATCCAACGTCTCCGCCAGGATCATTTCGCGCATGGCGTCGATCCGGTCCCCTTCAAAGAACATGTGCTCAGTCCGGCAAAGTCCGATTCCTTTTGCTCCAAAAGCGATCGCAGTCGCGACTTGCTCGGGCGTATCGGCATTGGTTCGGACATCAAGCTTCCGCAGTTTGTCCGCCCAGCCCATAAGAGACGAGAACTCCTGATAGACCTGGCTCTTCTTCGGATCGAGCTTCTTTTCTACCAACACTTGTACCACTTCGGAGGCCGCCGTTTTTACTTCGCCGGCGTAAACTTCGCCAGCCGTACCGTCGATCGAGATGAAATCCCCTTGGTTGAGGGTCACGTCTCCAGCAGTCAACGTTTGCGCCGAATAATCGATCTGCAAAGCGGACGCGCCGCACACGCAGACTTTCCCCATTTGGCGAGCAACGAGCGCGGCATGCGACGAAACCCCACCTCGCGCGGTCAGGATCCCTTCGGCCGCGATCATTCCACGCAAATCCTCAGGGGACGTTTCAATGCGCGCCAGAACGACTGGTTCACCTTTGTGCGCCAAGTCAACTGCGTCCTTGGCGTTGAACACCAACCGTCCGGTAGCTGCGCCTGGACCAGCCGGCAAACCGGTCGCGATTTTCTTGGCTTGTTTCACGCTGTTCCGATCGAAAATCGGCGCCAATAGGTGCGAGAGAGCTTCAGCGGGAATGCGAGCCACCGCTTCCTCTTTCTTTATTAGCTTCTCCGCAACCATGTCGGTGGCGATGCGGACAGCCGCAAATCCTGTGCGTTTGCCGTTCCGGGTCTGTAAAATGTAAAGCTTGTTTTCTTCGACCGTGAACTCGAGGTCCTGCATGTCCCGGAAGTGCTCCTCCAGGGTGCTCCGAACTTTGAGAAGCTCTTTATAAGCGGCTGGCATTTCCTTGGCCAAATCTGCCACCGGATGCGGCGTGCGTACCCCTGCCACGACATCTTCACCCTGAGCATTGATCAGGTATTCACCGTAAAAGATCTTTTCGTCGGTTGCCGGGTCCCGGGTGAACGCAACACCAGTGGCGCTGGATTCACCTCGATTTCCAAATACCATTGTCTGCACATTCACCGCGGTTCCCCACTCGTGCGGAATCCCGTATTTTCGGCGGTAAACGATTGCGCGGTCGTTGTTCCAAGAACCAAACACGGCGCCGATCGAACCCCAAAGCTGCTGCTGTGGATCCTGAGGAAAGGCCTTCCCGGTTCGTTCTTTAATTAATTGCTTAAAGCGTTCCACCAAAGTCTGGAGAGCTTCGACCGACAAATCAGTATCTTTCTCGGCTCCTGCCTCGTGTTTGACCTCTTCAATCACCGTTTCGAATGGCTCATGATCTTCGCCCGGGCGTTTCTGCACGCCCATCACGACATCGCCGTACATTTGTAAAAAACGGCGATACGAATCCCAAGCAAAACGAGGGTTTCCGCTCTTCTCGGCCACGACCTCGACGACTTCGTCATTCATCCCGAGATTCAAAATCGTGTCCATCATTCCCGGCATCGAATCGCGGGCGCCCGAACGAACCGAGAGCAACAGAGGATTGTCACGATCGCCCAGTTTCTTGCCGACCGATTTCTCGATCTTTTTCAATGAGGAAGCGACCTGATCCTCGAGTTCGGACGGATACGTTTTCTTGTTGTCGTAGAAATACGTGCAAACCTCAGTCGTGATCGTAAATCCCGGAGGCACCGGCAGCCCGATGCGAGTCATCTCATGCAGATTGGCTCCTTTCCCTCCGAGCAA
>JAFAIO010000153.1 GCA_019236675.1 Verrucomicrobiota bacterium
TCATTAGGGCTGCGAACCCGTGAAAAGAATTTAGCCTGGACTGAAGTTGCAGAACAGTATCGCTAAACTGGTTTGTCTCCCTGAGCCTACTTGTTTTCCCACTCAAGACAGCGAAGTGCCAATATTACTGATTACTCCCTTTTGCCTGAGCTCATTTACCTGAGGCCGATCTCGTCGCCGTGCGCCGCGGCGGCTGCAGCCAGCGGTCTCCACTCGGTTCCCTGCATAGGAAGACTGAAATGATCCACGGGAGAGGGCGACTTCTCGATAACGGTCAGGTAGGGGTAGAGATGGACAGATTGAATTGAGCTTTGAAATTTGGACGTGTCGACCTGCAGATCTTCGGCTCGATAGTTATACGTATTCAGGTAGCGAGAAAAGCCGTAGATATATCCCGGAAATTTGTTTGGGACAGTAATAACATCTTCGCACAAGAAAACGCCGCCGGGCTGCAAGTGCGGAAGCATCTCTTCCAACGTGACGATTTGCTGTCCGGTCAGATGAGCACCGTCATCAATTAAAATATCCACTTTAGGAACCTTTTGTCTAAAGAGTTGCCAGAAGTTACGATCTTCCTGATCTCCGATAAAAAGTTCGACACCGTCTTCGGCATAGACTTTGCATTCTTCCCTAATATCTACGCCGTAAACCTTGCATTTTGGGCCGAAGCAACTCTTCCACATTTCCAGACTGCCTCCGCTGTAGATCCCGATCTCGACCACATGGACCTCCTGGCCAATGAACTTGGCTAAGTGCCGTTGATAGACGTCCAGGTAATGCGTCAACTTCCAAATTCCCCGCCCTTCGGTGTGCGATTGGAAATAGTCAGAGAAAGGATTAGGGGTAAGCTCCGAGTTCGACGGGCCGCTGAGGGTAGGAGACGATTTCTGGGAGTCTGCGGCTGACCAATCTCTCGCCCGAAGCGAACCGGCTAGCATCTGAGGTAATGCCCTGAGTAGCCGAAAGCATTCGACGGGCTGGCGAACAAAGGATTCAAGCAGCGCGACAAGGTCCAGTAGAATTTCGCGATATCTATTCATTGGGATGGGGTGTGGTGTGCCGCTCTGGCGTTGGATGATTAAAGGAACGGGAAAAAGTCTGGTGTTCGGCGGAAGAGTCGCTGACGGAGCGACGCGCAACGAGGAAATTTAAGTTGGCCGGCTTCACAGGTTACTTAATCCTAAGGCATCAAAGTGAGTTCGATTAAAAGTGTCCTCATTGAATCGCAAGACCTGTTCGCGCTTTCCTGCTTCTCCCATGGTCTCGCGCATAGTCTGGTTTTCTAAAAGGATGATCAGTTTTTCGGCGAGTTGCTCGGGAACCTGATTCGCCCAGAGGCCAGTCTGGCCATCGGTAATAAACTCGCGGCATGCCGGCGCCGTCCCGCATACAACGGATTTACGGTACGACCAAGCATCCACATAAACGATTCCGAACGACTCATGGGCGGAGGGCAAGCAGAAAATGTCACAGGCCGCGATAGCGTCCGCCTTTTCGATCTCGTTCGGGATCCCTAGATCACAGATACTATAAGTTGGAATAGCGGCTAAGAGCTCGCGGTATTCATTGCCGCCGGCGCCAGCCAAGACCAGGACTGCGTCGGGAACGGTTTTTAAAACCAGCGGCCAAGCGCGCAGCAAAGCGGGATAGCCTTTCCCTTCGTCTCTCCTTCCAACAAAGAGAACGCAGCGATGACTATCGAGTCCCGTTTTCTTTCGAAAACGCGAACCGTCACCATCGGCCCGGCAGGTTGGGGGAAGGGGACAGACAGAAATCTTTTCTGCAACCACACCTAACTTCTGAAGAAACTGGCTTTCGCTGTTAGTGAAACAGACGATGGCATCAGCCTGATTGTAGAGTCGCGCGTCAATGCGGTCGTTTCCCCAGGCGCCGGGATGTAGAGCGGGAGTGATGACAAAGTGTGCGCGATGATTACGAGCTATTTTCGCCATCGCGAACCCAAAGAAGTCCCAGCCGGTGCCAACATAATGAATGACGTTAGGTCTAGTGATCTGTGGCTCTCGCCAGGCGCGATGCAGAATCGTTTCTAAGACGCCGTGCAACGGTGGTTTGCTCGCGCAGCGGTTCCAGACCGGTTTGCTGATGCGCCCAATTCGAGTCATTTCTAGTTCGACCACCGGGAAAGCATCGTAACCTTGTGCCGCCGGTAAAGATTCCATTTCGGCCGCAGCGCAGACCACGGTAAGGGCAGCGTGGGTTTTTTGTTGCACACCCTGAATAACCTGACGGGTGTAGGCTCCCAAGCCGCCTTGATAAGTCGGAGCAAATCGGCTAGCAACCCAGACGGTCATTGCGGCGTGTTCGCTGAAGCCGTGACCGAAAACTCTGGCAGTACCAAGCTGGAGCTAATGGCGGGTCCACGGATCATTCCAGAGTAGGGGAGCTCATTCGAAACGCCGAAACGACAGGCTTGTTCCCAGTTGTCGATTACATCGAAGTTCAGAAGCTCGGCGCTGACGGTGTATTCGCCGGGACGCATCCAAGGAGTGTGTAAGACAACAGAAAATTCCGACGCTCCACCGGGGACAATCGGTACACCAACGTGCCGGCTGTCTAGAACGAATAAAGTATGATTATTCTCGTCTCGGAAGACGAGGGTAAGATAGCAGGGCACCTCTTCAGGATCATGGGTGACGACGCGAATGATGAAGCGTTTGTCTGCAGCCGGATCAAAGACCCTCCTCTCCGGCTTGATCATGGTAATGCGCATCGTTCCTCGTCCTGGCCGGTTTTCGCTTGGCCGCACGTCCTCAGAATCGTCTAAGCTTAGACTCTGCTTCTGGTATAATTCGACGACAGACTTAGCATCGCCATCTGCTTCCACCCGCCCGTGTTGCAGCAGGATAGCGCGAGAGCAGAGCGCCACGACTGAGGTAAGTTGGTGACTAACGAAAAGAATCGTTCTACCCGAGTCGGTAGCCACTTCTCGCATTTTACCCAGGCATTTCCTTTGAAACTCGGCGTCACCGACCGCCAGGATCTCATCGATGACAAGGATCTCCGGATTGAGGTGCGCCGCTACCGCAAAAGCTAAGCGCACATACATTCCCGTGCTGTACCGCTTTACCGGTGTATCAATAAATTTCTCAACGCCGGCGAATGCGACGATGTCATCGAATTGGCTGACAATCTCGCGCCGGCTCATACCCAGAATGGCGCCGTTCAGCAGGATGTTTTCTCTGCCCGTAAGATCAGGATGAAATCCGGTCCCAATTTCCAGCAGGCTCGCGACCCGGCCCTTGATACCGATCCGGCCGGTGGTTGGTTCGGTGATGCGGCTGACAATTTTTAAAAGCGTGCTCTTGCCTGCGCCATTGTGGCCGATAAGTCCGATCACTTCTCCCTGTTTAATCTCGAAAGACAAGTCCTTCAGCGCCCAAAACAGTTCTTTCTGTTTGCCCCGAGATTGGTTGGATGCCCCGGTGCTCGTGCCCTGCAAGCGCCTGACTTGTTTGTGGAGAATTCGAGCAGGGCGCAGTGCCAAGTTCTGCAACGCGTGTCGCAATCCTCCAACTTCGGCCTGTCGACGAATCTCGAATCTCTTTGAGACATTCTCGATTCGGATGGCAGGTGGTCTCGACATAGTAGAAAGGTGATCGGCGGCGGTAAGCGGTAAGCGGTAAGCGGTAAGCGGTAAGCAGTAAGCAGTAAGCAGTAAGCAGTAAGCAGTAAGCAGTAAGCAGTAAGCAGTAAGCAGTAGGTCAGTGATCAGTGAATCTGGTTCGAAAGGTTTTTAGCTCTCCATACTCTGTTTATCTGTGGTAAAATTGGGATCTAAATAATATCGGCGAAGGTTCGCTCTGTCTTGCGGAAGTACCAGATCCCGAGCGCCAGTATTAGTGCCGAGACTGCGATGGAAACGAGAAAGCTCGGCAGATAGAAGTTGGCAGCTGGACCCAGGATTGCCCATCTGAAACCATCGATTACTCCAACCATTGGGTTAAGGGAGTAGAGCAGAAAGAGACCGTCTCCCAATTTTTCGCGAACTACACTACTGCTGAAGCCGACCGGGCAAATATAGAGGCCAAATTGAATCACAAACGGAAGGAGAAAGCGAAAGTCGCGATATTTGACATTCAACGCCGCTACTAACACGCCCGGCCCGAGCGACGCAACAAAGGCCAGGATCAGTAAGAGCGGGAGAGCCAATATATGCCAGCTTGGCATGAATCGGTAGAAAACCATCATGGCGCCGAGAATTAGCAGGGAGAGGAGAAAGTCGATCACTGCGACCACGACGGTGCTGGCGGGTACAATCAGCCGGGGAAAATAAACCTTCGAGATTAAACTGGAATTTCCGGTCAGACTTTGGCCGGAGGTAAATAGGGAATTAGCAAAGAATTGCCAGGGGAGCATGGCCGAGAAAACCATGATCGCGTAAGGGACGGAGCCGTCGGAGTGCAACCCAGCTAACCGGCCGAAAACCACCGTCATAATGATCATGACGAGAAACGGCTGAAGTAAACTCCAAGCGACACCGACGATCGTCTGCTTGTAACGGACGGCAACATCTCGCCAGGCCAAAACCAAGAACAATTCCCGATATCTCCAGAGGTCGAGCCAGTAATGCTTTTCCCCTTGGCCGGCTTTCAGCCAAACATCAAAATCCTCGGCCTGCGCTTCCTGCTTAAAGGACAGAGGTAAGTCTCTTGTTAGCGCCGGTTCCACAGTGATGGATGCCGGCGAAGTCGAATCCTTCATCGATTGGTGATTGACCTTCCCATTGAACTACTCCCAACGCTGGTCACTAGCAACCTGGTTTATGGCGTGAAATTAACGGAGCCGCGGCTTTCCAGCACCCTTAGGCTCAAGACGCGAGAATACCCTGATTTTCGCGTCGAATCGCAGTTAAGCCTTATCAATAGGCCTTATCGGCGTATTTCTTCCCATAGTAATAGTAGTAATAGCCTGAGCCGACGGTGAATTTGGCCCGATTGAGAACAAAACCAGCCAAATTTCCCTTTGCTTTTGCGATTAAATGAATCGCCCTGGTGATCGCCGTTTTGCGAGTCTTTGCCGGGCGCACGATCAAACAAACGTACTGAACGGCTGAGATCATTGTTAGCGTATCGCTCACTGCGTTGATCGGCGCGGTATCGATTACGATGCGATCAAAGTGCAACTTTAACTCTGAGATCACGTCGATTAGCGAACCTGCGGCCAATAGTTCCGCCGGATGAGGTGCAGAACGGCCGGCAAAGATAACGCTCAGGTTCTCGTACTTCGTTTGGACCGCGACTTCATCAGCGCGGCAGTTTCCCGACAGCACATCGGTAAAGCCAACCTTCTGATGAGTGGCGAGATCCTTAAAAGCGTTTTGGAAAGTGGGGCGCCTCAGATCGCCTTCGATTAGAAGCGTCCGGTAACCGTTCAAAGCGAAAGAATGGGCCAAACTCAACGATGAGAATGATTTTCCTTCGCCGGGAACGGCACTGGTGATCAGAAACACGCTCCGCGCCTCATCATCGTTTCCTAACAGAGAAATCGCGGCTCGCAGGTTGCGGAACGCTTCAGCCTGCCGGGAATCCTTGCTCTCGAAAGCACTATGCAAGTTTCCTGACCGCGGGTCTTCCGGAATCACAGCGAGAGCGGGAAGTCCAAGAAACTCCTCGGCTTGGTCGACCGAACGTAGCGTGTCGTCAAAGTAATCCATTAGGATAATCAGCGTTAACCCAACCGCGAAACTCACGGCTAACGCGATGCCGACTCCTTTCGGTATGTCCGGCTTAACCGCTTTGCTGGTCACCATTGGTTCTTCGATGACGTGGAAGGGACTTTTTTCGACGCCCTGGCTGATAGAGGTTTCCCGGATACGCGTTTGCAGCGCGTCGTACATGGCTTTGTCGGAATCGACCTCGCGTTGAAGAGTGTTGTAAGGGATCGCCAGTTTAGAGAGTCCCAAGGCCTCCTTCTCCTGGTCTTGGAGCGCCTCATTCATTTTATCTTCGGATTCCTTCGCCGCCGCGTATTCAGTTTCCAGGATTTTACCGGCGTCTCGAAGAGCCTCTTTCAAAGATTGCTTCAGCGACTGGATTTGGGTTACTGCCGCAATATACTTCGGGTGGAGCTGCAGATATCTTTTTTGCAAAGCCGCCAAATCGGCTTCGGCTTTCGTAACTAGACTTAAACGACTAGATACTTCCGAGATCTGCGTCACGCTGCCGATTTGGAGCATGCGCTCGGTGTCGGATGGCGGGATCTTGCGCAGCGTCTCGATGTCGGATTCGAGCTGGATCCGATGATTCTTTGCCTCAATCGCTTTACTGTTTAGCTCCTTTAGCTTCGCCGTAATAATATCTTCGTTATTCTCGAGAGAGACCGCGTTGTGCTGCTCTTTATAGGCTTGAAGTTGTCGCTCCGAGGTCTCCAATTTCGTCTTCAGCTTGTCGGCTTCCTCCTGCAGGAACGACGTGGCTTCGCTTAGCGTCTTGAACTGCTGCTCGAAGGTTTGATGGAGATAGGAGTGCACGACTGCCGCCGCCATATCCCTGGCTCGCACTGGGTCAGTGTGTTCGGCGACAATGTCGATGAGTCGAGTGTCCCTCCTAAGAGTAACAATAATTTTTTTCCGCAACTTATCGGCAAGCGTTAATTCGGTATCCGGTTTTTCGGGTACCCAAGGAGGGTTAAACGGATCCTTGGTGATGAACGGATCCTTGTCGAGACCAAGCGCCTGGTTCACACCGATCAAGACCGTGTTGCTGGTCAAGCTTTCGACGATCGTTTCCATCAAATCGGGGGCTTCAAGCTGGTCTGATTGAACCGCTTCCACTTTGCTCCCGAGTACCTTCGCCTCTTCTTGCTCTACCTGCACGACGGCACGAGAGGCATAAACTTTCGGCTCGCGCAATAGAAACACCAGCGCCCCGAGGCCGCCTAGGCAGACTATCAAGATCAAAAGCCAAAGCCGGCGCCGAATCAGGAAGAAATAGCGATTGAAATCGAACCCTACGCCTTGCCCTTGAAGAAATTTGAGCGCGGCAGATTTTTGAATAGCTACGTCGGCCATATTTTATTTATTAAAAGATGGACTCGCCAACGGTGACGACATCCCCGGGTTTAATAGTGAAAGATTCCGCGCCAACGCCATCCTTGTCTGGACGCTTAGCGTTAACTCGGAACATCTGCTCCTGGCCACTCTCCTTCCGTCGGATCGTGATCTTGCCAGGGTCCGCAATTCTAGTGTAGCCTCCTGCCATCCCGATCGCTTCCAAGAGACTGACGGCTTGATCGCCCACGAGTTCGTAACTCCCCGGCCGTTGCACCTGACCTAACACGGTAAAGCTCCGTTTAGCGTAGGTCTGGATGATTAAACTTATCTGCGGGTTAACCAAGTAACCGGCAAGGTAGCGCTGGCGTAGCAAAGCCGTTGCCTCCGCCACGGTTTTCCCAGCCAGATTAGCCGACCCAATCAGCGGGAAGATAGCGGTGCCGTCACCCGCGACCCGCACGTGAGCATCTAGATCATCCTCCTGGAATACCTTGAAATCCAGCAGGTCGTTAGGTGCGATTTTATAGTTGCTGGCGTCTTGGGCGTAAACCGAACCAGCAAAGCTGGCTAAGCAGGCTGCCCCCAATAGGAGTACCCTGATCGAGTGGATCATTCTGTTGTTACAACTCTACTCTACGTTTAACTAATATTTGCTTTCCTGTCTCTTCCCTGGTTTGCCTTAACTAGAAGGCAAAAATT
>JAFAIO010000206.1 GCA_019236675.1 Verrucomicrobiota bacterium
GCAAATCCTCAATTCTGACCGGTCGCAAATTCCTGATGCTTACCTGACCTGTTGCCAACTGGCCAAGCGAAGGCACCGTCTTGCACTCCAGTCCTGCGCCGTGCACAAGATCCAACACCTGGCGAATGCGTCTGGCCGGCGCAGACGGCATGGCGATGATAATCTCCTCGATCCGGAGCTTGGCTTTGCATTCCAAAATTCGCTCCGGCGTTCCGATCACCGGAATCCCATTTAGGCTGGAGGGGCGTCCGCTGTTATCATCGAAAAAAGCTACTGGCTGAAGTCCGAGCGATGGTTCATCCATCATATGCCTCACCAGTTCTGCCCCAGCAGCCCCGGCTCCAACAATGGCTACCCGACGCGGTTTGGCCCGGGATTTTTGCCGCGGCCAGAAAGCAAGCGAACGCACGTACCCAAAACTGAATCGTACCATCGAAAGAGCCATGATGCAGAGCACGAAGTCGATGAGAACGACCCCACGCGGCGGGGCGGCACCAAAGCTTCGAACGACGGACATGAAGGCGAGGGGCAACAATCCAATCGTGCACGCCAGGACCAGACGTTTGAGGTCAGGCTTTCCAAAATAAGTAAGCAAACCGTCAAATTGATGCAATGCGAGCAACCCTGTCAGCTTGGCGATGATGGCGGCGAGCGCGAGCAGAGGAAAGGATGACTGGAATGTTGGCGGCACGTCGAAATCGAACCGTATTTGGTAAGCCGCCCAGAAACATGTAGCGACCGTGGCGACGTAAATGAACATTAACACGGCCAGGCGAATGGCACGGTTCTGCACCGTGAATCCTAGAATCCATCGAACGATGGAGGGAGCCATAGACCTTACCCGACGGTTACTTTTGCGTGGCTAGAACGGTCGCGCAGATACGATCGAGCTCAGCTCCAGTGAGACTGGAGCCGCTGGGCAGACAAAGCCCGCAGGCAAAAAGTGCCTCGGCTACCGAGCCGCCGCGTACCCGGCTATGCGCGAACACGGGCTGTAAATGAAGCGGCTTCCAGATTGGCCGCGCCTCGATGTTGTGGTTCGCCAGAGCAAGCCGCACGTCCTCGCGCGTCGCGCCAAATTGTTCGGGGTCGATGGTAATGCAAGTCAGCCAAAAGTTCGCCTCGCCATACGAAGCCAGCGGCATGAACTCGATGCCGGGCACAGAGCCGAGCGCAACCTTATAGCGTTCGAAATTACGCCGTCGGGCTGCGATACGCTCGGTAAGCACGCGGAGCTGGCCACGACCAATGCCGGCCAGCACGTTGCTCATCCGGTAGTTAAAGCCAATCGTCGAATGCTGGTAGTGCGGTGCCGAGTCACGCGCTTGAGTGGCGAGGAACCGGGCGCCCTCAATTAAGATGGGGTCGTCAGAAACGAGCATCCCACCCCCGGAGGTGGTGATGATCTTGTTGCCGTTGAAAGAGAACACGCCGCAACGCCCCTGCGTGCCGGTCTTGCGCCCCTTATAGGTCGCTCCGAGCGCTTCGGCCGAATCCTGGATAATGGGAACCTTGTAACGCGCACAAGCTTCGAGGATCGGATCGTAGTCGGCACTTTGGCCGTAGAGGTCCACGACGATTACTGCCCTTGGGAGGCGGCCGCGCGCGGCGCACGCATTAAGTTCCTCGCGCAGCAGCACGGGGTCCATGTTCCAGCTCGCAGGTTCGGAATCGATAAAGACTGGCGTGCCGCCTTCGTAAATGATCGGGTTTGCGCTCGCTGCAAACGTCAACGTCGAGCAGAGCACTTCGTCCCCCGGCTGCACCCTGAGCAATCTGAGCGCAAGATGGATTGCCGCGGTGCCGGACGAGAGCGCGGCCGCGTGCGGCATGCCGAGGTATTCCGCAAACTCCTTTTCAAAGCTGTCTAGATGCGGTCCGACTGGCGCGATCCAGTTCGACGCAAATGCATCTTTAACCAGTTCCAACTCCGCCTCGCCCATGTGCGGCGGTGAAAGGTAGATACGCGGCTCGTCGTTCTTGATCTGAGCGCCGGCTCGTTCCACTGGTACGCGCGGCAGCACTGGGCTGCGATAGGCCGGGAAGTAATCGGCTAACGCAAGCTCAAGTCCCTGCAGTCGGTTAATCCGGGCCCGCCGCTCGCAAAGTTCGCCATAAATCTCTGGCGCGAGGACCCATCGCCATGTCTTAAAGTTATGCCGCCGGTCGGAGAACCCCGCTTTGTAGGAGAACAGCGAATCCTCTTTCGCGCCAACACCTCCGCCAAGATGAAACGCGCGTGCGCCGATCTCATTTGCCCAGAGGCGAACCGTGTCAAGGATCAAGGTCATCGGCGACAGCTTGACAAATTCGTCCCGTGTCCCGCCTAAGTGGTACTGCACGATACCGTTGCAGCTCGTGACTAACCCTCCCGCGGCCGCCTTTCCACCGGTCACGGCGACGAATAGCTGCAAGACCGGTCGTAACTCACGAACTAGTTGACTGAAATAATCCTCCCTGAAAAAATAGGTGTGTTCCGCGTTCACACGACGCATCGTCTCCTCATAGATACTGACGAACTCGCTCAGAAAGCGTTTCTCCTGATCGTACAGACACGTGACGATGCCCTCTCGCCGCTGCTTGTTGATAAGCCGCTTATGACCACCGCGATATTGCGCCCGCTGCCCTTCTACAGGTAAAGTGAGATCGATTGAGACCGTCCGACCGCTGGAGCGACATTCGCCCAATCCGGCAAGCAAATCGTATTGCGCAATCAGCGGGTGCAGCCTCGAAAACACCGCGATCACCCGGCGTTCAACCAGTGCCTCCCTGAGTGCCGCCTGGAATTTCTGTACAACCCGTTGGGGCATGCTCTCGTGGGACGCGACCGGTCCGCCATAGCCATAAACCGACGTCGCATCGTTCCATCCGGACGGGCCGCCTCCTACCGGGCGCAGCAATAGCGGCAGGGCGATCAGGTAATCGCCTTCGCAATAGGTGAACAGGTGGGCCATTGCTCCAACGCGCCGTTCCTCCACCCGGTGATACTGCGGTAGGTGGTAAAAATCGTATCGCACGACGCGCCGCAGAACCTCGATCCACTCCTCTTGTTCTTCAGTCCGCAAAATCCTTCCCTGTGCTGGGCTCGCGGGCCTACTCTCCGACTCTGTTCTTATCATTGGCTTACTAATATGGAGTCAATTTGGTCGCACATTCGTTTCTCCCGCCACAGGAGCTGAGCAGCCGCCCAAAAATCAGAGATTTTGCCTATACCACTCAAGCGCAGCGTTCAACCCGGTTTGGACGGTATGAGTAGGTTCGTATCCTATGAAGCGAGCGGCCTTGCAGATGTCGGCTTGCGAATCGCGGATATCTCCTGGCCGGAAAGAGCTATACGCCGGCGTGAAGCTTTTGAGGTGCGGATAAAACGGCTTAAGCGATTCGTAGAGCAACAGAAATAATTGATTCAAGCTCGTCCTCGCACTTACGCCGACGTTGTAAACCTGGTTCACCGCACCCGGTATCGATGTTGTCGCCGCCAAGACATTGGCTTGCGTGACATTCTCTATGTAGCAAAAGTCGCGGCTAGTTTCCCCATCGCCATTGATAAAAACGATCTCGTTCCGGATCATCGCTGCATCCACTTTGGGATCACCGCGGCATAGGCGCCGTACGGGTCCTGTCGCGGACCAAAGACGTTAAAGTAGCGAAGGCCGATTGTTTCAAGAGCGTAACAACGGGAGAATACGTTCGCATACAGTTCGTCAACATATTTGCTTACGGCATATGGTGATAGAGGGTTTCCGATGTTCTCTTCGATTTGCGGCACCGCGCAACGATCCCCATAAGTTGCACAACTCGCGGCATAGACGAAGCGTCTCACGCGACTGTCACGCGCAGCGACGAGCATGTTGAGGAAACCGGTAACATTGCTTTCATTCGTATGGATCGGATCCTCGATCGACTGCGGCACGGAGCAGAGAGCAGCTTGGTGAAGCACGTATTGGACGCCATCACAGGCGCATCGGCACGCCCGAAGGTCACGAATGTCTCCTTCAATAAAGGTGAACTGAGCCCACTGTTTTCGTTGAACAGCGTCCTTGATTTGTTCGAGATTTAATCGTTTGCCCGTGGCGAAGTTATCCATTCCGATTACTCGCTGGTTTAGCCTCAACAATGACTCTGCCAGATTAGAGCCGATAAATCCGGCTACGCCAGTTATCAGCCAGACCCTAGGCTGAGCAAGCAGCCGACCCTTTGCTTGCTCGAAGGTCGTCATAATTTCAGGAAGTTCATATCCTTCGTAGCGCGATATTCAGCGAACATCCTCGGCCGTTACAGAAGACGCTTAACGGCTTAAGCGAAGGTGAAGCCTGTCTTCACCGTGTGCAAAAGTGCTGTGACCCTTGTCCGAAAGCCGGATGCGGGACATCTGCATGTCCGGTTGGAAGGACGCCAACCTTCATGCCGACAACCTTGTTGTTCTCAGTACCTTTGGTTGTGGTGCTTTCGCGCAACTTGACGAAAAGCCAATGCGGTCAAATCCATGATTATCGAAGCCTGTCGGTTCCATAGCTGAGCCCGGCGGCTTTCACGGATCGCTTTGAAAGCTATTGGGAGAGTGATATATTCTCTATGCAAACCTCTCATTATTGTTAGCTCGGTGATGGTGGTTTTGTTGAAGCGTCGGGAGATGGTGACGCATCTCCCGTGGATCTATCGCCGAATGCGCAGCAAGACGGTTCCGCTCAAAAACAGGCTGCCGCCCTTGTTCGAATTCCGTTCGAACCACTCAAAAAGTCCAGGGCCAGAATCCCTTGACCCTTGACTTTTGAATCCGCCAAGAGCCTTACGCCGCGAGCGGGTGCGCCACCTGCACCAGAACGCTTGAGCGCTCGACTTCGGCTTCAATTCTTCTGCCGAGAAAATCCATTAAAACCTTTACGCGCTCCTTGCCTGGCAGAACCTGGGTGACCACCGCCTCCAGTCCAAAGAAGA
>JAFAIO010000209.1 GCA_019236675.1 Verrucomicrobiota bacterium
AGTACTCTATGGCGTCGGACCCAGTGTTACAGAGATAGGTTTCGTACCGGTTAACCGGTTCGATTCCCAGGGAAACGCCTTTGGGTGTCGCGTACTGGCGCAGCTCGCCCAGAACCTCGGCCACCTTTTTCTTCTCCTCGTCAGTTGGCGGCTGTCGAGTCAATGTTGCCAGGTTACAATACAGACAGCCCAAAAGTTGTTTACCGCCGAAGTCGGCGACCTTGTCGACGGCCGCTTTTAGAAAATGCAATGCCCCGCTCGGATTGAAGGGCAAATGCGCGTCCGGAGGTAAACAGAGCGATGCGACAGCCTGGATGCCGTTTTGTGAGAGCGCTTTCGCAACCAGGTCAGAATCAAACTCTGACGGTTTCAGTAACGGGATCTCCAGAAGATCGAATCCAAGCTCGGCCGCCTGAGCAATCACTTTAGGAGCAAGATCGTTATTCCAAAAACCTTCTAGGGTGAACGCGTGAATTCCGTATTTGGGCATAAAGGGTGAGAAATTGTTATGGGGAAGATACCGATGTTAGCCTGTTTCGCTTGCAAATGCATACGCATTTGCAAGCGAAACAGGCTACAGAAACTTCCCCGGGTTCAGAATCCGATTCGGATCCAGTGCCGATTTGACGGTCTGATGAAGAGCCAGGTTTTCAGGGGAAACCGCCTCTGGCCACCAACGTTTTTTGGCTAACCCAATCCCATGTTCACCAGTAATAGCGCCATTCCAGGCGATGATTTGTTCGAAAAGAGCATCCAGAGTTTCGTCCATCCTTCTCCGATTCTCGGGCTTCTCTGGCTCGGCCACCATCACGTTGACATGAATGTTGCCATCACCGGCATGGCCAAAACAGGCGATCGGGAAACCGGAGCGTTTCTGCAGCTCGGCCGCGAATCTTACCAGATCAACCAAGCGGCCGCGCGGCACAGTCACGTCTTGGTTCAGCTTAGTTAGTCCAGTCGCTTTCAGCGATTCAGAAAATCCGCGGCGTAAATCCCACAACGCCTCGCATTCGGTCTCACCGAACGCGGTGTCGATGCTGAGAGCGCCAAGTTTTTTCACCAGGGATTCCAGGATAGCCAGGTCGTTTTGGACTGATTTTTCTTGTCCGTCTAGATCCACCAGCAGATGTGCGTTCCCGGCAGGGACGATCTGTTGACCTAAATGTTTTCGGGCCGACTCCAATGTGAACCGATCGGCAATCTCTAATGCCGACGGTAGAAAACCAGCCTTAAGAACCTGTTGAACCGCCTCGGCTGCGTCTTCGATTTCAGGGAAACTGGCGGAAATAGAAGCTCTGGCCGGCGGCAACGGTATTAGCCGGACAGTTGCCTCGGTGACAACTCCTAACATTCCTTCAGAGCCGACGAAAAGACCGACTAAGTCGAACCCGGTCTTGTTTTTCATGGTTCTGCCGCCGAGCCGGACGACGGTCCCGTCCGCTAGCACGACCTCCAGCCCTAAGACGTAGTTTCGGGTTACTCCATATTTCAGGCAGCGAGGGCCGCCTGCGTTGGTAGCGATGTTTCCACCGATCGAACTGTTTCTAAAACTCGCCGGATCCGGCGGATAAAACAGCCCGGCATCACGCGCCGCGGCTTGTAACTCACCCGTGATAACGCCTGGCTCAACCACGGCAACACCATCTGGGACGGATAGTTCTTTGATCCGGTTCATTCGGATCAGCGACAAAGCGATCCCACCTTCTTCGGGAACGCATCCGCCGACATACCCGTAACCGGCTCCTCTCGCAGTCACCGGTACTCCGTGCCGGTTCGCGATCCGCAGGATCGCAGCGACCTGCTGGGTGTTTGTGGGCTCAGCTACCAGGTCGGGGAGATGGGCAGCGAACCATTTATCACCGCTATAATCCTTACGCTTCACCTGGTCACGCGAGACTACTTCAGGACCGACGGCGGCAATCAATTCATCAAAAATGTGCATCAGAAACAATGGACCGCGAGAATTTACGACAGGTACGGCCCGAACTAAAGGGCTTGGTTTCCGGGATCGTGTACATCCGCGGACGCAAAAAAGCTCCGTAGGAGCGAAATCTTTATAGCCGCGTCGTCCGTAAATTGCGAATAGCTCCGTAGGAGCGACATCTAACCGGCAGGGCTATCGAGCCGCGCAAAAGACAGAATATGCCGCTCCTACGGAGCTTCTCGCAATTTGGGCACGGATCGCTAGAAAGATTTTGCTCCTACGGAGCAGGTCATTTGCCCGGTTACATCCCGATAATCTGATAGCCGCCATCCACGTAGATCACCTGGCCGGTGATGGCAGCGGCGCCGTCACTGGCAAGAAACACCCCGGTTTGACCTAGCTCGGATGGTTCGCAGCTGCGGCGGAGAGGAGCGCGCTCTTGATAATGCTTTAACATCGAGGTGAATCCAGAAATACCACGCGCGGCTAATGTTTGCACCGGCCCAGCGCTGATACAGTTCACCCGAATTTTTTTCGAGCCCAGATCGTACGCCAGATAACGCGTAGTGGCTTCCAGACTGGCTTTTGCTACCCCCATCACATTGTAATGAGGCACCACTTTTTCCGAGCCGTAATAGGTCATCGAGATGACCGAACCGCCGTTGGTCATTAACGGCACGGCTTCCCGCACCACGCCAACCAGCGAATACGCGCTAATATTGTGAGCGGTTAAAAAAGCATCTCGGGTCGTACTAACGAAATCGCCTTCCAAAGCTTCTTTCGGAGCAAACGCTACCGCATGCAGCAAGAGATCGACGCGATCGGTGTGCTTTCTCACATTTTGAAAGAACTCCGCGATCTGTCCGTCGCTCGAAACATCACATGGATAGGTCGGCACATCAGCACCGAAGGTGCCTGTTAACTCTTCGACGTTCTCCTTCAGCCGTTCTCCTTGATAATTAAAAATCAGCTTCGCCCCCGCTGAATGCCAGGCCTGCGCAATCGCCCAGGCGATACTACGTTTATTCGCGACCCCAAACACGACGCCGACTTTGCTATCAAGAGGTTGTGAGCTCATGGGTATTGTTCTTTCGAATAAAACAACTCAGAACAAATGCAAACCGCGAATTTGGAAGACCAACCGCAGATGGACGCAGATTAATGCAGATTAGCAACGAAACCGCGAATGGACACGAATAAGGGTCTGCAGATTTCATAGGTTAATGGCTAAAGGTGTCTTGCAGCGATATGATTACTTTCTGGCCTGCGTAGTTCGGCGGAAATTTATTCGCATCCATTCGCGTCTATTCGCGGTCCGTATTCATCTGCTTTAATCTGCGTCCATCTGCGCTTCTTCTTGTCATTTGTCATTGGCAGAGCTTCGAGCGATCTCGACATATGCCGGACTCAATAAAAATCGCGGTGCTCGACGACTATCAACGCAACGCCCAATCATTTGCTAACTGGTCCAGCCTGGAGCCGGCGGCAAAAACCGTATTTTTTCATGACAACCTTTCGGATATCCATCAGCTGGTGACGCGACTGGAACCATTTTCGGTGGTGGTTTTAATCCGGGAAAGAACCCGGTTTGGCGACGTGATTAGCCGGTTGCCCAACCTGAAACTGATCGTCACGATCGGTATGGCAAATGCCGCGATTGATATCGAAGCGGCCAGGGCGCGCAACATCGTGGTTAGCGGGACAGAGGGTATGGATCCGGAGGCAACCCCGGTGCTGACCTGGGCGTTGATTCTGGCAATAACACGGAGCCTTTATTCAGAAGCTGCATCGGTGAGATCGGGAGGTTGGCAAGTGGGCATTGGTACCGACCTAGCCGGTAAGACCCTGGGTTTGCTCGGCCTGGGCAAGATCGGGCAGGTAATTGCTCGTTATGCGGCGGTTTTCAGGATGCGAGTCATCGCCTGGAGCCAAAACCTGACCGCTGACCAAGCCGCTCAACGCGGAGCCGAACGTGTCGACCAGGATGATTTATTTCGTCAGGCTGACATTCTCAGCATCCATTTGAGACTCAGCGACCGCACTCGCAACCTGGTCGGAGAACATGAATTAAGTCTTATGAAGCCGACGGCGTATCTCGTGAATACTTCGCGCGGACCGATAGTATCTGAGCCGGCGTTGATTGCGGCGTTGCAAACCGGAAGGATCAAAGGAGCAGCGCTTGACGTCTTCGATCAAGAACCGTTGCCCCAGGCACATCCCTTTCGATATTTGCCGAACGTGTTGGCCACGCCGCACGTCGGCTACGTCACAGAGAGCACCTATTCACACGCGTTTGGGCAGATTGTAGAAGACATTGCGGCTTGGCTGGATGGCAAGCCGCGCCGTTTAATCGGCTAAGAAACAGAAAAGGACTCTTAGGTCACGTCGCGCCAGCCCGAAGGACCTCGTTTTGCGACCCGATCGGCCTCGTCTCGCGGCCCCGGGAAGGCAGCGCTCCACTGGTTGCGCCCGAAGCCAACAATGGTACTTGCCGGTTCTGGCGTTCTGGGTGAGAAGTTCGAGAACAATCGAACAAAAACAAATTACTATGGATTACCGACTACTTGGAGGGTCAGGTTTCAGCGTGCCAGTCTTAACCTTCGGAACCGGCACATTCGGCGGGAAGACTGAATTGTTCAAAGCCTGGGGCGAAACCGATGTCAAAGAGGCGACGCATTTGGTCGATATCTGTCTTGAGGCGGGTTTGACCATGTTCGATTCGGCCGATGTCTACTCGGACGGTGGATCCGAGGAAGTGCTCGGCGCAGCCATTAGAGGACGCCGGGATCAAGTGCTGATCTCCACCAAGGCGACTTTCCGGCGTGGAACCGGCCCGAACGATGTTGGGTCGTCGCGGTTTCATCTCATCAATGCGGTCGAAGGGAGTCTGCGCCGCCTTGGTACCGACTATATCGACCTCTTTCAGCTCCACGGATTTGATGCCTGTACTCCAATCGAAGAGACATTAAGCACGCTCGACGACTTGGTTCGAGGCGGTAAAATCCGGTATATTGGTTGTTCAAACTTCTCCGGCTGGCACCTGATGAAATCGTTGGCCATCTCGGAAAAATATGGCTGGGCCCGCTACGTCGCGCACCAAGCTTATTACTCTCTCATAGGCCGCGAATACGAATGGGAACTGTTGCCGTTGAGTATCGATCAGAAGGTGGGAACCGTCGTCTGGAGCCCGCTGGGCTGGGGTCGCCTAACCGGCAAGATTCGACGCGGGCAACCATTACCGGAGGTTACTCGCCAGCGTAGCGCTCTTTCGCATGAAATGGGCCCGAAAGTCACAGATGATTATCTCTATAAGGTCGTGGACGCACTCGATGAAGTCGCCGCCGAAACCGGAAAGAGCGTGGCTCAGATTGCAATCAATTGGCTCCTTGAACGGCCCACCGTCGCAACGGTCATAATCGGCGCGCGGAACGAGAGACAACTGCGCGACAATCTGGGCGCGGTCGATTGGAAATTGACGGCCGAACAGGTCCGGAAACTCGACGCCGCTAGCGCTGTCCCGTTGGTGTACCCGTACTGGCACCAAGAAAAGTTCGATAGGAGTCCGCTGCCGATTTAGTTAGGCGGTCGGGCGAAACGGCGTATCGGGACGAGCCGTACGCCGTGGGGCCCTGCGGACGGGTGGGATCCGCCTTCACAAAGCTCACGGCGCGACAGGCTCTGTGCGACTGATGGGACTAATGGGGACCCGAAATCACAATACGGAAAGATCGCAAAGGAGCGCCATCTCATTTGGGAGCGTTGGCTGGCCCGTGAGAGGCGCTTCTTCGATGTCGCTCTTAACGGAGCTGATCGGATATAAGATCGCCGTAGCTATAAAGATTTTGCTCCTATGGAGCGGTATCGTTGTTGAGGCGTAGACGATGAAGACAGAAGAAATGACCATCCAACTTAGTCCACTGCGTCCCACAGAATCGGCTGAGAAGCGAACATCGACTCCACGATCTGCGCGTTAGTAAATCCCGGATGTCCCAACGTCGAATCTGATGCGACGTTCCAGGCGCTCAAATGAGCGAGCGCGTTGACCGCCGCCGGCGGTAGATAAAGCTGCGTGAACGTATCATACATGGGAAAGTCATCGTAAGTCTCGTAATCGATGTAATAACGGACTTCAGACGCGATACGATTCCACCAAGATCCGACCATGTCGTTATAGATCCATAAAACGTTCACTATCCCAGGACTGACACCGAAGTAGGAATTGGCCCGCACCGCCAAACGTTGGGCGAACATCACGGTGCCCTGCGATTTCTTTGCGGCCCAAAGGCCCTGAGCCAGGTTGAAAAACGCTGCAGAGTCGAACACCTGATTATATCGAAACAGCCGGATAGGACCCGTCCCCGAATCTTTACTATAAGGAACGTACCCTTTGCCCGCGGCATACGGCTGAAAGCCGAAAAGCGGTGGAATGTCGTCCGATACGATGATGCTTCCATCATCGGCCTGTTGGACTGCCTGGTCGGTATTGACAAACACGAGCAAGCGCGAGACACCGCGAGCCAACAGCGAGTTAACTCCCAGGTTTTCTAAACTACCACCATCGGCGAATCGATACTCGCTAGTCGGATTGCTTTGCCGGTTTCTCACCGGCCAGTAAGGGTACCGCGGCACGAGCCCATTCAATATTGGAAATTGTTCTTCCAACCATTGAGCTGGCGCGACACTACTGATCCCGACGATGTCCGACAAAGAGAAGGCTCGCGCTGGGGCTGTCACCGTCACGATATTGTTCGGTTTGTCGCTCTGATAGGTGCTCCCCATTGCGAACGCTTCGACAAGACCGCCACCAATGTCATCCGGGTGCTGAGCGTTCTTCTGAAAGAAGGCGCGCACGCCACAGGAGAAAGTGGATTCAAACGGGACAAGATCGGCATCGGCGCTGTCGTTTACAAAGAACGACGAATTGATGACGAGAAAAGGTCGGGAACGTTGGACGGTATAAAAGTTCGAAACCCGCAGGGATGGGTTACGAGCCAGAATGCCATCTCCTGCTCTCAACAGCGCTGCCGTCCAAGCATAGTATCTCTGATCAAATCCGTTTTCGTCCGGATTCCAGAGTCCATAAGGGCCAAGGATCAGTTTTCCTACTAAGCCCTGCCAGAGCTGATCGTTTGGATAGTCGTAGTAGACCTTGAACTCGAGAATGCTGGCGAGATCGACCAAACTGGCGAGTCTGGTTGGTGCCCAACCTAGACAATTAGCCGGCATCAGTTGTAACCCTTCGATAGTCAGGCTAGCAGGGTTAAGATTGATCGGGCCGAGAAAGTCGGCATCCGAGATGTCAGCCGGCAAATACGTAAAGATAGCGGACGCCCAGCTCCCGCCAGACACCGACGAGATGGCAAAGACTTTGTCCAATAATCTCAGGTAAAATAGACCTCGGAGTTGTCCGAGAGCGCAGGTCAAGGCTCGGCTACCGCCACCCGAAAAACAGAGCCCAACGACATTGGGTGGAGCAGCAAAGTCGGGTGCAGGTTCAGTGTCCGACAACAAAGGCAGAATACGCGCGTTGAAAGTACGAGTTTGAGTCGACATAGGGGTATTGCGTTTTCTATAAATATTATATTAAATTTTTGGACCCCATTTTCAACGAGAGCTCATTTTTCGATGATGACCGTTCTGGGGAGCAAGGGCGAGACCAAGCAACACCCTGATACCCACACGCGCCCAGCATATCCGGCGCTTGAGCACTGAGCCGCGCGGCGTTATCTGAAGTGCGTGGGAGACACCCCGGTTGAATGCCCGGACCACTTAAGCCGCAGTGCGCCGCCGGCCGAACGGCCGCTTCTGGTTTACGACGGCGATTGCCGGTTTTGCTACGGCTGGGTCGTTCGGTGGCAGCATACGTTTAATGACAAGGTGGATGTCGCGCCCTTTCAATCGGTCGCGAGCCGTTTTGTTGAGGATCTGCCGATTGAATGCTTTCAATCTGCCATCCGGCTGATCGAGCCAGACGGTAAGGTTTACACAGGCGCAGAAGCGGTCTTCCGGGCATTAAATTACGGGTCGGGCGGCAGTAAGGCTTACTGGTCTTACCGGCGTCTCCCGGGATTCGCCCTCTGCGCTCGAGCGGCTTATGGTGTCATCGCCACACATCGCGGATTCGCATCGTTCCTGACCAGAGCGCTTTGGGGCAAAAGACCACCGGTTCAGGCGACCTATTATCAGGCGCGCCACTTATTTCTCCGGTTACTCGGCTTGATCTATTTCATTGCGATTGTCTCTTTTTGGGTACAAGCGGATGCACTCGTCGGCCATGATGGAATCGCTCCGGTGGCGCCGTGGTTAGATCGGGTACGAGAGCGTCTCGGCACGCAATCTTATTGGGTTTGTCCCACGCTTCTCTGGTTCAACTCTTCCGACGAGTTCATCCACATACTGTGTGCGTGCGGCGCCGGGCTTAGCGTGTTACTCGCTTTCGAGGTCGTACCGGTTCTGTGCCTGGTTCTGCTTTGGTTAATTTATCTTTCGATCGCAGTTGCCGGTCAGGTGTTCATGAATTTCCAGTGGGATTATCTCCTGCTTGAGACCGGCTTCTTCACTATCTTCCTGGCGCCGTTACGCTGGCTGCCATCTTGGCGATCTGAAGCGCCAATGTCTCCCTGGGCTCATTTTATTTTACGCTGGCTTTTGTTCCGGCTGATGTTCATGTCGGGGGTCGTAAAGCTTACTAGCGGCGATCCGTCCTGGTGGAACCTGACGGCGCTAAATTATCATTATTGGACGCAACCGCTGCCGACGCCGCTGGCTTGGTGGGCAAGTCAATTGCCCGGCTGGTTTCAAGCTAGCTCGGTTGTGATGATGTTCGCTGTCGAATTGATTGCTCCATTCCTGCTCTTCCTTCCTGGAAAACTTCGGCTGCTAGGTGCTGCCAGTATTTTCGGGTTGCAGTTAATAATCGCAGCCACCGGCAATTATTGTTTCTTTAATTTACTGACCGCGGCGCTTTGTGTGTTGTCGGTCGATGATTCGGTCTGGCCGCGCTTTAGAAGAAAGGAACTGCAGCCGTTGAAGCTGGCGGGTCCCCGCTGGCCATCCTGGCTTCTGGCGCCGCTGGTTGTAGTTGTATTGACGTTTAGCGCACCGCTGCTTTGGGAGTCTTTCTTCCCGCAAAGCGATTGGCCGCCGTTACTGCAAGACTGGTACGGGCATATCGAACGGTTTCGCTCGCTCAACAGTTACGGTTTGTTCCGGGTGATGACGACAGCTCGGCCCGAGATAATCGTCGAGGGAAGCGGCGATGGAATCACCTGGCAACCTTATGAATTCAAATACCAGGCCGGGAATGTGCAAGATGCGCCCCCGATTGTGGCTCCGCATCAACCACGATTAGACTGGCAGCTCTGGTTTGCGGCGCTGGGAGACGTGCAAGGGGAACCTTGGTTCGTTAATTTTCTCGCCCGCCTGATGGAAGGATCCCGGCCAGTTGTCGGCTTGCTAAGAACAAACCCGTTTCCGGATTCGCCGCCTCGATATATCCGCGCGAAACTATACGAATATCATTTCACGACTCTGGAGGAGAAACAGAAGACCGGCGCCTGGTGGACCCGAGAGGAGAAAGGAATGTACTGTCCGGAGCTGACCCTGCGTGGTCAGCGGTAAGGATGAGCAGAAGCTCATTCCTGCCGGGCTCTCCGGCTTTCGCCGGAGAGCTTTAACAAAGACACTACGCGGACCTGACCGAGATCGGCCTCAGAAACGAGGCACGCTCCAGGAAATCAGTTCGGATAGTTCGGCTGCGAGGAAGGACGAGGATTAAAATCAGTCGGAATAGGATTATTTTTCCTCTTCGCATCAGTGGGCGTGATGTGCAAAACAGTCTTCAGCGGATCGGTCCCCCAGTGCGGCAAGGCCGTGATCACGCTATCAGGAATCTCGACGTAACTTGCTGGCAAAACATCGTGCCCTTTCAGTCGGTTGATACTGAAAGCCGAAGTCAGATCACCATCCAGCTTGCTCTCCGGGTCATCTTGAGGACCAAGATTATCCTGGTTATAGATCTGTTTCCCAGCTTGTTGCGCGTTGAATTCATCCGGCAACTTTTCCAGCGCCGGTAAGTTAAAGACGAGATTAATAAACTTAATAATCGAATTGGTATCGCCGATCTCATGGGAAACCACGTGGGTTTGAGCGAAAGGCGAAATCACTACCAACGGAACGCGCGGCCCTCGGCTCAGCTGGCCGCCGAAAGGATCAGAGGCGATGAGTGTCGGAGGGACATGATCGTAAGTACCCTCGGAATCATCCCAACTGATAATGATGGCGCATTGGCCCCAGTACGAACTTTTCGCGATCGCGTTGATCACGTCCGCTACGAGCGCTTCGCTGATCTGCGAATCGGAATAACCCTCATGATCATCGTCTCCGACGAAGTCAGCTAAAACTGTCGGATTATTGGCTTTATTCAGCGGGACTAGACCATCCTGGTTCTGGAATCCGCCCTTGATATAAAAAACGCCTCCGGTGCCGAGATTTTGAGCGGTGATATCCGCGAAGAATTGCTTGTAGCTTTGCAGGTTTTGATTGAGCTGGGTGTTCGCAGAAACGTAGCCGAAATATTGAGGTGCATTGTGGTGCGCGATGTAGTCACCTAGGCCGCCGACATCCGGTGCACCCGTGTAGCCAGTGAACGTAAACCCTTCCTCGTACCAACGCCAATTGACCGCTCCTTGGGTCAGTGTGCTAAGATACGTCAGGTCCTCCTGAACGTCAGCCAGGTCGATCGCAGGATCCAGATCGTTCGCCGTGACGCTTGCAATGGTGTTGCCAGCCAACGTCAACGGAAGACTAGCGAACGTCAGATTAATCTGCGGGGTTTTGCTGCCGGTGTTCGGTACATGCTCCGTTCCTAGAGGGTCTTTCGACGAACCCCAGAGCGGGTCTCCGTCGCCCTCTGTCGGGACGCCATTTCCCCCCGGCGCAGTGAGCGCATCACTCGGATGCAAAACCCATTGAGTTGTACCGGATTGCCCGGCAATGAGAGCAACATTGTCCGGACTCGACGGACCTACGATGGTTTGAAAATGGTTGTCAAAGAGCGTGAACCTGCTGGCGTAGTACCATAGAAACGGGATGGTATTGCCGTCGATATAAGCCATAGTGAGATAGCCGAACTGTTTCGCCTGCAAAGTCGGAAGCGGGGTTGTGTAGTGCAGGCCTTCTTCCACAAAGGCATAATCGTCCATCTGTGCCGTTCCGTTAACAATGTGCATCTTCCCCAGGAGACCCACATGAGAGTGGCTCATGTCGTCGATGTCCCAGGCATCCTGGTCCTGACCAATTCGGAACGGCTGAACGGGAATGAAACTTCCGTCTTTATCACTTTGAATGTACTGAGTGAATCCCGGCGTCTTATCTTCGGGTTGCGAAAAAAAGCCGTGCGCACCGGGAAAGGTGCCAAACATTTGGTCAAACGCCCGGTTTTCTTGGAAAATCACAAAGACATACTTCACTTTTTCCCGAAGCAGTTTGACGATCTCCGGAACGTTAGTCGCCGCATCCGTCTTTGGGTTGGTGACGTGGGCCGCGATTTCAGAATCGGGATTTGGCTGCTGTTCAACCAGCGGCTCCTCCTTTGCGGAGGTCAACGCCGGCGTAAAACCGAGGCCGAGCGTTAATGACAGGCAAACAATGTAGATAGGGCGCATTATGTATGGTCCGTGGGTTCAGTGAGCAAAAGTGCGGTTAGGTAACTCCCTTTTTGCCAACCAAATGAGCGTACTTTGGTACAAGGCGAACTGCGCCAATCAACATGTGACATTTCTGTCACAGAAGCCTCAGCGGGAAGCAAATAATGACAATCCTGTAACCACCCGTGCGTTTCGCCTTTAGCTTCTTCTGGAGGAGATGATGGTACGACCGACTGAGCTGCCGAAGTCCCGGCATGAATCGCCTCGGCCCCTGAGTAGACATGATCTGTCCGTAGATGTATCGGACTTATCCCTTCAGGATATGCCCGATCGGCCCCGACGGCGCTCTCCGAAAGACACACTCGAAGTCCTTACATAGATCAACCTCGATTTCGATTTGTCATTGAGCCGAAGTCCGCTAGGAGTGTGGCGCATGAGTCAGAATCGAACGCCGGGTCGTAATCGATGTTATTTGATCTTAGCGCTTGGTCTGGCGCTCTCTGGTGCTCTGCCCAAAAACACAATCGCCGAGACCGTCGTCAATCGAATCAAGCAAGCAAATCGAGTAGCCGGTACAGTCAATGTACGAGCCGGTTTGGCAAGCCTGTCTACCGGCAATGCTTGGGTGGGACTAGCGGTTGATCTGACTAGAGGTTTATCAGCAGCAATACTGCAGGACCCGGATAAAGCCGTTTTTGCGGCTGGCGACCGAAAAACTGGCCCGGAAATGGTTCGCGCCGGAGCCGCAGATCTTTACATCCCGGTTGAACCAATAGCGCCGACTAAATTAACCGAGCTGAACCTAGCCACTTCCTACCCATTCTTCTTCAACGTTCAGAGGGTCTTGGTAAGGAAGGACTCAGGATTTACCACGTTAAGTCAGTTAATACACACGCAGATCATCGTACAACCGGGCTACGTAAATGAGCAAAACATTGAGATAGCCAATGAGGAACATTTGCGGAACTACTTTGTGCGAGCGGGGTGGCAGCCGACAATCTTGGCGATTGAAGAGTGGGGCGAAACAGAGTCAGCCTTTACTTCCGGACACGTGAAAGCAATGAGCGCAGAGGAAACCGAGTTAGCCGGCTTAAGGCTGGCCAACCGTCAGAAGGTGGGTGACGCGGTCATGCTGCCGGAGATCATTGGCATGGTGCCGGTCAGCGCGGTAATGAGAGCGGACGATCCCGGGTGGTTAACATTAGTAAATGCGACGATTTCAGTGCTGATCAAGGCAGAGGAGTTAGGTATTACCAGCGAGAACATCGACTATAACAAGTCGAGCAAAGATCCTGAAGTACGTTACCTGCTCGGTGTCTCCGGGGGCATCGGAAAACCGGTGGGTTTAGATGATCAATGGGCTGAACGGGTTATAAAAGCGGTAGGAAATTATGGGCAAGCCTTCGAGCGGGACCTCGGCGCCAATTCGGGACTAGCAATCGAGAGAGGTTTAAATCAAAGCTGGCGTCACGGTGGGCTGCTATATCCGATGCCGATTCAATAGGACGGGAGTGTTGGAGTATTGGAGTGATGGTGTGGTGAGAGGATGTTGAAAGCCGGAAAGGACATTTCCCTCGGTTTGTCGCCGTCCATCTCCCGCACAAACCGCTCCATAGGAGCACAATCTTTGTAGCAACCCGTACAAAAAACGCGCACAGCTCCCTAGGAGCGACATCGGGTCCGGGGCTCGCGAGCGATGATATGACGCTCCGAACGGAGTTCACCGCGATTTGAAATATCCTAGCGATAAAGATTTCGCTCCTCCGGAGCTTCCGTTCACGCCGCTTTCTTAGGCCGCCGCGCTGCGGCAGAAGAGCGTAGTCTCGCCTCAGAACCTTTTTTGGTTTTCACATCGGTTGGCGGCTTCACGAATTCCTCAAAACTCGGGCAAATGGTTGCCAGACCGCAATGGACGCAATCTGGTTTCTGAGCATAACAACAACGGCGGCCGTGCCAAATCAGCCAATGGCTGAAATTGGTCCAATCGTTTTGGGGAACGAGCTTCATTAACTCGATCTCAATTTTATCCGGGTCTTCTTGACGGGTCAGACCGAGGCGCTGCGCCAATCGCCGCACGTGTGTATCGACTACGATGCCGGCGTTAATATTAAAAGCATTACCAAGGACCACATTCGCAGTTTTCCGGCCCACTCCTGCTAAGGAGGTTAATTCCTCCATCGAGGCTGGCACTTTACCGCCGAACTTGCAGACCAGGTCCTGCGCCATGCTCCGGAGGCTCTTTGATTTACTTCGGAAAAAACCGGTCGACTTAATGGCGACTTCTAACTCTTCCTGCGGAATCGCAGCATAGTCTGCAGCCGTTCGGAGTTTCTTGAACAGATCCCGGGTTACGATGTTCACTCGTTTGTCGGTGCACTGGGCAGAAAGAATTGTGGCCACCAACAACTCGAGCGCGTTAGTAAAATCGAGCTCGCAATGGGCGTCAGGATAAATCTTGCGCAGCCTCGCAATGACTTCGGCAGCGTGTTCTTTAAGCTGTTGCCCCTTCTTGAGCTTCATCCCGCTAAAAAACAGAAACGTTAAACCCCATCTCCTGCAACACGCTCACAAAATACTTACACTCACCGTCTGTATAATATTTGTGCGCGTTGACACTGTACTGGATGGCATCTTTGATCAGGCCCTTTTTCAGCCAAACTGCAGCCCGGGCATAATAATATGCTGGGGTTTTTCCCGGTAAATCCATCGTATCGATGAAAGACATCGCTGCGGCTGTTTGATTGGCCAGCACATAGCTAAGCGCGAACTTAAATTGAACAATCTCCGACTTCGGATCGATCTGGCTAAGGTCCGTTAAAATCGTGCGCGCTTGTTCGTAATCGCCCTTCATCATCAACACATCGGCCAAATTGAATTTCGCCGTATAGAACTTGGGGTTCTCATTTAAGGCACGGTTAAATTGAGAAACCGCTGCCGGGTAATCTTTCTTCTTGCTGGCGACAATTCCCAGCAGATTAGCGGTTTCCGGGTTACTTGGATCAAGTTTCTCCGCCTGGGCCGCGTCTTTGGTCGCGTCGTCAATTTTCCCGTCGGTCAGGTCGCGAGAAGCCTTATTCATGACTGCATCGTAGCTCTTCTTCGCTTCGTTCTTACTCTCAGCGTATGAGAACGAGGCGCTGAGCAAAAGGATGATTAATCCTGAAATCGGGAGGGCGCGCAGCCTCGCGCGCTGTGAACCTGGACCTGCCGAGCATTGTAATTTCGACTTTCGGCTTGCCAGACGCTCGGCTCCGATAGTCCCGCGGCCGCGGGATGGGGACCCAATCCCTCCCCTTGTTTTCAACCGCTGTACATACAGATCAATCCTCATAATTCACGTCCTATCGCTTCCGCTACCCCGCGAATTCTGCCGACCAAGTCCGCAAACTCTCCGGGGAGAAGACATTGTTCACCATCACTCTTTGCCAGTTCGGGAGCATTATGCACTTCAATCATGATCGAATCTGCACCGGCGGCAACTGCAGCCAAGGCCATTGCCGGAACAAACTGGCGAATTCCAATTCCATGGGTTGGATCGACCACAACAGGTAAATGGGTTTCCGCTTTGAGGACCGGGACTGCGTTCAGATCAAGAGTATTTCGAGTCATGGTCTCGAATGTCCGGATACCGCGCTCGCAAAGCAGGACATTAAAGTTCCCTTCACTCAGGATATACTCGGCGCTCATCAAAAGATCCTTGATTGAAGCGGCCATCCCGCGCTTCAACATGACTGGAAGCCTGGTTCTACCGACCTCACGGAGCAGAGAGAAGTTTTGCATATTGCGCGCTCCGACCTGCAGGCAATCGGCGTATTCACAAACCAGATCCAGATCTTTCGTATCCATTACCTCCGTAATAATGGGCAAACCGGTTTCGCGACGCGCTTCGGCCAAGAGTTGAAGACCGGCCTTTCCCAGGCCTTGGAAACTGTAGGGCGACGTTCGCGGCTTAAAGGCGCCTCCCCGGAGGATCTTAGCTCCGGCTTTGCCGATCGATTGGGCAATCGCGATGATCTGATCTTCATTCTCTACCGAGCAGGGCCCTGCCATTAGCACGACTTCTTTTCCACCCACTGGGACATTCCCTACCTTAACTTTGGAAGGCATCCCGCGGAACTCATAGGCAACGAGCTTGTAAGGTTTCAATACCGGGGTCACTGACTCAACCCCCGGAAATGCACCCAGCGGTTTTTCGCGGACTTTGTCTTCGGGACCGATAACTCCGATCACGACGCGCATTTCGCCGCGGCTGACCTCGGCTCGTAAACCCCAGTCATGGATTCGAGCTACGATGTGCTCGATCTGTTCTTCGGTAGCATCGGGACGAGTTATAATAATCATTGCAAGGGCTTCCGCAGTCTGCGGCGGATTTACTAGTTCGCAACCGTTTTGGCTCGTGCTCCAAGGACGGGCAGAGCCGAGTTTAGTATCGGGTGCGAGAGGGTTTGAGAGAAAAGTAGACATGGCGGGAAGTTGATTTCCAGCTTCTGAGAAGTTGCGTAAGGATTATCCGCAGCTCAGAAGCTGTTTGAGCCCCACCAAAAATAAAAGAAATAGACCGAGAACAACCCAGCACTAGGCCTTGCAGAAGGGTTTGGGATTGAACTCGTATTCACGGTGGTCCTCCAGGAATAGCGTAAGGCATGGGCTTTGCCAAACGAAAAAACAGGAGCCAGGAGCTAGAATCTAGGAGCTAGCTCCTCTCTACACCCCCAGCAATTCCCTTTGCCAATCCATCAATACCTTTGGAGCAGACTCCGGCTCGCGGGACACTGCCTCGAGGATACCCCTGGAAGCGATAATGGCCGGATCCAGGCCTAGCTGGTTCGAAACCACATCGCGCTTTGCTCGGAGGCGATCAAGGCGCTGTTCTTGTTCCGGCGAGGAACGAACCCGAACGGATTTGGCACGCTGGGGCCATTCTGATTCCGGGACCTGCAAGGCGCGTTCGATCGTCTCTTCCAAACGACGTCGCCTGGCGCCCGGCAACCAACCAGGCGGTCTCACTTTAGCGCCGGATACCGCACTTTTGGCGAGGTCGATCAACTCCTCGTTCCGCATAATCTGAAAGGTAGGACGATCAACCTTCTGGGCTTCGGCATCGCGCCAAAACCAAAGCTCACGCAACACCGCCAATCCTCTGGGAGAAAGCACTGCGCTCCCGGCGATTTTCCATACTCGCGCCGGGTCACGCTCTCGGTCCTCGGCCGTTGCCGATACCGCGCGAGTACAGCTCTCCTCATACCAAGACCAGCGATTGATTTCCCGTAACTGAGTTTCCAGGCGATCAGCCAACGGGAGTAAATACTTTGTGTCGTTGATCGCGTAGTCGAGCATGGCCGGAGTTAAGGGCCGGCGCG
This sequence comes from Verrucomicrobiota bacterium, assembly GCA_019236675.1. Lineage (GTDB taxonomy): Bacteria > Verrucomicrobiota > Verrucomicrobiia > Chthoniobacterales > JAFAMB01 > JAFAVN01. The sequence goes on from JAFAIO010000209.1 coordinate 16,932, forward strand.
CCCAATTTGCCTTTTGCGAAGATTTCGGCAGATCCAGACCAAAAAAGCTTTTAACTAGCGACGCCAACCCAATTTCTTTGATCCCGAGCAATCTCGCCGCCAGATACGTGTCGAATACTGCTCCCGGAACAAAGCCCGCCCCTCGCCGGAGCATTCGCAGATCGTAGTCGCAACCATGAAAAACCGCCGTGCGCTCCACCACGAATTGATTGAAGCGCTCGAAATCAATGCCGCCAAGTGGATCGACGATCAAATCCTGGTCGGGAACAGAAAGCTGGATCAAACAAAGTTTTTCGAAGTAACAGTGTAAACTATCGCCTTCGGTATCAATCGCGATCCTTTCCGAAGGAACCTGCGCATCACACCATGCATTCAGTTCCTCTGTGCTGGGTAAAATCAATACCTCTTTTTGGACCATTTAGCGCAGCGCGGATAAAAGCAGCTCGGCATTTGTTTTCGTCGCTTTGATAGTATTGAGCAAGACTTCCATCGCCTCGATGGCAGGAAGTTGAGCCAGCTTTTTCCGAAGGATCGTAATCCGAGCGAATTCGTCCGGATGATAGAGAAGATCATCGCGCCTGGTACCAGACTTCAGGATGTGAATCGCCGGGTAGATCCTTTTCTCGAGCAAGGTGCGGTCCAGGTGGAGCTCCATGTTTCCGGTGCCCTTGAACTCCTCAAAAATGACTTCATCCATGCGGCTTTCGGTCTCAATTAGAGCCGTCGCCAGGATCGTCAGGCTACCGCCTTCTTCACAATTGCGGGCCGAGCCAAAGAACCGTTTCGGCTTCAGTAAAGCCTTGGACTCGACACCGCCGGACATAATGCGGCCACGCCCTGGCTGAAGCGAATTATAGCCGCGAGCCAGCCTGGTAATGCTATCCAGCAAAATGACGACGTCTTTACGGAGCTCAACCAGGCGCTTAGCCCGTTCGCTAACTAGCTCGGCAACTTGCACATGGCGGGCCGGCGTCTCATCGAAGGTTGAGCTGAAGATTTCGCAGTCCAAAGCGCGGCGAAGATCGGTCACTTCCTCCGGCCGTTCATCAACCAAAAGCAATATCAAATGGACTTCGGGCGAATTCGCCCGGATCGCCATGGCGATCTCCTTCAGGAGAATCGTCTTACCCGCCCGGGGCGGCGCCACGATCAACCCACGTTGCCCTCTTCCCAAGGGTGCGATCAGGTCGACCGCTCGGGCACTGACGCTCTTGGTCTTACTGTTTTCGAGTAATATGCGCCGGTCAGGAAACAGCGCGGTAAGCTGATCGAATTGCTTAGGCTCAGTCCACTGCTCAATCGGGATGCCCTCGACACTCAAAACTTCTTCCAGGGCCATGAATTTCTCTTTGTCCCGAGGTACGCGGATGGTCCCTTTGATCTTTACACCGGCGCGAAGCCCGTACCGTTTGAGGACGGACGCGGGTACATAAACGTCCTCCGGGCAAGGGGTGAAGTTGTAGCGTTCCCAACGCAAGAAACCGTAGGCTTCGTTTGAAAGCTCTAACATGCCTTCGGCCCGAAGCTTAATCCCTCTAGCGCCGTAAGCCTTTAGTAGATCGAATGTGAATTGATGCCGGGTGCGCTCCTGGGAAACACGCAAATTGAATTCGCGGGCCAGGTTAACCAATTCAGTATGGGGCAACCGATGAAGCTGATCCAATTCCAGAACGGTCCCATTCTCTATAAGATACTGGGCGCCAGGCAGCTGAACGAGCTCAGTCGTTTGAGTGTCCATACCTCGCTACGATTAGTTTGGCCAGACGATCGGTCTGAAGCTTGGTTACCTGGAGCGGACAATCCGTCCAGACCACGTGCGCCGCTCGCTCCATCTTGGCGGCCAACGGCGTCTGGGCATTTATCATTTGTTCAACCAAAGATAAGGATAATGAACGTTTCTGAACCATTCTTTCGGTCTGGGTCTGGTGGCTGCAAGCCGTGACCACAATCAGGTCAAGGTTGCGGTCGGCTTTGGTCTCGAACAGTAATGGTATTTCGGGGAGCAACAGCTTCTTCTCTTTTACAAGCCCAAGCCAAGCCGCCCGAATACGAGGGTGCAAAATATTCTCAAGTTCTTTTCGTGCCTGGGGCTTTTGAAAGACCAGTTCCCGAAGTTGTTCCCGTCGCAAACGACCCTCGCTGTCAAACAGCTGCGCGCCGAGTTTTTGCCTAATCTCATCCTGTACACCCAAATCGCTTTCCGTCAATCTCCTGGCTTCAGAATCTGAACTAAACAAGCTTACCTCAAGTTTGTCTCGTAAAATTGAGAATAACTCAGCCGAAACGGTCGACTTCCCTGTGGCGATCCCGCCGGTGATACCTATTCCTGGCATAGATCAAATAGTTCGCGTTCGGCTTCGTTCTTGAAGTGATCAGTGATCAGTAAACCAGTAATCAGTAATCGTTGGTAACCAACGGTTTCCAAACTGATTACTGACACACTGATGACTGATTACTTCGTTCCGAGCTGCGGACGGCCTCGAAGCCAAGCGTTGAACCGAGGACCCAAATCGTGCCCGAAGGAGGCTACACCCCCAATTTTTGCTTAAAATATCCAATGGTCTCGCGGACGCCGGAATCAAAATCGACCTTGGGTTGCCAACCCAGCAAGCGTTTTGCGCGGGTGATATCCGGCTGGCGGACACGAGGATCGTCTACCGGAAGCGGCTTAAATACGATTTGAGCGGTAGAACCAGTCAGCGCCAAAATTTTTTGAGCGAAATCCAGAATCGTCATCTCCGCTGGATTTCCGATATTAACCGGTTCGTGAAAATCCGATAAGGCCAACCGGACGATGCCATCGATCAAATCGGACACGTAGCAAAAGCTTCTGGTTTGACTTCCGTCACCGAAAACGGTCAGCGGTTCGTCGTTAAGAGCCTGACTAATGAAAGCAGGGACGACCCGCCCATCTCGGAGACGCATTCTAGGACCATACGTATTGAAGATCCGGACAATTTTAGTGTCCATGCCATGGAATCGGTGGTACGCCATGGTCATCGCTTCGGCGAATCGCTTCGCCTCGTCATAAACTCCCCGCGGCCCGATGGGATTGACGTGCCCCCAATAATCTTCGCTCTGCGGGTGGACCAACGGGTCGCCATAGCATTCCGACGTTGAAGCCAACAAAAAGGTCGCCCCTTTGTCCTTGGCCAGACCAAGCGTGTTATGCGTTCCCAACGCGCCCACTTTCAAAGTGGGAATCGGATGTTCCAGGTAGTCAATAGGGCTGGCGGGAGAGGCAAAATGGAACACATAATCTACCCGACCTGGAACAAAGATGTATTCCGAAACATTGTGCCGGATAAACTTAAAATCAGGGTGTCCGGCCAAGTGCTCGATATTATCGGTATTCCCGGTGATCAAATTGTCGATCGCGATGACCCTAAACCCTTCGGCGAGCAATCGATCGCTTAAATGCGAACCGAGGAAGCCGGCTCCTCCGGTTACAACCGCCGTTTTTTTGTTAGACTTCGTTTCAAACATGGAGTCGGACACTCATCAGAAGGATATGACTCACCTATGTCGAGGAATAAATGCTACTCCTCAACTCTCCGTTGGTAAGTATGCCGGATATCCTGGGCTTGATTTGTCCAAACTGCGTCCTCGGCAATGTTAGTAGCGTGGTCACCCACTCGTTCGAGCGCCCGCGAAATCAAGATAATATTGAGATACGACTTCACCTGATTGGGATCGGCCACGATGCGAGCCATAATCTTGTCGCTGACTTCTAGATTCAGCTGATCCAGTTCGCGATCCCGGGGTTTCATCTTGAGCGCCAAATCGATGTCGCGGTCCACAAAGGCGTGCATACTGTCTCGAAAAATGGCGAGAGCCAGTTGGAAAACCGGCTCCAGAAGCGAAATCTCCGGCACAACTGCTTCTGCGTTCAATTTCTTAGCTCTGCGTGCAATTGCAACTGACTGATCCGCAATCCGTTCGAGGTTAGCGCTAAGCTTCATCGCGGCAATCACTTCGCGCATATCCGAAGCCACCGGATGAAACCGGATCAATAAGTCGATACCTTCGCGATCGATCTCTTTCTCCAAGGAGTCGACCTCTTCATCATCGGCGATCGCCAGATTGCAGAGGTCGTTGTCGCGCTTAAGCAGGCCCTCCATGGCGAAGTTAAGAAGCCGCTCCGTCAAGCTCGACATCATCAAGACGTCGTTTCTTAGTGATTGGAGCGCGGCTTCAAAGTTGGTACTGATGTGTTTACCTAACGGCGCCATATAAATCTGATTTCCCTCGGCAAGGGACAATAGCTGTCTCCCAGGCTCTCGGCGAGATTAAGTTTTTTCAAGGCAGATTGGTAGGGCGAGGCTCCCGAACGGATGGCGGTGGTGCCGGAGATAATCGTGCATCAATCGGCCAAAAAATTCTGTTATGCCGGGCCGCTTGCCGAGCCGGTGTTCCTGAGGTGTTTTCGCTGCAAGTGGTGGCACATCAAGGGCCAACGGCTCGGCGAATTTGTCGTCCTGATCTCACCGATTTAAGCGCACGATCGTGGACTCCGTTCACGCGTAGAATCGCACGGAGCCTCGCCCTACCACCCTGCCTTTCTCACATCCGCTCCGGTACCTCAATACCCAGCAGCATCAAACCGGTCTTTATCGTCCGGGAGAACAAGTCGCACAGAAGAAGGCGGCTTGCCTTCGTCTCTCCCTCGGCGGTAAGGACCGGGCATTGCTCGTAAAAGACGTGATACTTGGCGGCCAGCTCGTAAAGATAGTTGGCTAGGACGTTTGGCTTGAAGCCGTCCAGTACCGCCGGAACTACTTCACCGAATCGTAAAATCTCCTTCCCCAAAGTCTGTTCAGCAGGCTCAGCCAGAAGGATTCTATCCGGCGGTCGAAACGGGCTGTCCAACCGGCGAAAGATGGCTCTGCTGCGCACATAGGCATTCTGCAAATAGGGAGCTGTATTTCCCTGAAACGAGAGCATTTTCGACCACGAAAACACGTAGTCGGTCAACCGATGTTGAGAAAGCTCAGCGTACTTAACCGCCCCTAGGCCCACGATCTTGGCGATTTCGCCTGACTCATCGTCGGGCAATGCCGGATTTTTGTCGCGGACTAATTTCCCTGCGCGGTCGATTGCTTCCTCCAACAGCTCGCGTAGGGGAACGGATTCACCAGAACGCGTTCGCATGAGCTTCCGGTCTTCTCCCAGAATGCTACCGAACGCGATATGCTCGAGGTCAACCTTGTATCCAAGCCGGCGCGCCACGCCAAACAGTTGCTTGAAATGGAGTTGCTGCGGAGCGCCAACCACATACCAAATACCGTCCGGATTCCATCTTTTGACCCGGTACTCCAAAGTAGCCACGTCGGTCGTGGCGTAACCGAATCCGCCGTCCGACTTCCGGACCATAAACGGTGTCTCTGAAATTTCGTTGTCAAAGACCACGGCTGCCCCTTCACTGATTTCGGCCACGCCCTTGGCTAAGAGGCGTTCGACCATCGACGGCAGCTCGACGTCATATGCGCTCTCACCGAGCTGTTCATCAAACTCGACGCCAAGCAATTTGTAAATGGCGGCAAATTCGCGGCGAGAAAGAGTCACACAACGCTCCCAGATCGCCCGATTCTCAGGATCACCCTTTTGTAGCCTGACGAGCTCGAGCCGGCACTGCTCCAGGACACCCGCATCCCGTTTTGACTGGAGATCGGCTTCCCGATATAGCCGCACGAGCTCGGCCATCGGGTGAGCTTCAAGAGCTGCTTCGTCCCGAAAATGTTTCCAGGCGTAAATGACTTTACCAAATTGAGTTCCCCAATCTCCCAAATGATTGTCGGTTACGACCTGATGCCCGAGAAAACGCGCGATTCGGGCAATGGCATCACCGAGAATTGTCGATCGAATATGACCGACATGCATTGGTTTTGCGATGTTAGGAGAACTGAACTCGACAATCAGCGTCCTCGGATTCGCCACCTTCTCGACGCCCAACCGGGGATCTTCGGAAACAGCGACCAGTTTCTGGGCAACAAACTCAGGTTCTAAACGAAAGTTGACAAAGCCAGGCCCAGCCACTTCCGGCGCAGGCCCGATCCCAGCCATATCTATCTTTTCGGCAATGCGTCCGGCTAGAGCACGAGGATTTTCCCGGCGCGCCTTGGCCAAAACCATGGCCACACTTGTCTGGTAATCTCCGTTCCTGGGATCCGCCGTCGGAACCACTTGAGCGGAATCGCCGGATTCAAGCTCCAGTGCTGCCAATGCGTTCAAAAGGCGCTCTTGCAGCGTCTGCGCCACCGTTGGCATCGTTTAGGAAGCTTGAGCCTTTGGCGCTTTATTGTCGAAAATGGCGAGAATCTCCTCGGCCGATTCGGCCCTTCCAAGCTGCTCGCGCACGGATTTGTCGTTCAAAAACTTGGCGATCGCAGCCAACGTCCTGAGATGCACCTGGAATTGGTCTTTGGGCACCACAAACAAGACGATGAATTTAACCGGCGAATTGTCCAAAGAATCGAATTCTATGCCGGCGGATGATCGGCCAAACGCCGCGACCACCTCGTTGACGCAATTGGACGACGCATGAGGAATCGCGATCCCGAAGCCGATGCCCGTACTCATGGTTTCTTCCCGTTGGCGCAGGGCCGCCAAAACAGATTCGCGGTCAGGCTTTCGAACAGCGCCTTTCTCAACCAGCAGATCGATCAATTCAACGATCGCGGCCCACCTCTCGGTGGATTTCATTTCCGGGATTATTTGATCTACAGATAAAAGAGAGCCCAAAGTCATAGCTCACGAGCCAGAATGCGGCACATTATCAAGG
>JAFAIO010000243.1 GCA_019236675.1 Verrucomicrobiota bacterium
CACGAAGACTTTGGCCCGCGGGTCACAGCGGAAACGTGGGAACTTTCGCTCTAGGCAAGATCGATCTGGGCAAAAGGAGCATAGTAAGCGGTAAGCAGTAAGCAGTAAGCGGTAAGACGTAATCAGTACGGGACATTTACTTGGCGGCTTTGCCGCTTCTTAACCGCTTACCGCTTACTGCTTACTGCTTACTGCTTACTGCTTACCGCTTACCGCTTACCGCTTACCGCTTACTTCCCCGCCACTCTCAGTCCACCACCATCACCTGCCTAATCGACTTCCCGTCCGCGAGGCGATCGAACGCTTCGTTGAGCTCTTCCAGAGTAACTGTCTCGCTCAGTAACTTTTTGATCGGTAATTTGCCCTGTTGATAAAGCGCGATATACCTCGGGATATCGCGGGCTGGGACACAGGAACCGACATAACTCCCTTTTAACGTCCGTTCCTCTGCCACTAATTGGGTTGGAGCGATCGACAACTGCTGCGTCGGATGTGGTAGACTAGCCGTCACCGTAGTGCCGCCTCGTCGGGTAACCTCATACGCTAGCTTTAACGCAGGGACCGAGCTTGCCATTTCAAACGCAAAATCTACGCCCCCGGAAGTCAAATCGCGTACCTCAGTAATCGTATCAGGGCCGACTAGAACGGTCCGAGTTGCGCCCAGAGCCGCAGCGACCGTAAGCTTGCCCGGGTTAGTATCAATCGCGATGATGTTCGCGGCTCCAACCGCGTTGGCTGCTAAAAGCGCACACAAACCGACGCCCCCAAGCCCCACAACCGCCACGTCGCAACCCGCCGACACTTTTGCGGTATTGACCACGGCTCCGACCCCCGTCATTACCGCACAACCGAAAAGCGCCGCCTCTTTGGCTGGCAAGCTCTTATCTACCTTCACCGCAGATCGACGAGAGACCACAGCGTACTCGGCAAACGCTGATACGCCCAAATGATGAAAGAGCGATTCTTTCGACCGTGATAACCGCTTAGCTCCGGACAACAGCGTCCCGGCTAGATTGGCTCTAGCGGCTGGCTCGCATAACCCGGGCCGCCCTTCCATGCACGGGACACATGCCCCGCAAGACGGAACAAAGGCGAGCACAACTTGATCTCCCAGCTGGAGGTCAGTAACCCCAGAACCACACTCAACAACTTCACCGGCTGCTTCATGACCCAGCACCATCGGAACCGGCCGTGGCCGATCTCCGTTGATTACGGACAAATCCGAGTGGCACAGACCGGTGGCCTTAATCCGAAGCAGGAGTTCGCCGGGGCCCGGCGGCTCAAGAGCAACATCTTCGATGATCAAAGGCTTCGATTCGAGGTACGGCCGAGAACGTCCCATCTCCTGCAAAACAGCGGCTTTCATAACTGTAATCAGTAACCGGTATGTCAGTAATCAGTCCAGAGCCGTAAACATCAACTGATTACTGATTACTGATTACTCATCCTCGTCGCCAAAGTGTTCAATTTACGATATGAGTCCCCGCATGCCCTCGCTAGCGACCGTCGCCACCATCTGTGCGGTGTTGGTGGCGGGTTTCTCAAAAACCGTCGCGTCAGATAACCCGCCGCTCACCTATTTCCGCACGCTACCGGTGGAGACGGCCACAGCTTGGAAAGCCTGTGTAGAAGAAACAAAAGAGTCTCGAGGATACCGCATCGAATCCTCCCATAACCCGTATGTACTCTGGCTATTCTTTGATTTCGGCGACGCAACTCATCCCATCAGCGAACTCGCCGGATACGCAGATGTCCCAGATGCGGCTGAGAAGCGCTATGGAAGAGCGATAATTAAACTGACGGTGCAAACGATCGGCCGAGGCCAAACCCGAATTTCGGCGAGCGGATTCTTCCAATCACTTTCTCTTCCAACCGCAGCAGCCTATTTACCGCTTCTTAGCAAGGGTGTCCTCGAGCGGACGGTTGTAGATTCAATCGCGCAAAAAGTCGTGCAGCGATAGGGAAGATCGCCTCTCAATCGTCCTCGTCCTCGTCCTTGAATCTGGCGGACTGGCTGCAATTCCGACGTGGCGCTTTAGATGGAATTTCCACGAGATTCAACACCCCGAACGCCCCCTCGAGGACGAGGACGAGTACGAAGCCCCATTACGCCGCCCCTCATCCCTACCGCTTCATAAATTGGGACGCCAAATTCAACGCTTCAGTTAGCAGCGCGCCTCCATTTTGCCCTCCCAAGAAATTGCTGAGAACCGGGTTCTCCGCCTGAGGGCTCGATTGATTCGTACCACCGGCCAATAGCTTCATTATCACCGGTATCACGATTGGCAGCGCACCTAGAATCACTTGCTGATCCAGACCGGTTCGGCTCGCAATCTCTCCTATGATGCCGTTGAACTGATCGGCGCCGAAGAGATTTTGCAATTCCTGCACTCCAACCCCCGGGTTGAGACAGATTAGTTACCGTCTGTTGCGCAGCAGCTTGACCCTGGGTTTGTTGCTGATTGTTTAAAACGTCCTGTAGATGAGGTCCTAATACATCGAGGATAGGTTTAACGTGTTGTTCTGTGTCCTGCACACCCGGGATCAGCTGGGCGAGGTTTAATAGTCCCTGCAGATCAGAATTGCTGCCGGCGTGCTGGGGGTTCGAAATAGAATCGACGATGGCCTGGAAAAGACTCATATGGCCCTTCTAGAGAGTCAGGCGAGGTATCGCAAGTTCAGTAAACAGTAATCAGTGAGTCAGTAATCAGTTTAGGAGTCAGGAGCTAGAATCTAGGAGCTAGGAGCTGGGAAGAGACAGCGGTCTGGAACACTCGCGCGCCTCGTATGGATCCACCGCGTCTACCAGTCCATTGGGTCCATTCCGTCGCCTCGTTTGACGCGCGCTCGGTCCCCTACCCTGCTCCTAGACTGATTACTGACCTACTGATTACTGATTACTTTCCCTATCAACCGCTCGACCCCTCAAATAACCGATTAATTGTCTTCAACGTCCGCTTGCATGGGAAGCACTCCGCCTTTATAGATTTTTGCGATTTGCCCCGAACGGGTTACCTCGCTTTGCGATAAGACCAAAATTCGATCGGGACGCCAGAAACGAAAGATGCTGAGCCTCAGTTGGTTAAAACGAAGTCTGTTACTCGGAACACACGCCGGGTGTTTATTCGGGACGATTTTTCTCTGGGCAAGCAACACTCTGGGTCAGGAAACTACCAGCCGATTCGAGAAGGATATCGAGCGGCTCGAGGCAAACATCTTTGATCCCCCTCCAGGCCCAATCGTTTTCTATGGCAGCTCTTCGTTTCGCCTTTGGAAGTCGCTGGAACAAGACTTTCGGTCTTACGAGGTATTGAACTGTGGATTCGGCGGTGCCTGCCTACCCGACTGTGTTGCGTTTGCGCCAAGATTGGTCCTTCCTCTTAAACCCTCCGCCGTCGTCATCTACGCCGGCGACAACGATCTCGCGTTGGGTATATCAGCTGAAGAAGCCTTCGATTCTTTCTGCCAACTCTTTCACATTCTGCGAGACGGTTCAGACAAACCTTTCATCGCTTTTGTTTCGGTAAAGGCGTGCCCCGCTCGGATCCGGTTTCTGGCCAACATTCAACGGTACAACGCATTAGTCCGGGAGTTTATCAGTCAACAACCCCGCTGCGATTTTATCGACTTATATTCTGATCTCCTCGGGCCGGACAAAAAACCGCTGATCTCACTGTTTCAGAACGACCAGATTCATCTCAACACAGACGGTTACCAGATCTTGCGGCGAGATATCGCTCAGTTCCTGCGCGATGAGTTCCCCAAACGGCTAGCCACACAATAGGGACCACGGTTCGCAGTTTGCAGTTTGCAGTTCGCCGTTTTCGGTTGGCCGTTTACTGTCGTTCATAGTCCTTTCGAACTATTCCATGAACGTCCAATAGGGTCCGCGCGTCGTATAGGGTACATGTGTATGCTATACTATGAGTCTTCCAAACGCCGACGGCTGACCGCAGAGCGTAACTCTTTTGTGACCACTCTATGGCTTCTGCGTCAGCAGTGAGTACTGGGCTGCCGAAGTGCGGATGGCAAAACGCAATTTCAAGAAGAATATTTACAACGTGACGTGTCGATCCGGGACCTAAGTTACGAGGAAGAACCGGCTCGGCTGGGTTGGCATAAGATATGCCCATTTGAGGACTTTTGATTGTTATGAAACGGATGGTAGAACTGGACGTTCTGCGCGGGTTTCTGTTGCTTATGATGGTGGTAAACCATTCGCCTTCGCCGCTACGGCAGCTGACAGATCAACCGATTGGTTTCTTTTCCACCGCGGAAGCGTTCGTCTTTATTTCTGCTCTCTTGGCTGGACTCCTTTTCCAAAAGCGAAGAGAGAAACTGGGTTTCGCGGCTGCTCGGGCCGCCACGTTGCAGCGAGCCTTGAAGATTTATCGCGCCCACTTGATCACCCTGTTTGTCGTGTTTGCCGTCGGGAGCCTGTTTTTGGCTTGGGTACCAGGGATTCGCTATATTCTTAGCAAGTTCTTCGATTCCCCAACGTCGGCGGTTGCCGGCTCCGTGGCACTCCTGTTTCAGCCACCATTGCTCGACATCCTGCCGATGTACGTGATTTTTTCGTTGGTGACACCATTGGCATTTTGGGTTGCCGATCGGGTTGGTTGGAGAACCGTGTTCGCTACTAGTGCCGGCGTATGGGCCTTATCGCAATTTAACGTGCGAGAGTTGATCACCGCACCAATCCGCGATCAGGCATTTGTCCAGATCGGGCCTTTTGACCTGTTTTCATGGCAATTCCTGTGGATTGTCGGCTTGATGTTCGGCCGCTCACTGCAGCAGGAAAAACCGATGCTTCATTTCTCAAAACCTGCCGAGATCATCCTGCTCTTCTTAGCGATCGGTTTTACACTCGGCCGGTGGATCTCTGGTTACTTCAATCTGGATGCAAGTGCTGACTTTTGGTTCCTCGACAAGTGGCATCTCGGTCCGCTGCGATTGCTTAACTTCTTTGCCGTAGCTTGGTTTGTAGGCAAAGCGATGCCTTACCTACGGCGCTGGAGAGAATATTTACGCCCGCTGAGCGCCGTTGGGCAAAACATGTTACCGGTCTTCTCGACCCAGATTTGTTTATCCATTCTAGTGATTGGCTGGATCAGCGTTCGCCACCACTCCGTCGACGCCTTTGCCACATTCCTTCTCCTGCTACAGGTCGTCATCGCGCTGGTAGTCGCCCAGTTGTTGGAATACTGGAAAGATCGAAACGTGGCCCCACGAGCGATTTCGTCCGTGCCAAGCGCTGCATAAGCAGACTTTTTTCTGGCGGCTATCGCTTAGCAGACCTAGTTTGCGGGCCATTGCTATGTCCTGGAAACGCGCTCAGACGCATGCCGAGTCGATGCTACAAAATCTTGGTTTACCCCCCGCAAAAAAAGGCCGCAAAGATCTTCGAGGTAAACGGCTAGTCCTCGTTGATGATGGACTCAACCCGTACCGGACCATGTGTTTCACTGTGGCTGCGAAAATAGTCCGGCGACGTGGCGGAGAAGTGGAGACAGTCAAACCGGCCGCCGGGGAGCCTTCACACGCCAAGATTGTTGACGCTCCTACACCACCCTCAGCGACGCGTTCTGCGAACGGCCCAACGCTGCGTTCACGAGGCGCGCCGTATCAGAGGAAGTGATCAGTAATCAGTAAAGGAGCTAGGAGCTAGAATCTAGGAGCTAGTAGGCAGGCCGTATTTGGTGGGTGGGGCGAGGCTTCCGAAGGGCTCCATCAGGGCAAGCGACGAAAAGCGCCGATGCTGGATGAGCAGGGCCTGTCGATGCGCCGACTTGTCCGACGTAGCCTCGATCGGTCGCTATCTCACGCTAATGAACGGGCGATGTAGTCTGAGCCGTGGCCCACGATACACCACGGCTCGGCGCGCTTAATGGCCTACTGACCCGGAACTAAACAAGGATCACCGGATGCTTCGCTGCCCCGATGTGCCCTTCGGGAGCCTCGCCCCACCAAATACGGCCCCCCAACTAGCTCCTAACTCCTCTCCTGCTTACTGCTTACTGCTTACTCCCTCAGGCCATTCCTTTTTGCTCAACAAGCAGGCTTTCCGGAGTGATCGGTAGGTCTCTGACCCGGGTTCCGGTCGCGTTAAATATCGCATTAGCGATGGCGGCTGGCACACCCGCAATCCCAATCTCTCCAATTCCACGAACACCCAGCGAGTTAAATTTGGTATCTGGAATGTTCAGAAATTCGACGTCGATGTGAGGGATATCGGCATTCGTTGGGACCAAGTACTCGGCCAGGTTACGATTTGCGATCCAACCATTGTTGGGGTCGACCTTAGTCGCCTCGAGCAACCCCATGCCAATACCGAAAACAATGCCGCCTATCACCTGACTGCGGGCAGTCTTTTGGTTCACCACGGTACCCACGTCCATTACGCTGGTGAAACGTGTTACTCTGGCTTCGCCGGTCCATTCGTTTACTCGCACCTCACAGAATTGCGCTCCGAAAGAAAGGAAACTGTACTGATGCTCTTCCTCGCCCGGAGAAGCAGTTCCGGAGCCCTCCACCGCGGAACGATCCAAGGCCGCTAGAACGGCTTCAAAAGGAACCGCTTTACCGCCCCCTTGCAGCACGCCGTTTGCATAGGAAACGTCACTGGGCTTCATCCCAGAGAACGGGGATTTCGCGCCGCTGACGGCCACTGAAATCAACTTCTTAGTGGCAGAATCGACCGCTGCTACCACTGCCGGAGAAACACTTGCTGTCGATTGTGACCCGCCTGCGACCGGAGCAAGCGTTAGTCCTGAATCTCCTAAGACCGGTCGTATCCGTTGTACCGGGATACCAAGAGCCTCGGAGGCGACAATCGCTAAGACGGTGTACATCCCGGTCCCAAGGTCATGCGTAGCAGCGGATACTGAAACGTTACCGTCACTTTGAAACCGGATTTTTGCCTCTGCATGGCTGCGATGTGCGGGATACAAAGCGGTTGCCACCCCGTGTCCAACCAGCCAATCGCCTTCCCTGGTTGATTTTGGTTCCGGGCGCCGTTGGGACCAGCCAAACTTGTCGGCACCGAGGCGGTAGCATTCATCCAGATGCTTCGACGACCACGGCAATTTATGCACGGGCTCCGCGGTCGCATAGTTTCGCAGCCGAAGTTCGACCGGATCCACGCCGAGCTTCACAGACAGCTCATCCATGGCCGACTCCAACGCGAACATACCGGGCGCCACGCCCGGTGCCCGCATAAAAGTTCCGGGCGCGAAATCAAGAGGGACAATCTCGTGAGTCACCACGATATTTGGCGATTTATAGAGAGCCAATGATGTCCGATGAGCGGCCGCCTCGGCGAAAAACTTTACCCGGGAACTGGAGGAATATGCCTCGTGTTTCACTGCCGTTAACTCGCCTTGTTTTGTGGCTCCCAAGGTCACTGTTTGTCTAACGGTGGGTCGATGCCCGACAGCGGTATACATTTGTTCTCGAGTCAGAACGGTTTTGACCGGCCGGTTCAAGACTCGCGCCGCTGCAGCGGTAAGCGGCGAATGCATCCACATCGATCCTTTGCAGCCAAAGCCGCCGCCCACAAATGGGCAAAGGACACGCACGTTAGCTTCATCGATGCCCAATACTGCAGCCAGATTGCGTTGCTGACCTTGAACCCATTGAGTCGCGTCGTAGATCGTCAACCGGTCGCCATTCCAAATAGCCGTGGTGGCGTGAGGTTCCATCGGATTATGGTGTTCGATCGGGCTGTTGTAGGTTGCCGACACTAAAACCTCAGCACCGCGCAAAGCTTCATCGATCGACGTCACACCATCAGCTAGAACAGATACCGTAGCCCCCATACCGCTGACCGATTTCGGGGCATATGCTTGGCCTAAGCCGGATTGCAACTCAACGATCGCGGGCTGCGTTTGATACTCGGTTTTCACCAGGCGGGCTGCGTCTCGGGCCTCTTCGAAAGATTCCGCCACTACAAAGCCGATCGTTTGGCCGAAGTAGTCAACAGCGGGATCCTGCAGCAGCGGGATCACGTCTCCCGAAATTGCGCCTTCTTCGCCGGCCTGTGCTGGAGAATAGATTTTGAGCGGATTGAACGGCGTAAAGATGGCCACAACACCCGGGCTGTGCTGCGCCGCGGAAACATCCATCGATTGAATATTTCCTTTCGCAATCGAGCTCTGCAGGAGATAACCGTAACAAAGATTCGGAAGCGAATGATCCCCGGAATATCGGGCCTGGCCAGTCACCTTTAGTTTACCATCAACTCTATCGATCGATTGGCTGACGCTGTTCATGCTACACCTCCTCCTACATGCACTAGTGCCCGCGTGAGCGTGCGCTTCAGCAACGTCACTTTGAAACCGTTTTGACTTAACGGGCGCGCCCCCTTCGTCGCAATCTCTACCGCATGTTCAAAGGTCTCTTGACTCACTCGTTTGCCGATCAATGCTTGCGCCACTTCGGGTAACCGCCAAGGCCTCGTCCCTACTCCGCCGGCCGCGATTCGTGCATCCCGTATCTTTAGCCCATCCACATCCAGTGCAACTGCCGCGGAACAAAGCGCGAATTCGTAGGACTCGCGGTCACGAATCTTCAGATAGGCCGAGCGCTGATACCAATTCGTTTGCGGAACGGTGACCCCGGTGATCAGCTCACCCGGTTCGATGGCGTGCTCACGATCCGGGGTGTCCTCCGGCAAAAGATAAAAATCATCCAGCTTGATCGATCGAGTTCCTTTCGGACCCTGAAGATTGACGCTGGCGTCGAGCGCCACTAACGCAACCGCTAAGTCGCTTGGATGCGTGGCACAACACGCATCGCCGACTCCCAAGATCGCGTGCATCCGATTTTCTCCGGCAAAGGCTGGGCAACCGCTCCCCGGAACGCGTTTGTTACAGGGCATAACGACATCCCGAAAGTAACCGCACCGGGTTCTCTGCATGAGGTTACCCCCAATCGATGCCATATTCCGAAGTTGGGCAGACGCACTCTTGAGCAAAGCTTGCGAAATAACCGGAAAATGCTGAACGACCTCCGGCTGTTCGGCGACGGATGCCATCTTCTCCAAGGCCCCGATCCTGAGCACGCCGTCATCTAGCGTGACGCCCCGCATCGGCAACTGGTTGATATCCACCAGTTCTTTCGGATCCATCACATCGATCTTCATGAGATCAACGAGATTGGTCCCACCGGCGTTATTGTCGCTTTGGGTTCCCGCGTTGGTCGCTTCTTCAGTCGATACAGCCAACGTGTAGGAAAAAGCTTTCATGGCTCAGATAGCCTCCTTCCCTTCCGCGACGGCCAGTTTGATCGCATCCACAATATTCGGATAAGCGCCACATCGACAAATATTGCCCGACATGAATTCCCGAATCTGTGCCTCTGACTTCGCGTGGCCTTCTCGGATACAACCGACCGCCGACATGATTTGGCCGGGGGTACAGTAACCACATTGAAATCCGTCACAGGTAACGAAGGCGGCTTGGACCGGGTGTAACTGATCGCCTTTAGCCAAACCTTCGATCGTCGTGATCTCTTTTCCTTGGGCCATCACGGCGAGTATTAAACAGGAAACGACTCGGTTCCCATCTAACAACACGGTACAAGCACCGCACGCACCTTGGTCACATCCTTTCTTGGTACCCGGGAGGTCCAGCCGCTCCCGGAGGGCGTCTAGCAAAGTAACCCGAGGATCCACTCGCAGTTTTCGCGTGGTCCCATTTACCTGGAGTGCGATATCGACAAGCGTCCCTTCTTCCGGAGCTTGATCCGGTCCCCGGGCTGGCGGGGTCGTCTCGCTTAGTCCTCGGGAGATTGGGGTTACCACGCTCAACCCGGCAGACAAAGCTGCTAACTGAGAAATAAAATGTCGCCTGGAGGAACCTGTTTCTTCAGAAGCCGTGGAACACGGCGCGGACAAACGATCTTTGCGCTGCATAAGAACATCCTTGCAAAATTCAGTCCTTGGCGACGTCCTGGCGCCCGTCGATCTTCATCGACGCAACTTCAGCCCGCTTTTCCGCCGGCCCCGCAATCAATCCCTTCCAGGCCATCCGTCAATGACTGGTCTGTTGAACGAACGGCGAAGCAAAACACGAGCAGCGCGCGGGCACAAGGGTGGAGGGTCTTCTGAGAATGATTCGCACTAGAAACCGCCGGCTGCGCGGTGTCGCAGCCGGCAAATCACGTCCCTAAACGGGGCACTCAACCCGGAACTCAGCCTATTTGATCTTGATCACGGTCACAGTACCACTGATCTCATTCGAGACGTAGCCCTCTGTGCCCCTAGGCGTAGGCGCAACAGCGATTTGGACTGGCGCAACTCCAACCGGGATCGGGGTTCCTACAACCGCCCCTTGCTTGATACCGATCACGACTACCGTCGATAGGGCCGGAACCCCACCAATTTCCAGCACCGGCACATACAAGAACTTTTCGTCGGTGCTCAAAGTGGGAATACCGAGCGTATTGTTCGCAGGATTCGGCACCGCGATAGTAGTGGTAACCTGCGCCGTGGCAACGTCCACTACGTAGACCGCGTTTTGGCCGGCCGCATATAGCGTCTTTTTGTCTGGCGTGAGGACCTCGGTCAAGACCTTACTCGGCAGCGTGATCGAGGTGGATAACACCGCTCCGGTAGCGGTATCGATCTCTCCTATGACATCCGTGCCGTTGGTCACCAAGACGACTGAATCATTCACGAAAACAGCCTGTAGCGCAGTTCCACCAAGAGTGACGCTCCCCTGAAAATCCGGGCTAAAAATTGTTACCGAACCGTCGAAGGCCGGAACGCAGATCACCGACTCATCCGAGCTCACCGCCGGAATCTGAGGATTAGTCCCCGTGGGAATACTGAAAATCACCTCACCCGTTTTGGCCGAGATCTGCTGCAGCATGCCGCCACTAGGGGTCGCGAGAGTCACGTAGAGATTCGTCCCGTCGCGCGAGATCGCTAAGCCAAGAGGCGACCCCGCGGTTGTATTGATCACAGACGACAGTTCATTGGTGCTGGTATTGATAACTCCGATTGCACCGGAATTGAATTCCGTGACATACACAAAATGGGACTTAGGATCGGCCACAATGCCTCCGACGTTCGATGCTACCGGAATCGTGGTGATCACTGGATTGCCCGCGGATTTGCCGTTTTCAGTTGAGCAGCCGAACGCTAGAGCGACAGCGGCGCTAAGTTGTAAGAGACTGCGATTGGAGCATTTACGATGCATACTGTTTATCTGATTTCGCGCTTTCGTTTTACGCGGGGAGCGTATGCGAGAGGTGGCCGGATAATGCTTCAGTCCAACCACTCGAGGCAAGACTTTAAGAGGAGACGTCGAAGTTCACAGGAATTAGCCCGAAATGGCCACGATTGATAGGAGGAAAATCCTACCAAAGGATGTCTAGAAACCGGCACCAACCCACGTAGATTTTGGTATGAGTACTCCAATTCGAGTAGGCGTAATTGGGCTCGGGATCATCGGGTCACGGGTCGCAAAGAATCTGCAGAAGAAAGGATTCGAGGTCTATGTATGGAATCGGACACCGAAACCGGAGCCAAATTTCGTTAGCTCACCGGCTGAGGTAGCGAAGGCCGCGCAAATCATTCAAATCTTTGTTTCCAATGATGCAGCGGTTCTGGAAACGCTGTCGGCACTGCGCACCGCACTGACACCGGATCATCTGATTCTGATCCATTCGACGATCTCTCCGGAGACCGTGCAGAAAGCAAAAGACGCAGTGACCGCGACTGGCGCACACCTGATGGATGCGCCCTTCACCGGAAGCAAAGGAGCCGCGGAGAATGGTCAGATTGTGTACTACCTGGCAGGTGACAAAGCGGACCTGGAGCGAGCAGAACCCGTGCTGGAAGCTTCGCGCAAAGCGCTGGTTTATTTCAACCGGTTTGGAGATGCCAGCCTCATCAAAATTGCAACTAACATGGTTACAGCAGCGATCGTTCAGGCACTGACAGAGGCTCTCACGATTACAGAACGCGCCGGAATCGATCCTCAAGAGTTAGTCACCGCTATTGAGAACAATGCTTGCCGGTCAGGGGTCAGCGATTTCAAGCTTAAAGCGATTATTGCACGTGATTTTGATCCTAATTTTTCGCTGATGAATATGCTGAAAGATTCGCGCCTGGCTCTCGATCTGGCCAAGAGTCTCGGCTTACAGCTGCCGCTGGCGGAAACTATCAACGAGCTCCTGACCGAAGCAGATAGCAAAGGCTGGGCTCAACAAGATTTCGCGGTGGCTTCGAATTTGGTTAGGAACCAGGGTTGAGCGAAAGGGCGATGGGGCGAAACGGCGAATGGGCGAATGGGCGATGCAGTCGGTAGGGCGAAAATCTCGGCGCGCGTCTGACACCATTGCCATATCGATGTCTACGCGCCGGATTTGAGCCATGCGTGCGCGTCGTAACGTCCAGAACACAATCGCTCTGAGGACGATCTAAACCGGCGAGGTGGCGGCCTCCGCGACACGGCTCAAATCCGGCGCGATTACAGCTGATCTGCATGGTCCACCCGCAGCGCGCCGAGATTTTCGCCCTACCAACCGCGTCGCCCATTCGCCGTTTCGCGCCTACGCCTTCGTCAGTGCCGAATAGATCACGTTCAAAATCGCAACCAGGGCCACCAGCAGAACGCTGTGACCAATCACCTTGCGAAACAGACGGGGTTCGTCCGTCGTTTTCATTCCCGTTGCTGCAACCGCCACGGCCAGACTCTGCAGACTGATCATCTTCCCCATCACCCCACCCGCACTGTTAGCAGCCGCCATCAAAGTTGGATTGAGATGAAGGCTATTCGCGGTAATAACCTGTAAATTACCGAACAACGCATTGGACGAAGTGTCGCTCCCGGTTAAGAACACCCCGATCCATCCCAGCAAAACGCTGAATACGGGAAACAGACTACCGGTAGCCGCAAACGCCAAACCCAAGGTAGCGGTCGCACCCGAATAATTCATTAACAACGCCAGCGCCAGGACCGATGCAAAAGTTACAGCCGGGACGCCAAGTTGCCGCAGGGTCTTGCCCAAAATTATTACGCATTTTCCTGGAGATACCTTGAGGCAGATCGCAGAAAGCAGCGCCGCTAGAAAGACCGCACTGCCAGCGGCGCTCAGGTAATTGATATTGTAAGTCGCCGCATAATTGGTGGCTTTGGTTACCACTGGCGGCATGCGTTGAATTAAGTTGTGTAACCCTGGCCACGGAACCTTTACGGTCGCCAGCTCCAGCCAATCGTGTATGCTGGGAATCCCCCAAAGGATGACGATCACGACTAAAAGCAAATAGGGCAACCAAGCCAACAGTACCTGGGCCGCACTAAGCTTCGCCACAGGTTGACCGGTGTCCGCGTTCTCGCCAGCCAAACGATATTGATCGGAATCCTGCGGTTGCCATAGTCGCAGCAAGATCAGCAACGCAATCAGGGAGAGCATGGATCCCAGGATGTCTGTAAGCCAGGGACCCATGTAATTCGAAACGAGAAATTGGACTACGGCATACACCACACCGCAAAGCGCGGCCGCAGGCAATACTCCGCGCAGGGCTTTAGGGCCGCCCAATGTTAGCATCAGGTAACATGGCAGGATTAATGAGATCGGCGCGCACAGCCTGCCGGCATTAGCACTTAGGCTCAAGACACCCAGTTGGGTCGTGGCCGCTAAAGTGACGATAGGGATCCCAATTGAACCAAAAGCCACCGGCGAAGTATTTGCGATCAAACAAAGAGCGGCACCTTCAAATCGAGCAAATCCCAGCCCAGCCAGCATGGCGGCAGCAACGGCTACCGGCGCGCCAAATCCGGCGGCTCCCTCCATGAAGGCTCCAAACGTAAATCCGATCAACAACAATTGGAGTCGCTGGTCATTCGTTAGTTGGACAACGGAATTCTTGATCACTTCGAAACGACCAGTTTCTTCTACGATCCGGAACAGGAAGATTGCGGCGAAGACAACCCACCAGATCGGAAAGAGGCCGAACGCCGCGCCAAACAGGGTAGCGCTCACAGCCAGGCTGGGTGGCATCTGGTAAGCCAGCAGAGCCACCAGCAACGCTACAATGACTGCGGATACTGCCGCTAACCAAGCAGGACGACGGAGGACACCCAACAAAATCAGGATGGTAAAAATTGGAAGTGCCGCCACAAACGCGGACGCCAGGAGGTTACCCCCGATGGGGGTATAGTTTTGTTGCCACATGAGTTCTTGGGGGACAAAGTTTTCGGATAATTGGCTCTGTGCTTTGCCGAGCGTCCCTTACCTAGCAAATACCGGGTGCCACGACGCGCTCAGTTCAGGGAGCCATCTACGCTTAGGGAGCTTTCACCAAGAAATCAAGTCAACGCGCACCGCGATGGGCTTCTTTCCGCAATGGGTGGGAGGGCATGTCGCCATCGCGTGAGCAGGCTTCTAGCAGGAACCCCACCTTATGCACCCAGCCGTGTTCCTGCGCCTTCAGGCAGAAAATGCCCGTCCCACTACCATAAAATCGGCTTTTTTCACACTTCCAGGATTGCCGACCGGCATCAAATCAAGGTAGAAGACATGTTTTATGCGCACGTTTCTCTCGCTCCTCGCCCTGTTAGCTATAGCGGCCTCGCCGCTGGCGTACTCCCAAAATGCAAGTCCAAGTCCGGCCGCTTCGGCAACTCCGAAAAGGCGGTCGCACAAAGCCAGTCCCAGCCCTAGTGCGGAGGCCGCAGTAACCGGCGCCACCCCTGCGGCCAGCGCGACTCCGAAGAAACGGTCCAGGAAGCAAGCAACTGCCGCTGCCTCCCCTGCGACCACGCCTGCTGCCCCGGCTAGCACACCAGCGCCGGCTGCTCCATCGCCAACTGCGAAGGAAGGCGGGTTTGGTTTCTTCCACAAAAAGACTGCGAGCCCAACTCCAGCGCCGGTGGCAAACCAACCGCAAGCGCCGGCCACCAACCCAGGGACTCCAGGCAATGGTCAAGTCTGGGTTAATACCGACTCGCATGTCTACCACAAGGCCGGTTCTCGGTTCTATGGTAAGACCAAGCAAGGTAAGTACATGAGCGAAGCCGACGCCATAAAGGAAGGCGATCACGCAGCCAAAAACGAATAGCTAACTCTAAGACGAACTGCCAAGCAGTTTGGTGTTTTTTCAGCGCCGATCACCCGACCGGCGCTGAAATTTTTTCTAGTCCCGACTCGTCAACTCATCCAACTTTTTTCTCCGGGCATCCTTAATCAAAAATCGACCAGCAACGAGCGTTGCGATGGTCCCTATCACCGCCAGAAATACCCCGATCAATAAATGCAGAAATGAGTCGCCAAGGTTTCCGATCGAGCCGGGCAGTCGCATGTTAGCCGGATCGGTTCGTAAATACTCTACATTTAAAGCCTGTCCTTTACGCAGATTTTGCCAGAGACCTGAGTAAACAGGTATCTTCCTCTCATAAACCATCTTTCCGGGCCCGCCCAAAAGTAACCGGCAATCGACGAAGAAGTTATTCGGCCCGGCCCGTTCTTTACTGACGATTTCGGCAATGCCGGTACTCGAATCAGTCAAGAACTGATACTCTTGGACTAACGCACAGGCTCCCCCGATGCTAAAAATCAAGCCGAAGACTAGAGCCATGCCTCCTCCGATCAGCAGCGCGACTGCCTCCCGGTATCCGATAACTAGCAACGCAGGTATCGAGCGGATGGCGTTCACTTAATAAAGTAAGCAGTAAGCAGTAAGCAGTGAGCAGTAAGCAGTAAGCAGTAAGCAGTGAGCGGTAAGCAGTAAGTCGGTGGGTCGCCAGGTCGTTTGATCAATTCAAAGCCTCGGAAAACAAGTTCGGTAGTGACTACTGCTTACTGCTTACTTAACTGCGCTTTCCCGCTGAAAGAAGGCAGCACCAAAGGCCGGTAGCCGCAGGTTAGCCCCCACTCGCTCCGATGGAAATCCGTGACCTTCAAGCGCCCGCCAACTCTCTGTAACCTGCGTCGATGCTTCTTTATTTGAAACGTTGAAAACACAGAAAATCTGTTCGTCTTCCCAAGCTCGCTCGAAGCTGAGAACCGGATCGGGGAAACTCGAGAGCGCGAGGGTGCCGCGTACAATTGCCGGATATTGTTTGCGCCAGCTTATGAACTGGCGCGCGAAATGCAAAACTGACTCTGGGTCTTTTTCCTGCGCATCCACTTCCATTGCTTTGTGCAGCGGAGAAACTGGCAACCACGGTTTGGCTTTGCTAAACCCGGCATTTGGCGTGTCCGATGTCCATGGAATCGGAGTCCGGCAGCCATCACGACCCTTGAAGTCCGGCCAGAACTCGATGCCGTACGGGTCTTGCAAATCTTCGAATGGGACGTCAGCCTGAGGCAGGCCCAGTTCTTCTCCTTGATAAACACAGGCGCCGCCTCGCAACGATAGCAAAACGCCAAGAAGCAACTTGGCCAGTGAACGATCATCGCCGCTAAGTTGGCCGAGTTTCCCGAAGCGACTAACCACCCGGATATTGTCATGATTGCTCATGGCCCAGGTTGTCCAACCTGCTCCTAGAACCGACTCGGTCTTTTCAATGACGCTTCGCAGGAAGCCACAACTGAAGACGAGTTGCATTAGCTCGAAGTTATAACAGCTATGCAGATGCTTACCCGTGCGGGTGTACTTCGCGCTTACCGTGATCATATCCACATCGGCGATTTCCCCGATCAGATAACGGTCATCGTAGGAGTCAACTAAAGCGCGAAGCTCGGCCAGTAATTCGAGCGTATGCGGCTGGTCGCGAGTGTAAATCGAATCCTGCCAGGAAAAAGGATTATTGGAATCGGCAAACGAGAGTGGCCGGGAACCGACCGGACGAGCCGGGTTATCTCGCAGTCCGTGGTCATGCACCAGTGTCGTAATCGCATCCAGTCGGAACCCATCGACACCGGCCTCCAGCCAAAACCGGGCTTCTGCGAACATGGCATCCACGACCGGCCGATGATGCCAATTGAGATTTGGCTGGCTGCGTAAGTAGTGGTGCAGATAATATTGCTGACGCCGAGAATCCCATTGCCAAGCCGAACCGCCGAACACTGAAAGCCAATTGTTCGGCGGTGTGCCATCGGGTTTGGGATCTGCCCAAACATACCAGTCTGCCTTCCGGTTACTGGTGTTTTGGCGACTCTCCTTAAACCAGGGATGCTCGTCCGAGGTATGCGGTAGTACCAAGTCGACAATGATTTTGATACCCCGTTCGTGCGCGCCCGCGATCAGAACGTTAAAGTCGCTATTGCTGCCAAAGATCGGATCCACCGTGCGATAATCCGCAACATCATACCCGAAGTCGCGCATCGGTGATTTGTAAAACGGCGAGATCCAGATCGCATCTATCCCCAACGATCTGAGGTAATCGAGCTTGGCATTGATCCCGGGAATATCACCGGTGCCGTCCCCGTTACTGTCAAAAAAGCTTCGAGGATAGATCTGGTAGATGATTGCTCCTCGCCACCATTCGGTTTGCATGAATTGGTCGGTAGGCGTCAAACGCAGCGCTGTCAAGAAGCAGCGAACGGGCGAAACGGCGTGGGCGCCAGCATCCAGCGCTGGGAACGGATAGGACATATGAGAATAGTGAGACTTATAGGTCAGAACACATCTGTCGCATGAGACCCATAAGTCCCATCTGGCAACGGAGCCGCACGCGAGCGCTGACCTCTACACTCCCTTTCACCCCTTCGCCCCTTCGCCCCTTCGCCCCATCGCCGCATCGCCGTATCGCCCTAATAAGTCGCCCTTCCACCAGTCAGATCGAAAGTAAATCCGGTCGTGAAACTGCACGCAGGCGAGACGATAAACTCAACCATGGCCACCAATTCATCCAGAGAGCCGCAACGCCCCATCGGGATCTTCGTGGTCATGTACTTTACTTGTTCCGGCGGCATTGCCTCAACCATCGGGGTCTGAATCACGGCCGGAGCGAGAGCGTTCACGGTCACACCAGTCCCAGCTACTTCTTTTCCTTGTACCTTGGTCATCCCGATAACGGCGGCCTTTGAAGCGGAGTAGGCCAACATGCCCGCGTTGCCCTCTTTACCTGCGACAGAAGCAATGTGCAGGACGCGTCCGTACCGGCGCGCAATCATGCCAGGCAGCACGGCTTTACTGGTCAGATAAGAGCCAAAAAAGTTCACCTGAAAGACCCGCTCCACGTCAGCTGGGTCCGTTTCCTGGCTCTTCAGGTTGGTTTGTCCGGTAATACCCGCGCTGTTGACGAGTACGTCGACTGTAGCCAACTGCGCAAAGTTAGCTGATACCTGATCGCGGTCAGCGATATTGCAGGCTAGCGGTGAAAAGTTCTGACCTAAGCTTGATTGCATTTCCAGGAGCGGGCTCTCGCTCACGTCCAGCCCATTTACCCGAGCCCCCAACTGAATGAAGCGGACACAAATGGCGCGACCTAGCCCGGAAGCGGCTCCTGTCACCACAATATTCTGCGTTGTCCAATCCTGATGCATAATGTTAGGATAATTAAATCAGCTACCGAAATAAATCGCTGGCCGCGTCGATGCGCTCGCCATACGACGTTTTCGAGCTGATTGTCATCCATCATAACCACCCCCAAAAACAAAAGTATGAAAAAAACCGATTTCTCACCCAGTACGGGCCTCACCCGGCGGCAGGCCATCCGGCGTGCCGCGGGCGCCGGCGCTCTGGCGTCCCTATCCTCTTTGGCTGGATTCGGAGTAACCAGCGCGGAAGCTGCCGAGGAAGCACTGGGCAAATTCCCCAAGCATCCTCAGTGGAAATTCGTTTTTGTTAATCATGTAACCACTAACCCGTTCTTTGTCCCGACCCGTTACGGGGCCGAGGATGCTTGTGCGTTGCTGGGCTGTACCTACCAATGGACCGGTTCCGAGAAGTCGATCGCTACCGACATGGTCAACGCGATGAATACCGCCGTATCGGCAAAAGCAGACGGAATCGCAGTTTGTTTGGTTGATCAGACCGCGTTCAATGATCCCGTCGAAAACGCCCTAAAAGCGGGTATTCCGGCCGTGTCGTACAATGCGGACGCGAAGGGCAACAAGCGTATGTGTTACATCGGCCAGGACCTTTTTGAGTCCGGCAGAGGCCTCGGCCAACGAATCGTTGAGTCGGTTGGCGAAGGAGACGTCGTTGGTTTCATCGCGACACCTGGACAACTGAACATTCAACCCCGGTTAGACGGAGCGAAGGCAGCAATCAAGGAGTCAGGCAAAAGCATTAACCTGACCGAGATCGAAACCGGGCCGACCGTCAACGAAGAACTCTCGCGAATCCAAGCCTATTACACCGGTCATAAGGATCTCAAAGGGATGTTTGCGGTGGACGCGGGTAGCACCCAAGGCGTCGCTCAGACCATCGCGGCGAACAGTCTCCAAGGTAAGGTTCACGCCGGAGGGTTCGACCTCCTGCCAGTGACGCTGGATTCAATCAAGAAAGGTGATCTCGATTTCACTATCGACCAGCAGCCTTATCTCCAGGGATTTTATACCGTGATGGTTCTGTTCATCATCAAGATCTCCGGCGGACTGTGCGGGTCGGCGGATATCAACACAGGATTGAAATTCGTCACCAAAGACAGCGTCGATCCCTATTTGAGCACTCAGAGCCGGTACGAGGGAAGCAGTTCGCAGGAAAAGGTGTTGCCGCACACGGGCGCTTACTAGAAAATCGTATCTCCCCCTGTGCCCACAGAACCGCCTAAGTCAGTAACGGAATCCCAAGCTACGCCCAAGCGACCCAATCGCTTGGGCGTGCTAGGGCGCTTATTCTTACACTCCCGCGAAGCGAGCATCCTGATCGCTGGCATCGTCTTGGTGATCTATTTTCAAAGCACCGCGCCCGTCTTCCTGTCGTGGAGCAATATCGCGAACCTGGTTGTGTTTGCGGCCACCATCGCCATCATCGCTGCCGGCGAGACCATGGTCGTGATCACAGGCGAAATGGACCTATCGGTCGGCATGGTCTACGCCCTTGCACCTTTTGTGATGTACTACGCTCAGCAGGCCGGTGTCCCCTACGTGCTGGCGATCGTACTAGGATTAGGAGCGGGCGCTGTCGTTGGGCTGATCAACGGCCTGATCACCGTCAAGCTTCAGATTCCGTCGTTCATTACCACGCTGGGAACCCTCTTCATGATCAACGGGTTCACCCTGACGATCTCCGGCGGCGTCCTGGTCCGACCTGAGGCGGACCCGCTGATTTTCGCCATCTTTGGGGGCAACTTTGCGGGCTTTCCGATCTCTCAGTTGGTCTGGGCGATCGTAATCACCGCTTTATTCCAGTTCATTCTGGTTAAAACGCGCTGGGGATTGCATACGGTGGCCACGGGCGGCAACCTGCTCGGTGCTGCCGAGGTCGGGATCAAAATCGCCCAGATCAAGATCGGAAACTTCATGCTCTGCAGCATGCTCGGCGCGTTTGCTGGGATCCTGGACTGCTTCCGGATCAGCTCGGCGGATCCGCTGGCCGGTGGAACAGACTATATGTTCAGGGCCACCGCCTCGGCTGTCATCGGTGGAACGCTTCTCACCGGCGGCTCGGGAACAATCATTGGTGCGTTCCTTGGCGCGGCGGTTCTAGGCATCTTATCTGATGGGTTCACCCTATCAGGCGTCAGCGCTTACACCTTCGATATGATCCTTGGGGCGGCCATCTTGATCACGATGGTGATCAATGTTCGACTCAGTAAACTGCGGGCAGCAGGAGGTGGCAAATGAGCGAAGAAGCTTTGCGGACAGAGAGCATTTCTAAGGTGTTCGGCCGGGTCACCGCTCTTCGAGATGTGTCCATTCGCCTAATGAAGGGCGAAGTGTTGGGTTTGCTCGGTGATAACGGTGCCGGGAAATCAACCTTGATGAAAATCCTGACCGGCTTTCACAAGCCTTCCGGTGGGAAGATCTTCTTTGACGGTCAGCAGATTGAGCTGAAATCCGTCAGCCATGCCAGGTCGCTGGGAATCGAACCGGTCTACCAAGACTTGGCACTCATTAATGAAGTCAACGTCTATCGGAACATGTTTCTGCAGAAGGAATTGATGCGGAATAAGTTTTTCCAAATTCTGGACGATCGGGAGATGCGGAGACTGGCGCAGCAACACTTGAAGCAGATGCGGGTTAATATTCCTTCCGTTGACGTCGAAATCTCGAAGCTGTCGGGCGGGCAGCGCCAGGCGATTGCGGTAGCCCGGTCTGTTTACGCCAATGCCAAGGTGTTACTATTGGATGAACCTACCGCCGCCATGGGTGTTAAAGAGAGCGCGATGATCTTAGATGTGATCCGTCAACTCAAAGAAACCGCTAATGTCGCGGTGATCATCGTTGCCCACAACTACGCCCATGTCTTTGATGTCTGCGACCGGGTCAATCTGTTGCAGAATGGCAAGATCACTTTCGATCGCGCCACCAAAGAAACTTCGATCGATGAGCTTATGAATCTGGTGCTTCACGAGATGCGCGAAGCCAGGGAACAGATCCAGCATCCAGGCCGGTAGGGGGTGAAAGGGCGAAACGGCGATAGGGCGAATGCCCCTATTTGGTGGGGCGAGGCTCCCGAACGACCTTATGATTCAACCGGAGGGCCTGGTGTTTTTGTGTCGAATGGTGCCGATAGGCCTAAACACTCGCCGAGCCGTGGTCAAGCGCTGGTTCACGGCTCCGACTCCGCCAATGCAACCAAGCTTCAGACCCATAGAAGACGCTCAGCTATGTCGGACAAGTCGGCGCGCTTTCAGGCCTATCGGCACGGTACGGCCAGGATCATCGGCTGCTCCGGTTCAGTGGTAAGGTCGTTCGGGAGCCTCGCCCTACCAAGTTTATCGCCCCATCGCCGTTTCGCCCATTCGCCGACACGCCCACACGCCCCAACTACTTCCCCCCCGCCTTCTGAATCGCAGTATCCCATTCCCCGTCCGATTCAATCGCGACTGCTCCGTTTTGCATCGCCCACTTAATAAAGCCTTCCGGCGCATCTTTTACCCCGAACAGATTCGCGAGCTTCACCTCTTTGATCCCTTTCCATTTGAGATTCTTTAATTCGCAATTCCGCAAATCCGCGCGACTGAAATCCGAGTCTTCGCAGTTTGCCTCGGTCAGGTTACTCCCGTTAAGATCGCTATCCGCGAACATG
>JAFAIO010000249.1 GCA_019236675.1 Verrucomicrobiota bacterium
GGCGGGAATCATTGTCACCAGCGGAAACAATCCGCTGCCTAACCTGGAAAAGAAATACAAGGACAAAGGGTTTGGATATGCCGGTGCGGACCTGTATGCCGGCGGCTATCTAACCGGACAGGCGATGGTCGAAAGTGGAAAGCTCAAAGCGGGCGATAAGGCGGTTGTCTGGGATATCTTCCACCAGGAAGGCCGTAGCCGCAGCTCGCAGGGTGTTTTTGACGCTCTGGAGAAAACTCTGGGCAAGGGTAATGTGGACAAGCTCGATGTCACCCAGGACATCGACAGCGATGCCACCAAAGGTATCCCGGTCATGACCGCTTACCTGGCAGCCCATCCGGACCTTAAAGCAATTGGCACTCAGCATGGCCAGCTCACCGCCATCCTTCCGAAGATCCTCAAAGAGGCCGGCAAGAAACCGGGTGAGGTTGTCATCGGAGGTATTGACCTAGGACCGGATGTCATCGCCGGAATCAAAGCCGGCTACGTCGTGGCTAGCTTTGATCAGGTCCTTTACCTGCAGGGCTTTGATCCGGTGATGCAGATCTGGTTAACGAAGAAATACCTTATCCCTGGTTTGCACCAGGATACGGGCGTCGGCTTGGTCACCCCAGCTAACGTCGACAAGATCGCTCCTCTGATCCAGCAAGGCTATCGGTAGGAGGTGACTCGTAGGGCGAAAACCTGACTTCGCAAAGCCTACGTTGCGGCCCGGTTTCTAGGCGTAAGATGACGCAAAACCGGGCCGCGCCAAAGCGTAGCAGCGGTGGGACTCGGTGCGCCGATCGTGTGGCTTCGACTTGGGACGTTCTCGCGCCGGTTTTGAGCCATGCCCTAGGTGTCCCATCGGTTGGTTGCGTGTTCATTAGCCCCGGGTGTTGGCGTCGCCGTCTCGCGCGATAAAGCCGGCCGCTTCATTCGGCGCCTTTACCAGGGGAGGCGTTCTTATCCTCGATAACGCCGCGCCCACGGAGCGGCTCAAAACCGGCACGGGCCAGCCCATAGAGAAATAACGCAGTGGGCGCGCCGAGTCCCGCCGTCGTTACGCTTTGGCGCGGCCCGGTTTTGCGTCATCTTAGGCCTAGAAACCGGGCCGCGACGTAGGCTTTGCGAAGTCGGGTTTTCGCCCTACCGGCCTCCCTATTTTTCCGCCAGCTGAATCTGCGCTTTCACGCAATCTGGCGGCATATGTAGTGCAAAGTTGAACGCGTCCACGCTCTCACCGAATTCGAACGTCCGGCTGATCAACGGCTTCACATCGATCTTACCGGAGCCCATCAGGGCTAGAGCTCGTGGATAAACGTGTGCGTAACGGAAGACGGTTTCGACGGATGCTTCTTTTGCGCTCAGGGCGACCACGTCAATTGGCACTGGCTGGATCGGTAAACCGATGAAGACGATGCGGCCTCCCGGACAGAGTGGCTCGTGCACGCTCTTGATTGCAGGGGGTGCGCCGCTTGCCTCGAAAACAATGTCCGCTCCCCAACCGTCGGTCAGATCATCGATCACTTCGCGGAGATTCTCTTTTGTGAGGTTCACTGGCCGGATCGGACCTAGCTTCGCGGCGAGGTCCAGCTTGGGCTGCAGCACATCTGTCATTACAATTTGGCTGCAGCCTCCGGCGAGGGCGGCTAGAGCCGTCACGTTCCCAATTGGACCTGCTCCCATGACTACAGCCACGTCTCCCGGTTTAATTTTCGCTTTCACCGACGCGTGCATGCCGACCGCCAATGGTTCCACCATAGCTCCCTCGGCGAAGCTGACGTTGTCTGGCAACTTGAAGGTGTAGGCAGCCGGATGGACCACGAAAGGGGTGAGACATCCATGCACCGGTGGAGTCGCCCAGAATCGGACTGCCGGATCCAGATTGTAGATTCCTAACCTGGCAGCACGGCTGTTCGGATCCGGTATACCTGGTTCCATGCAAACCCGATCGCCGGCCCGCAGGTTTTGTACCTCGCTTCCGACTTCGACTACAGTGCCGGCTGCTTCGTGCCCAAGCACCATCGGCGATTTCACCACAAACGGGCCGATCTGGCCGTATTCGTAATAATGCACATCGCTGCCGCAAATACCGACCGTGTGAATCGCGATCTTTACATCGTGCGGACCGACCGTAACCGGCAAATCGATCTCTCGCAGCGACAGTTCACCTTTTCGTTCCAGGACTAAAGCTTCCATAGGGAGGAGGTTCTTTGGGGTAATTTGTAAGACTCTTGTAGGCCGCGATCTTCTGACTGCGGCCAGTCTTTTAGAATCTAGCTGATCTCGGAGTGACGTTCTACCGCTGGATTTGGCAGGCTATGACCAGTTTTTGGCTGTGAAGCGGCGCCTTGCGGTGCCCGCAGGACGAAGCCGACACGGCCGGAACCCGCATCCCAACAACTTGGCGACGCGCCACAACCGCATTGCGCGGCAATGCCTTCTCGGCTATCCTTCGCCAACTAACCATGAAGCTTGTTCGCGTTAACGTTCGGCTTCCCGGCCTTACTGCGCGAATCGTTACCTCCAGCTTGAAACCAGTGTTTCAGGCGTATCACGGTGTCTCCAACGCCGAACATCAGGTTCAGATCGATCGATGGTCCGCCCAAGGTTATCGGATGATCTCACTCAGTATCTATGGTGACCCGGATCGTCCTCTTTACGCTGCGGTTTGGGTACACCGGGTTGGATCTCCCTGGCAAGAAATTCACGGGGTGGACGCTGCCGGCTATCAAGCCTTTTTCGACAAGTGGACGGCTCGTGGGTACGTCCCGGTTCTCCTTTCTGCGACTGGATCTTCCAGTAACGCCGTATTCGCGGCGGTCTTCGAGCGCGGCATCAAGGGGCCTTGGCTAGCGCGCTACGGTATGTCGACCGGACCTGCAGGGAATGCCGGAACTTTTGCGAATGAGAACGGGAACGCCGCTGCCCAGAGAATGATTCTGCGTTCAGTAGCAGTCTACGGAAATAGGGACGACCGGCGCTATGCGGCTGTCTGGCATGAGAACCTTCTCTATGTGAAGTGGCATGTCCATTCCTCAAATTCGGCCTCGAACTATCAGATGGCATTTGATGCCGAGACAAAGCTGCCTGGATACGATCTGGCGGCCTATCGTCCTGCCTATGTCGCCGTTTCTGGTGACTTGTCCTATTGCTCGCTGTTCAAAGACGATGTGGTAGGCCCTTGGGTAACGCGCCATGGAATGACAGGAAGAGAGTATCAGGCCGAATTGGAACACCAGGTCGCGAACGAGTTTTATCCCATCTGTGTGCAAGGTGGCGGTTCCACGGCGAACCCTGTCTATGCGGCAATCTTTGCGACACGGGACGCCACTTTGAGCCGCGAGTGGACTGTCGCGGGCGGGCCAGTTTCGAACCTAGCCGAGCTCGACCAAATAATGCAGCGATTTATGCAAGCTAACGGGGTTCGGGCCGCGCAATTAGCAGTCGTTAAGCATGGGTCCACTATCTTCTCGCGCGCTTATACTTGGGCTGAGCCGGGATATAGGATTACCGAACTGTTCACCAGGTTTTTAATAGCGGGCTGTAGCAAAATATTTCTGCAAGCGGCTGTTCAATCGTTATACGACGATAACAAATTAAAGCCGACGACAGCGGTTTATCCCTTGCTCGGGTTCTCAGATCCGTTGGACCCGCGCAGCGATACTATAACCATACAACAACTTTTAGATAACAAAGCGGGATACGACGAAGGAGCCGGCTTCGATCCGACCTATAATATGCGCTTGATAGCGCTGGAGCTAGGTTTGACTCATCCGGTAACTAAACTGGACGTGGCCCGCTACATGTACGGTCGGATGTTGGATTTTACGCCTGGCTCGGACCAGAAAGACTCGAACTATGGTTATCTTTTAGCCGGAGCGGTCGTAGAGGATATCACCGGGAACAGCTATATCGACTACATAAATGAGCGGCTGCTAACACCGGCCGGACTCAGCGAAGTAAAGGTCATATCAACGTCACCGTCGGAACGAACAAGTGACGACGCAATTGCGGAAGATGAGGGATTAGGGCTGAGCCCGATTGAGTTGCGCTCGCTGTCTTTGGCGCCCTGCGTGTACGGTGGCAATGGACAGGTCAATGAGGTAGGAGACACTAACTATGGGATCGGAGCAACGGCCCAAACCCTAGCCCGGTTTATTTATCGGCACGCAGTCTGCGGCAACGGTCCGCGAGCGTCGGGTTGTAGTAGGAGCGAGGACGGGGCCGGAGCGTCTTGTCTGGCCTCGTCCCGGACTGATGGAGTTGATTGGGCTTGTACCATCAACACGCGGAACTGGCCACCTTCCACATCATTTACGCTAGCTGGTCTACAGAATTCTATTGATGAATTGCTGGATCGCCTGACGATCAGCTAGCGTATTCAGGCCGAGTCATTGGTGAAGATTACGGAAGATCAACGCAATATAGAGGAGGAGAAGCATGCCTGAAACGGGAGCTAAAAGTTTATGCAACCACTCCCAACGAACCAGCATTGCTATGATCGCCACAACACCGAAAGTTAGCTGAAAACCCAGGTCAAGCGAATCGGGAAGCCGATCATAAAGGACGAGCTCCTTTAACAAGCTAAAGACGACGGTGCTAAGGACCGCTCCAAAGAACCAATGGCGATGAGCGAAGTAATGCTCCCGTAGATCGGCCGGGTTGTCTCCCTTAGCGTCAGGCAAGATCAAAGCAGCGATCATATAAACACTGGTTGCCTGTAAAACGATGGTCAGGAGTCCTAAAAAATTCCAACTTGCCTGCTGATGCATGCTGAAGCTCGCCCACCAACCTTGGATCGCGATTAGTAGCGCCATACCGGTCCAAATAATGGTGGGAGTGTACAGCTTCACCTTTGACCTAGTTAGGACTAGACCACGGACACCCTGCAAGACCTGCGCGATAGCTAACCCGAGGATAATCGAGATTAGTACCGATAGATAGTTGAACGATTCCACGCCCTAATGCGCGTTCGAGGTTACGCCATGATCGGATCCTTTTAGATAACGATCAAAGAAGTCCAGCTGGCGTTGCATGGCGTCGATCTGGTTCTCGCGCTTACTGAATCCGTGCCCTTCGTTCGGGTAATAATGAGCTTCGACGAGCTTGCCGGAATCCTTTAGCGTTTTGACTACTTGCTCGGCTTCTTCTTTAGGCACTCTAATATCATTGTCACCCTGCAATACTAACAGAGGCGCCTTTGTGTTTTTGATGTAGGCAAGCGGCGAATCCGCCTCATAAATGGCCCGATCCTTCTCAGGGTCACCTAGCAGCGATTCTTCGTATTGTCTAAGAAAGGGATCTTCATGCTGGATCATCGTAAGCCAATTGATGATGCCGAACATCTCGACTCCGGCGGCCCACACATCCGGCGTCTTACCAATCGCCATTAACGTCATAAAGCCGCCATACGATCCCCCGGTGATCCCGATTTTTTTCGGATCAACATAACCGGTATCCTCAAGAAATTTGGCGGCGTAAACTTCGTCTTGTAAATCGCCGCCCCCTAAGTCTTTGAAATTCGCTTTTTGGAATTCCATACCGTAGCCCGTTGAACCACGGACATTCGGGGCGATACAAATATAACCGTGCGTGACCAAAGTAATGATCGCTCGACTAAAGTTATCGCGGGTTTGCCCGGTGGGTCCGCCGTGGGGGAGCACAATTGCGGGATTCGATCCGGCACGCTCGAGATTAAATGGTAGCCACACAAATGCGCTGATGATTTTGCCATCGAAAGATTTGTAGTGAACCAATTGAGAAGGCGGGATCTTAGCGGCAGTCAGGCTGGCAATCGCAGAAAAAGTTAGCTGCCGGGGAGCGCGCTGGCCGATATCATACACCCACAAATCACTCGGCTGAGTAGAGCTTTCATGTTCAACCAGGAGGAGTCCGCCTTGCGGCGAAAAAGGTGTCGGTGCGTCCGGGGCTGCGTTCAGTCCATCCGGGAAACTGATTTTATTACCATGCCCCGTGGCAGTGTCAGCGAGATAGGCGTCAAGACGTCCGTCTTCGTTAACATAGTAAGTAAATTGTTTGCCATCCGGTGAAAAGTTTCCGGCTGTGACCTCCCATTTCAGATCCGTGATCCAACTCAGCTTTTTAGTAGAAATATCGATCTGTGCGACATTCGGGTAACCGCCTGGCCGGTCCGATGTGACCAACAAGGTTCCGCCATCGGGCGAAATAGATGCGAGACTGGTGCGCACCTCCCCCTGGTGCGGTGTTAAATTCTCAAGTTTACCGGTAGCAACCTCGATCTGATAGACATCACTATCGGTGAAGCCGGCACTAAGCCGAGTCGAATAAATGAATTTACCGTCTGGACTCCAAACCATTTCGCTCCAGAGATGATCTGCGCTCTTTTCGTGCGTCAGGGTACGAACCGCGTGTGTACTCCAATCCAACACGGCGATATCCGTCGAGGACGACGCCTTTGGCTTATACCTGATAGCTAACGATTTTCCATCCGGCGACCAGGTCGGGCTGGTTTCAGAGATGTCTGGCGTGTTGGTGAGATTCACAACGGCGCCGCCATCGCTTGGGATCGCATAGAGATCATATATTTCGTCTCCGCCGCGATCCACCTCGAACGTTATCCATGTTCCGTCCGGCGACCACGTCGCTCCTCCTTGCCTCTCGTCGGATTGGCTGAGTTGTATTGGCCACCCGCCATCCGAGCTTACCTTCCACAGATTGAATCTGCCGGTCAGGTTTGTGCTGAACACGACCTGTTTCCCATCCGGCGACCAAGCACCGCCGCGCACCGAGCGAGTGTAGAAAAGGTCATCGATCGGGATTGGGAGCGCGTCCTTCACGGATTGTGATACCACTGATTTCGGGTCCGTGATTTCGCGCGCTTCGGGCGAATCGACCGCAAACGCAGCCTTGGCACAGAACAGGCCGACTACTAAAAGGAGGAATTTCATGGCGGGATCCTG
>JAFAIO010000339.1 GCA_019236675.1 Verrucomicrobiota bacterium
CCCGCTACTCGTGGACCTGATGGTATTTCTGCGACCCTTGCGTTTCCGGCTCTTCGACCTGGGAACGCAATTCCGCAAGGATACAGGCGCGCTCTATTCGATCGACGCATCCTTCGTGAACGAAAATTTCGTGTAAGCTCGTTCAAAGGAATCTGGTACCGGTATATCAACAGCGAGGATCCGGCGGAAAGCGGCTCAGCTGGCCCCGACATTTGAGAGCGAGTCCATCAGCGAATGGATCTGGCGCTCAGTTCAACTTGGCAAACCGTTAGATTAGATGATCTGTACGAGAAAGTTTTTGAGCTCTTTCGCTCGACACCAGGCGGCTACAGCCGCGACAGCGGGGCTGACCGCAAGCAAGTATTGTAAAAACTTCTCCAGGCCCGGAAAGCCGCTTCAGATGCTTCAGAAACGGCCTTCGAGGTGCCGGGCTACTTTACTTAGCTGTCACCAACAACAGAGGAAGGCATGTTTCGCGAAAGTTCTGGAAGTCCTCCAGCCGACGGCAATGGAATCGTTCGCGGCACAGGAACGTTTTCGCCGTTCGCCGCCGATTCGCGGTGATCCAGGAAAGTCTGCGCCATCAGGGTCTCCACCGAGTCAGGTCGGGTGGCCGTTATCAGGATCTGATAGCCGAAGAGCCCCTTCCAATGTTGGGCCAGCAGTGCAGAAATCCGGTCGATCAACAAAAGGATGCCAGTTGTCCCACCGACTAGGTCGGCAACCGGCGGGCCGAAGCACTTCACGGCATCAATTCGGAAACCAGCATTTCGCAAAAGGCGTCGGAAGGACCGCACCGTGAACAGGCGCGTGTGCGTAAGATCGAGAATGCCGCGACGGCCATAGTTGAACTGGCCAAACATGTGAATGCCACGGATTATCCAGTATGAGACATTGCCCGTGCTGGCGTAGAGCTTACCTCCGGGCGCCATGACCGAGAAAATCTGTTCGAGGGTGCGCTCCGGGGATTTCATGTGCTCGAGGACGTCGAGTACGACGACCGTATCAAAGCGAGTCCTGCCGACGGCAGAGGTCCAATCGCCGTCGAGATCCACAGCGATCCGGCGAAGGTGCGGATGATTAGCGGCGCGCCGGCCGTCTGCGTCGTCCACCGCAACACACTGATCGACTACGGTGGTATTGACACCGCGGTCCGCGTGGGCGAGGGCAACTGCGCTGCCATCGCCTCCACCAAGGTCAAGCAATTCCGACCCTGGAGGCAGCGGCAGTTGGCGGATGTGGTAATGCAGGCTGGTCGGCGACGCCTTGATCGTATACTTCCTTGGCCGGTTAGCGAAGTCGAACTTTGGGTCGTAGAAAATCTCGAACTGCATGAGACGGTACTGCAAAGCGGTCTTAGTGCAGGCCCAAGCGTACCTGAGGCCATTTACATAGCAGATTTCATTGCCGTAATAAGTTGGGATCGGCACTTCCCGAATGGTGAGCCCCGCCGCAGCAAACTGGATGATGATATCCGAATCAAAATCGAATCCGAGGCTGTTTGCCTGAAATGGGACTTTCGTAAGGGCGGAAGTGCGGTAGGACCGGTAACCGCTGTGCATCTCGCTCATGCGTGTGCCGATCATCCTGTTCTGGATCCAGGTTAGGATTCGATTGCCAAAGAATTTATAGAATGGCATGCCTCCTTTAAGAGCTCCCCATTTTGTCATGAATCTACTGCCATACACAGCGTCGGCTCCCGGCGAGCGCGAATACTCTGCAAGGATTTCCGGCAAGAATTCAGGGGCGTACTGGCCGTCGCCGTGGAGCAAAACGACTATATCAAACTTCCGGGCGATAGCATAGCTATAGCCCAGTCGCTGGTTTCCACCATAGCCTTGGTTGTAAGGTGTCCTGAAAACCCGAAGTGGGGTTTTGGCGTTCGTCCATTTTGCCGACACGGCTTTTTGCACGGTAGCGTCCTTTGAGCTGTCATCGATAATGAAAACCTCCGTGAGTTTTTTCGACACCCAATCCGGAATGCGGTCGAGCACGGTCTCGATGTGCTTTTCGGCGTTGTAGGCGACGATGAAGACTGCAACGCGGTTCTCTCTCAAAGTCTGCAACGTCAGACGTATAATCTCCTCTGAATAGGTTCTAGCCTGCATTGTTCAAAGATCCTTAGAAATTCGTAAACAAAGTCCTAATCGTGCTACATTCATGGCCGCTGGGAGCCTCGAAGGTCAAATTTGAAAACTTCCAGCTCATAAAAACCGTCACCAAATTTCGCTAGCTCCTCAAAACGTTTGTCTTCAAAAGGATTGTAGGTTGATCCCGGGTCCTTTCGTTCGGCGTCGTCCCGGAAAAAAGCGATGTCCGCCTTCGATACACAAACGTACCCTTTTTTTCCGTCCAAGGTCCCCCGTTGCAGAAACCAGATCTCGACATCGCGGCAATGCTTCACATGCGGGGGAACGCTCACACCGGATTGCTCGATCCATTTCAGGAATCCGTCGCAGTTAAGCGCATAATATCCAAGTGCCAGAAAAGAATCCGCCGGCATATGATCGTCAAGCCAATGATCCATTTCTGTAATCTGATCCGTGCGCGCCCGGGATATCTTCGCATATTCGTCCGCCTTACTTATTCGAGGCCAGACCGCGAAGCCAAGTGCGGCAATTACCACCAAAAAAACGCACACAATTGCAGGTAGGCGCAACCTGCGCGTAGCCGCGTCGATAGCAAATCCGACCGGAAAGGCGGCGACGTAGCACAGAAAAGGCAACCAAGGAATGATATGGTGGGGCCACATTTTCATCGTGACGGGGTGAGCCACAAAGCAGATAACAGCACCGATCAGAAAAGCCAGGGACAGCGGTTCGCGCCGATACAAGATTAACATGACCCCAATCAGGAAAAGTACCTCGAGCCAGGGCTCGGGCAAAGCCGTCGTGAAATAATAGCGGGTTACATTCCACCATCTCCCAAACGGCCCTAGGGCCTCTAGATTCGGATCTTTCCAATCTGAGTAAAACTGGATGCTCCGCAACTGATATTCACCACGCCAGAGAAAGGTTGGATGAGAAAGCAAGAAGCCTCCGGCAAATCCGAGCAGGAGCGCAAGCGTAACTGAGTTGAGGATGGAGCCGAGCAAGCGGCGCCCAGCGGGATGCCTGTGCAGGATAAAGGCTACAAGGGAGGCGGAGCCAAGAAGAACCCAGAGCTTCACGATACTCTGCTTAGCCCCGGGATATTGTTCGGGCCCGGCCGGTGTTGTTAAGAGCATCGCGTGGGTGAGCGGATTCGGGTGAAGCACGCCCACCTTAAGCAACAGTGTTGCTGTTCCCCCGGCAACGAAGAAACCCGCAAGAACTGAGCCCGCGATCCACAGCTGTTTGTTCGGGAAAGCCCTGATCTCTTCTTCACTTTGGATCGCGCGGTCACGGAAGAAATGTATAGCCAGGAGCACCGGCAGTCCGACCAACGCAAAATGAAAACGTGCTCCGACTGCGGCACCGGCCAGCGC
Source organism: Verrucomicrobiota bacterium (assembly GCA_019236675.1). GTDB lineage: Bacteria > Verrucomicrobiota > Verrucomicrobiia > Chthoniobacterales > JAFAMB01 > JAFAVN01. The sequence goes on from JAFAIO010000339.1 coordinate 3,467, forward strand.
CCCCGCGGCCAGATAGGTCCACCACTTTCCCTTGGTGCGCGGGTGCAGCACCGCGAGGATTGCCGCCAGACAAAGCACCAGGCCAAGAGACTCGGTCCTCACGAAATGACTGTACTGGACGTGGATTGGAAGCGTGCACATGAGAACCGCAGCAACCGTTCCGACAATCACCCCAGAGGCACGGCGGAATACCGAGTATGCCAACCCAACCGCAAGGAGGTAGCAGCCGAAAGTGATGCTTCGCATCAATGTGAAGACTTGCTGGATGTTGTCGAAAGCAAAGTCCGCAGGGTTTACCGCCGTGGTCAGTCTGAAAACCCGTTCTGTGGCCCACCAGAACACGGTAACCAGGCTAATCAGGCTCATATAAGGAGTTCCCGGAATGTCAAAAAAGGTCTGCGTGGGCTGCAGGCGAAGCTGCCTGATTATCTCATAGTAGAACACGACCTCGTCAGTGTTGAACCACCACGGAATAAAGAAGGCGCCCCAGACCTTGAAGAGTATATAAACGAGAATGATGGAGATGCTTGCCCAGCCTATCCAGAGGAGTTGTGGGATTCGTCCTGGCGAAGCTGGGCGGCGAAGTGCCGTTTCGATTATCGACATCACGTTGGCAGATCTTTTTGTTGCTGAAGTAGGCCTTCACTTCCTTGCTAATTCTTTCAAGCGAGTTCAGAAGACGGAGGAGTATCGCTACTCGGACTTACGGAATACCTTGTAGATCCGATTCCCGCCTTTGCTCCACATAAGTGAAAGAGCACATCGCCCATTTCCAGTCATGACGGTCATCGGCTGGAGCAAGTCGATACTGCTGTTTCCAAACGCAAGGTATTCGGCATGAGCTGCGAAAAACTCCTTGGGTTGAGTAAACTTCGTCCAAGTTTCGAATTGGTCGGCGAAGATATTATAAAACATCGCTCCTGGGTACTTCCTTTCAAGCTGAACGCAAAAAACATGGGCTGCGAAACCATCTGCAAAATACTCGGCAAATTGCGGCGAAGACGAGCGATAATAACCTACCAGAGGAACGTTCTTTGCTAGCGTGGATGCTTCCCGATATGCAGTTGTGTCCGCGATTTGATTGCCTTTAAGCTCTGGGAACAGATCTAATTGCCTGCGAAGTGTGAAAAAGCAACAGACGATCAATAGGAGGTAAAAGCCCAGCCTGTAAATCGTTAGTTCTGTTAGCGTTCTCGCAGCCAAGAGGACAAACCACAGAAAATAAAGATTCAGACCGACTGTAAGAAGAAGAGGAATTAAATAGTGGACGTTTGCGTGCTTGGCAATCAGGACAAAACCAAGAGCTTGACCTATAGGAAGCGCAGCAGCAATCCAGAAGAAGTCGCGCTTACTCAAATTCGATCCTGTAAAATGGGAACGGCAGTACAAAAATACACCTGCAATGATGCTGCCAAGGACGAGAAAAGGCAGGATTGGTTCGGATCGGATAAGAACGCTCACGTCAGCGGAGAACTGATGCTGGTCGATAAAGCCGACGCTGCCGGTACCATAAAGTCCAGTATGGGTTGCGAGGGCAACGACCCAGGCAAATATGTAATGCAGTTCAGAATAGATCGGAAGCAAGGCAATTGCTGTCGAAAAAGCGACCCCCGCACAGAAAATCATCCTGTGCTTAAGTCCACAGCAGAGAAAAAAACCAAGTATTGCAATTGGAAAGAAAGTCAATTTAGTCGCAATGCCAAGTCCACAGGCCAAGGCAAGTATCAATACTACCGCGACGCTGGGTCGGTCGGTTAATCTTTGTTTAATCAGAATGCATAAAGCCGCCAGCGCAATGACAGCAAAGAAGATCACGAATAAATCTGAGCCGTACCATATGCTGTAGCGGCAAATGATTTGGAAAAACAAGACCGGCAATTGGACTAGAAAGCCTGACATCAAACTCTTGGTCGCAACGCAAGTCCATAAACTGCAGCCATACATACTCAGGGCGACAACAAAAAGCATCAAACGATGAATCGTGCGGATGGCTTTTTCGGGATCCTTCAGGGCGCGATCTATTATCTTCTCATTTGAGCCACGCTGAAAAAGCCGTAGACATAACGCACCAAAGACTTGTGTGGTAGTTCCCGGATGGTCGATGTGTGCCGGAGGTCGTCCCTTGAGAATAAGGAGCGAATTGAATAGATAAGGATAGCTATTCTCGAAATTATAGTTAGTCCATTGCGGTCCGGTTGCTTTCGTCAATTGCAGCTCAAGTACAAGAAACGCCACCGGAATAAGCGATAAGATCAATACCGCGGCAAGGGACCTTCGGCCGGTGCACACTACCGAGTCAAATCCCTCCCCGATGAATTCTCGCAGGCGATTCAAGCGAATCGCAGGATCACGGTCACCAGTTAGAAAGCGGCTGTCTTCGTGCTTTGCTGACGCACGTTGAAACGATTCCTTATGCATTGATCTAAATTGCGTTAATCCGGGATCTTCGCCTTCTGCTGGTCAAGAAAAATTATTTTCAGCCCGTGAATAGCTCTGTTGGCCATATTCAGTTTCGGACCCTTTCGAGCACGACGAGCATCCTCGCTCCAAAGATCGTGGGGAAAGTGGAAAACGTCCGATCAATAATCTGCAAAAAAGACAGAAAATGGGTAGGATACAACTGAGGTTTACTAAACCCGCCGGACGCCAAGTATGCCACGCAGGAAAATCGCCGGACCATTAAGACCCGCCAAATTCTCAACAGATGCTCATAGCGGCCAGAGCAAAAAATCCTGCTCGCGTTCCCTTGCGCCGCGTAATAGCTCCCCTTGTGCGGTTCGAAATCGTTTGGTGCATTCCACGCGATTTCGGTATTTAGCCCAAGGGGTTCATGGTGAAATAATCCGTAGACCGTCCTTCCAATGAACCCCGCATATGGCTCCAGCAACAGGAGTCGCCCTCCGGTGGAAAGAACACGGTTGAACTCATTCAGAGCAGTCCCAGGATATTGCAGGTGATGGAAAACATCCAAGAGGATGAGGTTAGAGATTGTCCCGGTCTCAAACGAGAGTCTGTAGGCGTTCTCGAGACGTTCAATCCAAGGATTTGGAAAGATATCGGTCGTTATGCAGTCCGGGATAAATTCTTTGATGGCCCCGATTCCCGAACCTAGTTCGACGATTGATCCGGGCGTATCAGAAAGGTGCTGCCGGATGAGTCTATAGAACTCGCCGTACAACTTCTTTAGCAGCGGTTTTCGCTCCCAGGCCAGGCGATTGCATTCTATCTCAACCAGGTGTTGTTCGGCGGGTTTTGTAGACATCGTCGAAAAACAGCAAACGGGTGCGGCATCCGCCGGACGACATTGCCATTATATGTGCAACAGTAGACGGGACTTCAAGGATCTTCTCGATTAACGAATTCTTCGTCTTTGTCAACCATTGTCTGAAACTGACGCAGAGTTTGTTGATTCATACGCAACCAAAAAGCGCGCGAAATTCATGCCGTGACAAAGTGGACAAAATCCTCAGCTTTTACGTCACGGCATTCTCCTGGACCATGAAAATGAGTTGATGGAAAATCGCTTTCGAATGGATCTACTTAGAAAGCTGAACCGATCAGAAGTCTGGCATTCACATGTAAACTTGAATGGATTCCAATTCCAAGCGCCGTCGCTTGATCGGCTTGCGAGTCTTTGGCTGCACAAACTGGGCATCCTCGGCGAAGAAGAATTCGTCTTTTTCTCGCGGGTGGTTCGTCCTGGAATGACCATCGCCGAAGTCGGCGCGAATCAAGGTATTTATACGCTTTTTTTAGCCAGGCTTGCGGCGCCAGGAAAAGTTTTCGCCTTTGAGCCAGAACCCATTGTTTATAGCCAACTGGTAAAAAATGTTCGACAGAACGGGGCAATAAATGTTGTCTGCCAGCCGCTTGCGATCGCAAACGAGAACAAATCATCGATTCTCCGGCCAGGTTCACTGAACTCGGGTGACAATCGAATCATTGTCGACGAGGGCGCCAGAGCCGAGGACATATCAGTAAACGCAACCACTCTCGACAGTCTATTCCCGCACGAACGGGTCGATTTGATCAAAATCGATGTCCAGGGTTTTGAACTTCAGGTTTTGCAAGGCGCCCGGGAAGTGCTGAATCGGAACGAGGAAATCCTACTTTTGCTCGAATTTTGGCCGTATG
>JAFAIO010000450.1 GCA_019236675.1 Verrucomicrobiota bacterium
GGCCCGGAGGGTTGCGTTGAAAATGGGCCGGCGGCCGCGTTGCTCGTCGGTTACGTATCGACCAAGATATGCGCCCTCCTCGCGCCTTGCCGACGGCCCATTTTGAACGCAACGAAAGGCCAGTTATTTCGTGAACAGGACACTAGATCCATTCCGAATCGCGAGATCTGTCTACTGTGTCCTGCAACTGTTCGTTATGCGAGACGAGCCGTTACGAAACCGTTGATTCAGCTGTGTTGTGTAGAAAATCTTCCAAATGTCCCAACGCTATACTTGCCTTGGCCGCCATGGCCTCCGCAGTCTCGAAGCCAATGTGAGGCGTCAGCACGGTGTTAGGCACCGTCAATATCGGATGGTTATCCGGCAGCGGTGGCTCTAAATCAAATACATCGAGTCCCGCGCCGGCAAGCCGGTTTCCGCTCAAAGCTTCTATCAGGGCGTCTCGGTCAACGATTGGTCCGCGTGCGGTGTTGATGAGGATGGCCGAACGTTTCATTTTCGTTAACTGGTCGCGCCCAATAAAGCCTCTTGTCTCCGGAATTAGAGGTAAATGCAAAGTGACAATATCGCTTTGGCTCAATAGCTGATCCAGCTCAACCTGTTTCATGTCGACGTCGCTGACTTTGATCGCATGGGGATCGAACCCGAGCACGTGACAACCAAACGCTTTACCTAAGCGAGCCACCTGCAACCCGATATGACCACATCCGACCACTCCTAGTGTTTTCCCGAACAGTTCGTGTCCAACCAAACCATCGTTAGTACCGCCGGCACGCGTTTTGGTATCGGCCGGGATGATTCGCCGGAGTAGCGCGACCATTAGACCGATAGCCAACTCACTAACCGCGTGCACAGCATAGCCCGCCGCATTATGAATAATGATACCGCGAGTTTTACACGCTTCTTGATCCACGTGATCGATACCAGTAAATGCCACACAAATTAGTTTCAGGTTAGGAGAGGCGTTGATCACATTCCCGGAAAGTGGCCGGTTGCTAAGCAAGAGGATGTCTGCGTCTCCTATTAGTTTGATTAGATCGCCATCTGCCATCCCGCGCGTGTCGCACACAAAGAGGTTATGGCCGCCTTCATGAAGAAGATCCCCGAGCCGAGCCCGGATCGCGTCTTCTGATTGGCCGATTGGTTCAATGATCTTGATAATCATACTGCTTCGATTCTTTGGAGGATCGGTGCCTCTGCCCCGACCTTGTCCGCCGTAGTTCAGGATGAAGAAGGAGGAAGGGGCAGTAGAACACCGCCAGGGGTTTTTACCCCTGGACGATCATTATCGCACCAGATTTCTCACCGCCAAATCAATGACCTCATCACCACGGCCGTTGAGCACAGCTTTGAGCGCCCAAAGATTGAACCCGACTGCCTGGTTGAGCTTGATGGTTGGCGGCATAGAAAGCTCTGAGCGATTAACCACTGCGTCGACCAAGGCCGGTCCATCATGCCGGAAGGCCTCGGTTACCGCAGGTTTCAAATCGGCCGGATCTTCCACCTTGACCGCAAACATCCCCGCCGAACGAGCCAGTCCAACGAAATCAGGGTTCACTAACTCGGTTCCTTTACCGAGAATGCCAGCTGCCAGCATTTCCAATTCGACAAAGGCAAGCGCGCTATTGCTAAAAACAACGATCTTTACCGGTAGCTTATGTTGATGAAGTGACAGTAGATCACCTAGCATCATGGAGAGCCCGCCGTCGCCGGAGAAGGTCACAACTTGACGGCCAGGGTAGGCAAGCTGCGCGCCAATGGCTTGAGGCATCGCGTTTGCCATCGATCCATGATTAAACGAACCTAAAAGGCGCCGTTTGCCATTCATGGTAAGATAGCGGGCAGCCCAGATGGTTGGTGTCCCGACATCACAGGAGAAAATCGCGTCGTCAGCAGCTAGTTCGTTCACCACTTTCGCGACATATTGCGGATGCATCGGTAAGCGGCCGGGATGCCCCTCGGCCAATTCATCCAATCCCTTGCGCACATCCTGATAGTGACTGACAAACCGTTTCAAATGCGCATCATCCTCCTTCTCGGTGACCAGAGGTAATAATCCCCGGAGCGTCGCTTTCACGTCGCCGATGACCCCGAGATCTAACCGTGTGCGCCGACCAAGGTTCTCGCCGCGAAGATCGACCTGGATTACCGTCGACTTTTCTGGATAGAACTGAGAATAGGGAAAGTCGGTGCCCAACATTAACAGCGTGTCAGCTCCCATAATGGCGTGGTAGCCGGAAGAGAAGCCGATCAACCCAGTCAATCCCACGTCGTAGGGATTATCGTATTCGATGTGTTCCTTCCCTCTCAGGGCAGAAACGATCGGCGATTTAAGCTTGCCGGCCAGCTGCATCAGTTCAGCATGCGCGCCTGCACAACCGGCCCCTCCAAGAATCGTAACGGTTTTACCCTGGTTAAGCAATGTAGCCAAGCTATTGAGCTCGTCGTCGGCGGGGCTCACCACCGGGTGGCACGGTCTGACGCTGGCGCTTGGCTTACGATATGTCGCCTGCTTGAGCGCGATGTCTCCCGGAATGGCAACCACCGCTACCCCTTTTTTGGTTAAAGCAGTTTGAATCGCAATCTCTAACACCCGCGGCATCTGGGTTGTCTGTGAGATCAACTCGCAGTAATCACTGCAATCACGGAAAAGCTGGTCCGGATGGGTTTCCTGAAAATAATTGCTGCCGATCTCCTCGCTCGGAATCTGAGCTGCTAGAGCCAATACCGGTACCCGGCTGCGGTGACAATCATAAAGTCCGTTGATTAAGTGCATGTTGCCGGGCCCACAACTGCCAGCGCAAACCGCCAACTCGCCAGTCAAATGGGCTTGAGCGCCGGCTGCAAATGCTGCGGTTTCTTCGTGACGTACCCCAATCCACTCAATCTTTTTGCTCCGTCGAACCTCTTCCAGAATGCCGTTCAATGAATCGCCGACAACGCCGTAAATTCGCGTTACGCCTGCAGCGATGAGCGTTTCGATAAAAATTTCTGCTACGGTCTTTTCGGTCATGCTTTTTCCTTCCTGAGTTTGGAGGTTGCGATACTCTACTGCGGCTGCTTGGGATTCGTCAGACAAGCTAGCTCTGGTTGTGGCGAACAACTCGAGGTCCATAGTAATCAATAACCAGTGACGCAGTAATCAGTCATCGGAACTCCGGACTGATTACTGATCTTACTGGTTACTGATTACCTTTGAGGATGATAACGAAGGACCAGGGGAGTGCCCGTCCTCCGTTATTCCGCCACATTCTTAATAGAACCAGCGGTCTTCTTGTTCCCAGTTTTGGTCCGCTTTCTTGATATTTTCCTGCAGATTAGACTGGAACTGCTTTTCAGCGTCCGGCGAAGAGCAAACGTATAGCTTTCCTTTTACAACAAAGAAGACGTTCGGATCGATATCATTCGCTTTCCGATTAGCCATCCCGTTGGCACAAAAACCGCCGTACTGAGGGACGTATTTTGAGGGGTTCTTTTTGAAGGTAGCCAGGTCTGCCGCCGAACTAAAATAGTAGGTCGCACCTTCATGAGTGGTTTTGTACTTAGGATCGCCTTTCACTGCCTTCTTCTGATCGACATAAGCCACTGGATCGTACCCCTTCAGAATTACTCCTTGGCTATCCAGGTTTAACTTGTGCTTACCTTTTGTAACCCAGACCTGTACTCCTTGCTGAGTCAGATCCTTGGAGCTGGGCGCAAGATTGCTGGCGTTGCTGTTCGATGTCACAAATGCCCACAGCGCGAATACGACAAAACTAAGTCGAACTGCCGGGCGAGTCAGTGTCTGCCACTTCGAGCCGAAGTGATGATTGGTTTCACCCGAATACCGGGCAAAATGAACGTTTTGGATTCGATTCATATTGGTTCTGCTGATTGCAGTTTGTTCTTCGTGAGACTGGAGCCAGTCACTCCTTATTCCCATTGGCTTATCAATTCTTGGGCCAAAAGGCCAGTAATTCGTAATTGTCTTATTCCGAAGATATTACGGTATTTTTTGACCAAACCGGAACGCGGACGAATTGATGAACGTTCGAAGAATCGAACTCACTTCCGCAGGGTAAAACAAAATGTCGAACCTGGACCCTGGTTCGGCATCGCCCACAGGCGCCCTCCATGATTTTCAACAATAGAACGGCTGATCGCCAACCCCATTCCAAGTCCACCGGGTTTAGTGGTATAAAAAGCATCAAAGATTTGTTCTTGTGTCTTCGGGTCGAGGCCGATTCCAGAGTCCTGAAATGCAACTCGGACTTCGTCACCTTCGCCACGCTCAGTTCTGATCGTCAAATTTCGGTCGTGCTCCGCTATCGTCCGCATCGCTTCGACGCCGTTCAGAATCAGGTTCATAACCACCTGCTGCAGTTGAACCCGGTCTCCAACTACCAAAGGAAGATCAACGGCTAAATCCAAGTGCAGCCCTACCTGATTTCGCTGCAATTCTCCGCTGATTAGAACCACGATCTCCCCAATCGCCTCGTTGATATCCAATGACTCTCTAGCAGCACGGGTTTTCTGAGAGAGTGCCCGAATTCGGGCAACCACTTGCCCGGCTCGACTTCCATCCCGGATAATGCGGCGGATCGCCTCCCGAGCTTCGTCCAAGTTAGGCGAAGGACCAGCAAGCCAGCGCAAAGAGGCATTCCCGTTTGTGACGATGCCGGCCAGCGGTTGATTCACTTCGTGGGCAATCGACGCTGCTAGCTCGCCCATTGTCGTTACTCGAGTTATATGCGCCAACTCGGTTTGCGCCTCCCGCAATGAAGCTTCGCTTTCCCGCAGCTCTTCTTCCGCCCTCTTGCGCTCCGCAATCTCTTTGGTTAACTCCGCGACCAATCGAGCATGATCCAATGAGATGGAAGCCTGAGAAACCAGTACCTTCAGCACGGAGATCCGTTGAGGAGTGAATACATGGGAAGCCAGATTATTCTCTAGGTAAAGGACGCCCATCAAAATGGCTTGTTTGATCAGCGGGAAACAGAGAACAGATCGAGCTTGCTTTTTCCGGATGTATTCGTCCGGCGAAAACTGATTCGGAGCGGAAGCGTCGTCCAGAATAATGCTTTCCTGGGTTCGGATAACATAACGGAGAAGGGAGTCAGGAAGCTCCATTGGTGTTGGGGGCGCCTGGCGAAAATTGACGATAACCGAGTCAGGCCCAGTGATAGCTTCAGCTTCGATTTGTGCCTCTTGGTCTCGGACCAGGAGAAGAATACCTCGTTGGGCGCCGGCGTCTTTAAGCGCAATCGCTAATAAGGTCTCGACGAGCTTAGGAAGATCTAGCTCGCTGGAAACCGCCTGGGACGCGCTGGCTAACGCCTGCACATCAACATGCTCCAGCGACGGCCCGGAAAACCGGTGCGATTCGCGTATACCGGGAAAATTCTGCTCCAATTGTTTGACTTTGCCGAGCGCACCCCAGTGGAAATACAAGTCCCTGGCGCTTTGCAGATAGGCTCGCGCCACCGTTTGCAAGCCGCGCCGAGCATAAAAGTGGGCCGCAGTCTCATGCGCGATAGCCTCATTCTGGATAAAATTGTTTGCTCTCGCCGATTCGATCGCCTCTTCGTACAGATGCTCGGCGTCGAATTCGCGCCCCTCGATCCGACCGAGCTCGGCTCCTACCAAAGCCGCGCAAGTTCCGAAATTCTCGGGGCAGTTCTCCGCCAAGATCAAAATCTGCCGGTGAGCAGCCGCCAGGGCTTTCCGCTGCTGGATTTTGTCTTCCGGCGAAACCGAGTCATAGACAGCGGCGTGAGTGAGCGCCGCATAGAACAGATATTCCGCCACTTCGAAATGCTGGACCCCAGGCAGCAACAACGGTTTAGCCTTGGCCGCGGCCGCCAAAGCCGATAAGTAATCTCCGGCGTAGAAACGAGCTCGCAGCTTACGAATCCAGTACCAACAAATGGCAAACATTGAGTGAGGATTTGCCTCCATGCGTTCCTCGAATAGGGCCTCGTTGAATTCCGCGTCGTTGAACGACGCCAGGCTAGGGGTCAAACCTCGAAGCGTGCGGATAAAACGGAGCTGGCCGACAATGATATCGACGACATAGCCAAACTTCGCTCGTCTGGCGAACTCAATCGCGCGCTCGGCTTGGGCCTGCACCTCGACTAACGGCGCACCGGCGGCCAAAAGAACCGTGGTCAAACGGTCACAGCCATACACCGCATACTTGAGGTCGCCAGCTTGTTGAGCCTTAACAAAGGAATCTCGCAGCAGTTCGACGCTACTGCGTAGATGTCTCGACCAGGGGTTAATAAAATAGCCGAAGTTTTGCGAAACCCGGGCCCGAAAACGCTCCAAACCATGTTTCTCTACCAGATCGAGGCCGAGTTTACCGAATCGAAACGCCGCTTGGTAATCTCCAAATCGTGGCCCGACAAACCACCCTAGTTGCACGTAGGCAACACACGAGCCGTCGCTGTTGCCATTTTCCAGGCTCAGATTCACCATTCGGGCGACAATCAAACATCGCAAATTTTGATCTGTGAAGTAAGCCGGCTCTTCGAGGGCAGTGAGTACGTCCAATGTGGCCCGGCAAGTTGCGCTAGTCATCGCAGGTAAATCGACTAGAGACTCGATCGGTCGATTGCCTAGCTCCGACCAGATCCGGTCATATTCCTGCTGTACCTCGTCATCGGTTGGATGGGGTGACCAGTCCACGCCGACGTTGCGCAAATATTCCAAACCGGATTCAACCGCCCGATGGCTTAGGTCCAAGCTGGCGTAGAGATCGATCTGTAGCCGAACGATCGCGGCCCGATCAATCAACCCGCCTGCCTTTTGGCCGAGCATCAATAGCCGTTCTTCAGCCACGGAAAAGTGACCCGCCAGAAACTCACATTCAGCCCTCTCAAACTCTAACCCGAAGACGAGCGAATATCGGCGCTGCCAACTGTGATCATCCAGAAGTGCGCGGCCAGCCGTCAGGTAGGCAAGCGCAGACGCGTAGGCCGTTGCCGCCTTCGCCCGTTTGCCGGCGATGAGGTTGAGCTCCGCGATCCACTCGCGCTCATCCGCCGATTCGACCAGCGAGCTGCCGCGGTTAAGCTGGTTAACAATTTCGAAAATTTCCTCTCCCGCCTCTCCCCGGCCGATTTGGGATGCCATCAACCGGCCGATCCGTAGATGAACCGCAGCCCGATCGTTTTCCGGAATTAATGCGTAGGCAGCCTCGTGAACCCGGTCATGAAGAAAGGTGTAACCCTTATCCGTTCGGATAACGAGCCCAACCCGGGTCGCCTCCTCGAGGCTAACGTGCAGTTCTTCCTCAGTTTCTTCACGAATTCGAACCAGGATGACAAGCTCCGCCGTGTTGCCTAGACAGGCGAACTGTCCCAAAGCTTCCTGCGTGCGCGGCGGAAGGCGATGCAATTTGGCCGCCATAAACTCCGCTAAGTTGTCGGTGTATTCCTTCCCGCGAATCCGGCTGATGTCCCAGATCCAAGCGGAGCTCGCCGGGTTGAACCGCAACAATCCCTCTTCGGCCAGGGCAGCGAAAAACTGGATAAGAAAGAAGGGATTACCGCCCGTCTTCTCGTACACGAGCTCTGCCACCGGCTCGGCGGATTCCAAACTGCTATGAAGAGAATCTGCCACGAGCTTAGTGACATCCGGTAAAGCCAGCGGACTGAGTGCAATTTCGCGAACATTCGCGTCGCTGTGGCGCGCGATAGCAAGTACCCGCCTCAGCGGATGTGAGAGATCAACCTCATTATCGCGATAAGCACCAATCAGTAGGACATGATGGATTTCCGCGTCGACTACCAAATGCTCTACAAGTTCAAGGGTCGCATCGTCTACCCACTGCAAGTCGTCCAGGAACAGAACTAGCGGGTGTTCTGGGAGTGCGAATGCACCTAAAAATCGCTGAAATAACAGCTGAAACCGAGCCTGGGACTCTTGCGGGGCGAGATAGGAAGCGGGCGGCTGCGTCCCGATGATGAACTCAAGTTCGGGGATCAGGTTAACAATGAGTTGGCCGTTCGGCCCCACCGCCTCTTGTAATACTCGCTTCCAAGCCGCCACCTCTGTGTCGCTCTTGCTCAAGATCTGGTAGATGATGCTTTGAAGCGCCTGCGCCAGCGTAGCGTACGGAATGTGGCGTTTGTATTGATCGAATTTGCCGGACGCAAATATGGCCTGTCGCGAAACCAGCTGTTTGCAGACCTCGCTTACAACCGAAGACTTCCCGATGCCGGAGTAACCGCTGACCAGTACCAGTTCCGGCCTGCCAACATCGACCACGCGGTCGAAAGCGGCCTGCAACTCTCGAACTTCCTGGTCCCTGCCGTAGAGCCGGTCTGGAATCAACAGTCGTTGAGCGTTGTCTTTGGCGGCCAACGGAAACGCATCGATTCGCCGATGGACTTCCCAGGAAACGTGGCAAGCGCGGAGATCGGCCTCAAGTCCAGCAGCCGATTGATACCGGCTCTCCGGAGTCTTACTGAGAAGCTTCAGGACAACGTTGGAAAGCTGCTCTGGGATTTCAGCGAATCGTTCGGACGGGGGCATCGGCTGCCTCGCGATATGCGCATGAGCCCATTCCATTGGATCGGCAGCAGAGAACGGAAGCGTCCCTGTCAACATCTCGTAGAGAGTTATACCCAAAGAATAAAGATCGCTCCGCGCATCGACGGCGCGATTGACACGGCCGGTTTGTTCAGGCGCCATGTACGCTAACGTCCCGGCTGTTTGCTGTGGCGTTAAGCTTTGCGTTTCCGGCAGGCGCGATTCGAAGCTCGCGCCCAGTAACCAAGCGCGTCCTCGTGACAGGTCGACCAGGATATTGGCTGGGGTAACACTCCCATGGATCAGGCCCTCTGCATGCAGTCCACCTAGTGCAGCCGCGATCCCGGCAGCCACCTGTAAAAACTGAGTAACCTCCCAAGGCTGTCCAATCAGATGAGCTAATAAGTTACACCCCCGGTCCTCAAACAGCAGCGCTCGTAAGTCGCCCTCTTGCATGAACGTCATCAGCCGCGGGACCGAACCGGGATCCAACCTCTCCCGCAGGGTGTACGTGTGCTCAAGCCTGGCGATAATCCACGGCGCAGGTCTTTCCGCCGACGGAGCCAAAGCCAGCACTGGAGACTGATTGCCAGTAACTATCCAACGGGATAATACGAAATTCCCGTCATCCCAAAGGGTCTCCAGAACCTGTCTTAGCACTTGCGTCATTGCGGGGACTCCCGCTGAGCCGCATCACTCGTGGTGTTTGCGACGGCGCTACCTTCCGTTAGGACTAATTGTTCGTCAATTATGGCCTGCGCCGCTTGGATTTTGTCCTGTAGGGATTGAATGACAATAGCCAGGCAATTTATTGCCTGGGATGGTTCTTCAGTCTGTGCGACATGGTTTTTTTAGGTTGGTTTACAAGCGCATTTACGCAATGACGGTCCAGGAGCACAACGGATCATACCGTACCTTACGGGACGGATCTTTCTCTTCCCCAATCCCAGGCAGCAAACTGCCTGGCTACCTTCGTTCAGGCGCTACGTGACAAATGCCCCACAGCCCCGATCGAAAGGAAGGGCGAACGGAAAACCGTAAGTATGAATTCTCGTACCCCACCGGTGCTCCGGCGTTCAGGACGTAACCAGCTGATAATCAGAAAATTACAACTTAACAAAACCGATGGCACGCAACCTGATCTAACGAATGCCCACACACAATAATCGGAGCAGTCAGATGTACGAAGGTGACGATATATCGAGCGAACAATGGGATGAATTTCTCAACACTCAGGCTGACATCGGGGACTACTATCTTGACCAGGAAGCTTTCGAATATCGGCCAACCCAGCAGGAAATGCAGATGCTTGCATTACAGGGTCGAGCTCTCCTCTTTATCGATTCTTTGAAACGCAAGTGAGGCTGCTCACGACGTCAGGATCATTAAACGACAAAACTAACCGGACCCGAGCAATGACCGAAAAATACCCACAGATCCTGCCGGCACCCGAAGAAACGAGCTGGCTTTCCTCAGACATGATACCCCGCTACACCGCTGCGGATCTAGTGGAACGGACGGAAGCACTGAGGACTCGGATTGCCGAATTGGAAGCCGAACTCGCTTGGTACCGTTCCACGTTCGGGCATGGCACTGACGGAGAAATCCAGACCATTATCAACAACCTTTAAATTGACTTTCAAAGGTTACCGCCCCCCATTTCTTAGGAAGATCAAACCTAAAATTTAAAACCTATGGCGGCTTTCACCACCAAAGATGGAACTGAAATCTATTACAAAGACTGGGGAACTGGAGAGCCAGTTGTTTTCAGTCATGGATGGCCACTAAGCTCTGATGCCTTCGAAGACCAGATGTTTTTCCTGTCCTCGCGTGGGTATCGCTGTATCGCCCATGACCGTCGCGGCCATGGACGGTCGAGCCAACCTTGGCAGGGTAATGACATGGACACGTATGGCGATGATCTGGCTGAGTTAGTCGAGCATCTGGATCTTAGGGATGCCGTTCATGTTGGCCACTCTACCGGCGGCGGTGAAGTCGCCCGTTACATTGGCCGTCATGGTACCAAGCGGGTCGCCAAAGCTGTGCTCATCGGAGCGGTACCACCACTAATGCTAAAGACCGCAGCCAATCCTGGAGGTCTCCCCATTGAAGTGTTCGATCAAATCCGCGCCGGTGTCGTCGCAGATCGTTCCCAATTTTGGAAAGACCTGAGCTTGCCGTTCTATGGTTATAACCGGCCAGGAGCGAAGGTTTCGGAAGCGATACGCGAATCATTCTGGCTACAAGGAATGATGTGCGGGTTTCCAGCGGCTTATTATTGCATCAAGGCGTTTTCGGAAACGGATTTGACGGAAGATTTGAAAAAGATCGACGTGCCAACCCTGGTGCTTCACGGCGATGACGATCAAATCGTGCCAATCGATGATTCTGGCCGGTTGTCTGCCAAGATTGTGAAAAAAGCGGCGCTTAAAGTTATTCCGGGCGCGCCTCACGGGATGTGCACCACCCACAAGGACGAGATTAACCGGCACCTCTTAGAGTTTATCAAATCATAACCATGTCGTTCGTCCTCGATAGAAAAGAAGTAATCAGTGATCAGTCGGTCAGTAATCAGTTTGGAGCCAGAACCTATAATTAGCTCAGTCACCGATTACTGAAACACTGATAACTGATTACTTACGTGTTCGAGGATAAGGACGACAGACCCAGACCCTATGCCAATCGAAGAATACGATGTCGTAGTGCTAGGTAGCGGCGAAGCCGGCAAATACATTGCTTGGACGCAAGCTAAGAAAGGAAAGCGGGCGGTCGTGGTAGAGCGAAAGTATATTGGAGGTTCTTGCCCGAACATCGCTTGTCTTCCGAGCAAGAACGTAATCCATAGCGCCAAGGTCGCCTCGTACTTCGCCAGAAGCGAAGAATTCGGCATCACCAAAGATAACTGGCGGATCAACATGACCGGCGTGCGCGATCACAAGCGAAAGATGGTCCAAGGTCTGATTGACATGCACCTGACCAATTTCAAAGCGAGTGGAGCTGAATTGTTGATCGGGTCGGGGCGTTTCACTGGACCTAAAACAGTCGAGGTTGCGCTTCCCGATGGCGGCACCCGGATCTTACGCGGAGAGAACGTGATTATCAGCACGGGATCACGTGCGACGATCGGACCTATACCAGGCCTCATCGAGTCGAGCCCGCTGACTCATATCGAGGCTCTCGACCTGGATCATCTTCCTGAGCATCTCCTGATTATTGGAGGTGGTTACATCGGTCTCGAATTGGCCCAGGCCATGCGCCGGTTCGGCAGTAAAGTGACCATCATCGAACGAAATTCCCGTCTCGCTCACCGGGAAGACACAGATGTAACAGATCTGTTAAGCGAAATCTTTCGCGGGGAAGGGATCGAGATCGTCACTGACGCCACGATCACCAATGTTGAAGGGAAGTCCGGCGACCGGGCAAAAATTCAGGCGGTGCGCCACGGTGAGAAGATTCAGTTGGAAGGAAGCCATATCCTGGTGGCTAGCGGGCGCTCTCCGAACACTCAGAATATCGGTCTGGAGTTAGCAGGTGTCGAAACCACCGCCAACGGCCACGTAAAGGTGAACGAGCGCTTACAAACGACGGTTCCCGGAGTCTGGGCAGTTGGAGATTGTGCTGGTAGCCCGCATTTTACCCATATTGCCTTCGATGATTACCGTGTCGTCACCGACAATCTGGGAGGTGGACACCGAGTCACGACTGGACGCCAGGTGCCATTTTGCATGTTCACCGATCCCGAGCTCGCCAGGATAGGTCTTAGCGAACTCGAGGCAAAAGAACGCGGAATCGCGTACCGGCTAACCAAGGTGCCGATGATGGCAGTTTTGCGTGCGCGGACGGTATCGGAGACACGAGGATTCTTAAAGGCTTTAATTGATACCGAGAGCGATCGCATCCTTGGTTTCACCGCATTAGGAATAGAGGGCGGAGAAATTATTGCCACGGTTCAAGTCGCGATGTTGGCAGGCCTGCCTTACACCGCTTTAAGGGATACGATCTTTACTCATCCAACGATGTTGGAAGGGCTTATCCCACTATTCTCAGCGGTTTCGCCCAGGAAATGATCTCGTGAACTACAGGCAGATGAGTTTTCAAATTTGGGGGGGAAGGGGGGCGGAGGACGTGTCTCAGGGCACGAAAGGAAACGAGGGTGCTCAACAAGGACGAAAAAAGCACGTCCTACCGCCCCGACAACCCCGAAACCAGGATTGAGAAGCTTTCAAACCAGACGTTAAAAGCATACACTTCAAAACAAACAAGCGAGTCAATATGTGGACCAACTTCTGGAGGGATTTTAATCGGGAAAACGAATGGCGGTTCCCCGACGTCGCGCCCGCACGATTGCAGGAATTACTGGGTTTTCCCGTGGTTGATCCGACTGAACGTACCCGCGCCGAGTGGATGTGGCGGCGGCGACCGAAATTAGTGTTGGGAGACGGTGTGTGTGGTTACGGTTTCGTTGTCGGTGTGGGTGTAGCGTTGCTGCTGGTACCGCAAACCGGAATTCTGCTCGATCTCGTCTGGTTGATAATCAGCTCGTTGCTGGTCGCATCCGATACAGTTCGCACAAATCGCTGGAGACGGGATTACGAAACCGCTCTAGACCGCCTGATTCGGCCCGTTGGGGAAAGACGCACGCTGTAGGGAGCGGGTTAGCCTGCTTGGAGTGATCAGTAATCAGTAGGGCAGTAATCAGTTTAGGAGTTAGGAGCTAGGGGGGTCGCGGGCTGCGCAAGGTGAGGCCGGCTCTTGTGGAGCGCTGCCTCGCTTGCGAGGCCGATGCGGTCGGAGACCGTTGGTGGGGCGAGGGCCTGCCGAGCCGTAGGCTTGGCGAAGGCGAGGCTCCCGAATGGCCTATATGCAAGAGCAGGGCAAAGAAATGATATAGATGTCTTGCTCCGTATTAGGCCTGGAAATTTCGCCGAGCCGTGGGTCTAGGACGCGGCAGCGCACAATACAAGAACGCGTCATAGAACAACGGCTCGGCAAGCACGTTGACCTAAGTACACGCGGCACCCAGTTGAGCCAGCTCCTCCGGTAAAATCGTTAGGTCTTTCTGGAGCCCGCCTTCGCCAAGCCTACGGCGCGGCAGGCCTCGCCCCACCAACTGTTCCGACCGCATCGGCCTCGCAAGCGAGGCAGCGCTCCACAAGAGCCAGCCTCACCTTCACACTCCGACCCCTCCTAGCTCCTAAACTGATTACTGCTCACTGCTCACTCCCCGCCGTATCCCCGCTGCATCTGCGGCTAAAAACAGGCAAGCGATATGGAGCGCATGGCGAAAATCGCCTTTGGCTATGCGATTCATCACCTCCGTGGGAGGCACGAATTCGAATTCAATGTCCTCCGTGGTTTCGAGTGATTGTGGTCCCGCTTGGGTCAGATCCGTGGCGACGAAGGAGTAAACTCGATTGGTTTGACGCGCCGGGTTTGGGTATAAAGGCCCGCCAATCTGTTGCCACTGGGCAGCAACGTATCCGGTTTCTTCTTTAAGTTCTCGTTTGGCGGCGGTAAGCGGGTCCTCTCCAGGATCGATGCCCCCGCAGGGCAACTCCCAACCAAGCCAATCAGCGGGGTAACGGTACAACCGGGTGAGCAATATCGCTCCGGTGGCGTCGACGGCAACGACATGGACCCAGTCCTTTTCCTCCAGGACATAGAAAGGCTCGACGATATGTCCGCCCGGCAACTCGCACTGATCCGCGTAAAGCGCAATCCATCGATCTCTGACTAATTCTTTGCGACCCCTTCTTTTCCAGCGCTTGACAGATTCAGACAGGTTATTCAAAGCTGTCGAAGCTTAGCGAGCACTGGTAAAGAAGCCAGCGGGTTCTCATGCTCCCAGAACTAAAATCCCACGTAAAGGCGCAACGACGCCGACGATAGACACCCGAGCTCCGCCGAACGGTCTGCGTAATGCGCGGATCTTTTAGTTTTGGGCTAAAAAGTGATCCGGAAGCCCCCAGTGACGGTGTGAGAATCGTAATTCGTGCGGGCGACGTCTCCATCATAGAAGACATACGTCGAGAAACGGTCGCTCCAGATCATCGAGACACCAGCCCCGATTAACAGACTGTCGCGCCCGATCTCCGGGCCATTAACCGTAAAGTTTGTCCCTGCGCCGCTGGCGAAACCTGCCACGACCTGGTAAGCGACTGATCCGTACTCGTGCTGCCAGGCCAAGCTGACTTGAGGGATCAGAGTGACCTTACCAATTTTCCACTCGTACATGGCTCTGGCGCCAAACTTCGTGATCTCCGATTCGGTGTTCTGGTCAGGGAACTTCAGTGGGGCCAGTGAACCGGTTTCGCTAAAGCTGTCGAGACCGACATACCCAAATTCGAAGGTAGCCGTCGGCCCGATGCTGAAGTTGCCATGTTTCCAATCGTAGCCCGCCGACACAACGACATTGACGTCGGCGCCTTCAGTGCTGCCGTTCGCGCTGCCCTGGAGCGCCGTCCGATGGGTATCGTATCCGTTCGGACCAGCGGTTACCGCGGTGTCTAAATAAAAGCCGCCACTAAAAACGGTAGCGTAGGCGCCAAATGTCCCACCGTTTACGTCAATATTACCCCCGCCAACCAGACTCACGTTGTTGTGAGCATAGCCTCCTAGCAACCCCACGGCCAAGTAAGGAGTCACGCGGTAATCTACGCCGAGAGTAATACCGCCAGTGTTGACATCATATCCGTTTGCGTTCGGCGTACTGTCAACGTTAGTAAACTCGCCGAGACCCGTCACAAAAAAGCCCCAACGATTTTCCGGGACCGGCGCCAGGGGTGATGGCCCACTCTTGCCCTCGGCCCCCGTCTCCCCTGCTAAACCGTTGCCGAAAGTGGTAGCTTCGCCGTTTAACGTGAATCCGGAAGAGCTGAAGCCGGTACTCCCCGCATGAATGTTGGCCATGCGCTGTCCGATGTTGGAGATTTGGACCTTTCCTACGGAGACAGAGGCGTTTATCGAACTGATTTGAGTTGGCGCGATCAAGCTGAGGTCATGAGGCAGATTAGCGATCGGCTGGCTGTCAAGGAACGCAAATAAGGCCGCTTCCCTGGGGTCACCCCTCGCGCTATCGAGCGCTTTGGCCACAGCCAATTCGTTCGGGGTCACAACCGGTCCCAACGACTCCAGTATCGCCACGAACGAGCCTTGCGTTCCCTCGACCTCGACCGCATCTGGAAGGAGCACGAATTGGGCGGCGACGGCGGTACTGCTGGGGAACAGATTTTGAATGGTGCTAAAATTGCCGGTCACACCGCCGGTCGCAGTCAGGAAAGTGAGCTTGTCTCCAACAGCCAGTTGAAACCCGTTGATGGGAACGATTTGAAGGGTACCGCCAAGTGTAGCGTGCCCGCTGATTGCTAATACGCCAAACTGACCGGGAGTAGCGCCACCAACTCCAATGCGTAATGTACCACTCGAGTTCTGGAGGTAATTACCGGATATTGTCAATGTCCCGGTAGGATTACCCGGGCTGACAACTCCGTTGTTCACCACTAAAAATGAGCCGCTCGAAGCGGAAGTGGGACCGCTGCCGACAGTTAAGACCGCACTAGTCGAACTGCTATTGATCACATCCCCAGTTCCCGAAAGCGAGGCGACGGTGTTATTGAAACCATTCACATCCAAAATCGAAGGCGAGTTCAGCATAAATGCCGAATTTGGGCTAAACACCCCTGTCGCTTCGGCTTGCCACGTTCCAGAAATCAAAATCGTCGGGCCACTGTAGGTACTCTGGGCTGAATCGAATAAAGTCCCGACAATGTTCATCACGATTTTGCCGGTCCCGCTAACAGGCGATCCGAGCCCCTCGTTTTCTGGAACATCAAAAATGATGGCCCCGTTGTCTACAATCTGGTTTACAAAGATTGTCCCACCACTAAACAGAACGGTTCCTCCCGTTCCAATTATGAGCGGCGTATTGAGACTCAGGATGCCTCCGGGCAACATCTGGAGCACGCTACCGGCTGCCGTCTCACCAATGGTAAGAGA
Organism: Verrucomicrobiota bacterium; assembly: GCA_019236675.1. GTDB lineage: Bacteria > Verrucomicrobiota > Verrucomicrobiia > Chthoniobacterales > JAFAMB01 > JAFAVN01. Next base: position 16,510 of record JAFAIO010000450.1, read on the forward strand.
ATTGGCAGACGCCTCGCCAGAGGCGATCTGGACCGTAGTACCGTTGTTGATAATCGCGTCTAGCTCGAAGTTCGGCGGAAAACCCAGGCTCCAATCGGAGCTAGTAAACCAACTACCCGACGGTCCTTGCCAGATATCTTGGCCATACAAAGTCGACGCTCCGAGCAAAAGCAGACTCATCCCAGACAGCCAGTGCTTAGAGAAATTCGCCAAAGAATAGTCGGAGAATTGCACAAACATCTTCAATACCAAACAACTTGGCATTTGAGCAATGTCTGTTTGAAAAGTCGCACCGGGCCAGAATGAGTTTGCTGTCTAACCTGCGTTAGAATTAGTTTTTAGCCCGTTGTGAATAGCGCGATTTTCAAATGCATGTCGGTGTCGGTCTGCATGCTGCTTCTTGAGACTGCAACCTTCGCTCTGGGTAGCGACGATGCGACCAAACGAATTATCCAGACTCAAACTGATTTAATCCGCCACAAACCAACCGGGCACCATCGGCGTACCGCGGGACAAAACGCACAGGCCAAGCGGCTAACTAATAAACAAGGGCTAACAAAGAAACACGTAAGAACCGCGTCTACGACGGACTGAGTTCAAAGCACCTGGCGAAAAGAAAAACTGCAACTCTGATACTCGCTATAAAGCAAACCAGTTCCCCACTCCTTTGAACATCCCCAACCCCGCGGTGACAGCGTGCAATAGGACAGAACGCATCACTCCAACACTCCCGGCCGCAACGCTTCGCGTAGCGAAGCGGGCGCGGCCGGTACTCCATCACTCCGCCGGCCCGATTCAGGATTCGTCAATCGCCCCCACTCCTGGTTTCCTGACGAGGTTCAATCGGCTGATTGGTCTCAAGAAAAGCGATAGCCAGGTAAGCGAATTCGCTAGGCTTTTCCAAATACAAAAGGTGCCCCACTCCCTCCATCACCACTCGGTGGGCCCTCGGAATTCCGGCTTCGATGGCGCCGGCGTGAGCATGAACATCCGGAATATCCGCATCGCCGGTCACGATAAGGGTTGGCGTCTTAATATCGTTCAATCTGCCAAAAGCGGGCTTGCCCGCCATAATCATGTCGCCCCCGGCATGCGTCATGTCTTGCGGGTTCGCGGTTAGCAAATTCAGTAGTTTTTTGCGAGCGGCATCATCCGCCGGCGCGATCAGGTACTTATCTTTTGACCATTCGGAGATGGCGCCTTTTACGTCATTTTTCTGCAGCAGCGAGAAAGCCGCTCTCCCTCGATCAAGAAAATGTTGGGTGTAAGGCATCCCGCTTAAGACTGGCCCGACCAACACCAGTTCTTGGACGATGTCGGGATGGGCCAAGGTAAAGTCGATTGCCAGTTCTCCACCATGGGAACTCCCTATCAGCGCCGCATGCCCTAGACTCAGATGGTGAAGCACCGTCGCCAGATCATCAATTTCCGAATACCAGGAAGTGGCCGCTGCCGACTTACCAAATCCACGGCGGTCATAGCGAATAGTATGGAAGTGCTGACAAAACTCCGGCCAAACATCGTTCCAGACCGCTGAGTCCAGTACTCCGTCGTGAATCAAAACCACCATTTGACCACCCTGTCCCGATTCCTCGTAGTAGAGCTTGCCTCCATCGACATCGATGAACCCGGTCGAACCTGACCCGACAGATATGCCGGGTTGCTCTGCAGAGTATCCAGATATCGCAAACCAGGAAATCATTGGAAGGACAAACAAACAGCGGAGGCTATTGGTCTTCATAGTTTTCCAGTACCGATCATTGGACGCTATTTGGCCCCATTTTAATCGCCAAGCCAACAGAGTAATCAGTAAGCAGTACGTCAGTAAGCAGTTTAGGAGTTAGGAGCTAGGAGGACCGCCCCGTGGAGCGCTGCCTCGCTTGCGAGGCCGACGCGTCGGAGACCGGTAGGCTCCTAGCTCTCGCTAGCGTTTCCAAACGAAGGAGCTGAAAATGACGTATGGATTTCTCCGAGCCTCCAAAGAACACCAGCAAACCAATTAGCCAAGGTGCCCGCATAGGCCACGTGCATCTGAAAGTAGCAAACATTGACCGAGCATTGGAATTCTATTGCGGCGTACTGGGGTTCGAGCTCACCGCCCGATTCGGTAACGAAGCAGCCTTCATCTCGGCTGGCGGCTATCATCACCACATCGGGCTTAATACCTGGGAAAGCCGTAACGGTTCCCCGCCGGCGCCGGGAACCACGGGGCTTTATCATTTGGCCATTCTTTATCCGACTCGGGCCGAGTTGAGCGACGCGCTCCGACGGGTGCTCGCTGCTGGTATTCAGCTCGATGGCGCCTCCGACCACGGAGTGAGCGAAGCGCTTTATCTACGCGATTCCGATGAAAATGGTGTGGAGCTCTGCTGGGACCGCCCTCGCGAAGAATGGCCGCATTTCCCGGATGGGCGATTACAGATGTTCACGAAGGCACTCGATCTGGATAGCCTGTTGCACGAAACGACGGGAGCGTCCTGACCGCTTTGGTAACGGCCTAGCACCTGCCGAGCGAATCGGTAATTGGTTGGCGCATCGCCAGATCGGAGGGGAGCCGCATTCCGCGTTGATTTACCGCGCGCGAAGGGCAAAACATATCGCGTTTTGCGTGCTATTCGCGTGTTAGCCGCGGCTCCCTGAAGGCGCGGCACGGGTTACGAAACGAGCAAGCTCAATGGGCGTGGCACGTTTTTGGGGGCGTCGCGGTTGTAGCACACAAAATACGTTGCTCCCACTTTCTGGTCGGGCACGCACGAGAACATGCCACGTTCAATGCAACGCCCCTCCGATTGGGGTGATGGTCCACGGCCCGACCACCAATCACTTCGATGCACAGCCGCTTTGCGGCATCATTCAAGAAGCGCCGAGATCGCCGTGAACATCGGGAGTCTGTTTCCGATCTTCTAGCTCCACTTTGTTTGTGAGCGCTGTGATCGCACTGGCAACGACGACACACCCGATTCCGCCGATTTGCCGCATGCTCAGTCGCTGGGTCAGGATCACATAACCAAGTATGGCGGAGATAGCGGGCTCCATGCTCATGAAAATCCCGAACGCCCGCGTGCTCATCTTACGGAGCGCCATCATCTCTAGAGCATACGGGAGCAGAGGGGTGAGCACAGCCAACCCAATCGTAGCGATCAACGGCGCGATTTTAAAAACATCGCCTCTGGCAACAAAGCTGACTGGGCTGGCGGCAATCGAAGCGACTAAGAGCGCGACCGAAAGACCTTGCAGTCCCCGGAACGAAGCTCCCACCCTTTTCATCAACAGGATATAGGCAGCCCAACCCAGAGCAGCGGCCACCGCAAAAACAATTCCCAACGCATCGACACTCCAGCGCGAGTTTTCCCGAGTCAAAAGGAACACGCCGCCGGCGGCGGCTATTGCTAGCACTAAATGTAAGAGCCTGCGCGCCCCAATCAAGGCAACTCCTAACGGTCCCAGGAACTCTATTGCCGTCGCCGGACCCATGGGGATTCGGGAGATGGCGACGAAATAACAGATCGTCATCGTTGCGATCACGATTCCGAGGCTGGCGCCGCACAACCATTGATAGCGGGTCATCCGGCTGAACCGCGGTCTCACGAAAAATGCCAATAAAATTCCCGACCAAAAAAGCCTTAGCGCGGTTGTTGGCACGGGTCCGATAGCGGACATCACCGGGACAGCGAGCGCTGCGCCAAGCTGGACACTCAGCATCGATCCGATCGCCAGCAATTCAGGCGGAACCCCACGGCGGAAAGCGATGGTTGAGCCTTGGTCTGCCGTTATGACGGCGTCACCCTTGCCCGAACTGTTTTTGCTCATCCGTCAGTGTCCTGTCCCATGGATAACCTGGCTTTCGCCGTCGGTCAGTTGGCTGTTTTTCAAGGCGCGAACGACGAGCATATCTAAATTGATACGTAAGGAGTGAGCAACGCGGAAAAACAGCCAACTGGCCACGGCCCGGAGGGTTGCGATGAAAATGGGCCGGCGGCCGCGTTGCTCGTCGGTTACGTATCGATTCAGATATGCGCCCTCCTCGCGCCTTGCCGGCGGCCCATTTTGATCGCAACGAAAGCCAGGCTATCTGTGGGACAGGACACTAGCGCCGGCCAAAATCGAGCAGTTGAAGGATCTCGCTGCGAAGACGCAGAAAATCGGGGTGGCTACGGTCTCGAGGCCGCTCCATATCTAACGAAATCACGCGATCGATCCGGCCAGGGCGCGGGGTCATTATGAGAATGCGATCGCTCATATAGATCGCTTCATCAATGTCGTGAGTGACCAGAAGCATCGTGGTGAGGCGGGCTTGCCACAGGCGCAATACTTCGTCCTGCATCTGCATCCGCGTAAAAGCGTCCAGCGCGCCGAGGGGTTCGTCCAGCAGAAGTACTTTTGGATGGGTGATCAAGGCCCGGGCTAGGGCAACCCGCTGAGCCATCCCTCCAGAAAGATGATGAGGATAGACATCAGCAAAGCCTTCGAGCCCTACCAAACGGATAAATTCATCGACCTCGTGATTCTTCTCGCGCACTACTCTCAGGGCAACCAGACCGGATCGGATGTTTCGGCGTACCGTCAGCCAAGGAAACAAGTTCGGATCCTGAAAAACAAGTCCGCGCTCGGCGTTTGCTCCACTGATCACTTCGCTACCCACCCGGAGTTCACCGGAGCTCGGAAAGTCGAGGCCGGCGATGAGGCGAAGCAGCGTGGACTTCCCACATGCGCTCGGACCAATAATAGAAACAAACTCGCCTGCCGCGACAGACAATGAGACTCCGTCCAATGCCAGCGTCCGCTGATTTGTGCGGTCCTTGGCGGCGAAATCCTTCGTTACGTTGGTCACGTGCACCGAAGAACCCTCTTTCGCAACGCCGCTTACGAATGTTGCTACCATTTGATTACGCCTTTTTGCCAGGCGAGCACATGATCACGGACCTTAAACAGGGCGGTCATAATGGTCGAGAAGAACGCCGCCATAATCAGTAGCGCCGCGTAGACTTTTCCGTACTCCGCCCATCCTTGCGCCCAACTCACGTACCAGCCAAGACCCGACTTTACACCCACAGTTTCAGCGACCACCAATGTCAAAAACGAGGCGCCCAACCCCATAAACAGTCCGATAAAGATACTCGGCATCGCGGCTGGAATCGCGACATTGAAGATGAGATAGGCTCGCCCGGCGCCAAGTGTGCGCGCCACATCGAGGTAGGAAGCACGCGTGTTAGAAACTCCTGATGCGGTCAACATCGTTACGGGAAACCAGACAGCCAGCGCAATTAGGCCAATTGCGGAGAACATCGCGGAGGGAGAAAGCACCATAGCCAGAGGAATCCACGCCGTCGCCGGAATAGGACCAATGATCTTTAAGATTGGCATTCCCCAATAACGGGCGTGCGGGAACCATCCGATGCAAATCCCGCTGACTAATCCTACCGCCACGCCTAACGTGTAACCGCCCAAAAGCAGCAGTAGCGAATGCCACGTACTATCGAAAAGCACGGCGCTGTCGTTGACCAGGCTTAGCAAGACGCCGGCGGGACCGGGAAAGTAAGGCAACGGGAGCCAGTGCAACACTGATGTCACTAGTTCCCAACCGACCAGACAAAAGACCGCTGCCGCAATCAGCGGATAAGAGTCCCGCATCCATTTGCGGAGGCCGGCCCACACCGATTGCACGACCACGGCAATAAGAGCGACAACAAGCAACCCGCTCAAAAAGTAAGTATACAAGAGCGCTTCCGCTGGCGGCTCGTTTCCGGCCGCGAACGCGTGCAGGCCAAGCGCGATTACTGCTGCGAACGGCACAGCCAACAGAGTCAGCCAACGCACTTTCTCTACGGGCCGTTCGTCTCGATTTTGCGACTCAGGCGGCCGCGCAATCGTGCTGGTAGCCTGAGCGCGCTCGTTAGCGTCTGCTATTTCCTTCACTTCTCGTTGGGTGAACAACACGAAGCAAGCGTCGGGTGGCTTCCGCTCCCCGCCAACTCCGCCCTGACACGGTAGATCTCATCCGGCGGGACCTGGCCTCCAGCAACCTTATTTACTTCCAGACCTTTAAGCCACTCGTCCGAAACCCCATCCAAATGAACGAAAGCCTTTTTTGCTAAGGCGGCTACATCCGTTCCCGGGTTAAGCATCCCTGCGACTTTCATTTGTTCAGCCGCCGACTTTACGGCCGCCTCAGCACCGGAAACGCTCGGAACATAACGCAAATGCGACAGCGCCAAAGTGTTCAATTCAGGATTTGAGGCGAGATACTTTTTCTCGACAGATAGCCGCGCAGCCGCCGCCGGATTCTCCTGAACCCACTTGGCGCCTTTAAGCAGCGCCCGGGTAGCTGCAGCTGCTGCCTTCGGATTGTTAGCCAGGAACTTGCCGCTCACCACAACCGCACAGCAATATTCGTCTTTGTAAGGCGCATCGCTGGCTTGATCAGCAACATTGCGCACTTTCCCATCGGCCATCAATAAGGTGCCAATTGGTTCTGAGTCGGCTACGGCATCCACCTGGCCCTTCTCCAACGCTAACCCAAGTTCACCCGCGGGATACACCGTCCACGTAATGTCCCGGCTCGCGTCAATCCCGTTAGCGCTTAAGACTCGATTAGCAAAAATGAACGGTGGGGTCCCCATTCCCGGCACGCCAATCCGTTTTCCACGAAGATCCTGCACAGTCTTGATCTTACTGTCCGTGGCGGTTTGCACCCGTAGGCAGCCCGTGTGGATGCCGGCCGTGAACTTCACATCCAACCCCTGCTCGATCGGCTTCAGTAGATACATGATCAGATGGTGCGTGATGTCGAATCCGCCAAGCGCAAGCACGTCTTTATATTTCGACCATTCACACTTCACCAGTTCCGGCTCCAGGCCTTCCTCCTTGAAAAACCCATTCTCCACCGCGGAGAAAATGGGCGCCTCACAAGTAATACCGATATAGCCGACCCGGATCTTGGTGAGGCCTCCGTCAGGCGCCTGGGAGTCTGCCTTGCTGTCACTGGCATTAGCGGCGAGCAACAGCGCGCCGATGGCCGCAGCAGTGACGAATTTGAGCGAATTCATAGCGCAGTATTCCTACCGCAAAATCGGAAAGAAAAGCCGAAAATGATAGGAAAAAGTTGTGGTGCTCGTCCCGGAAGTGGGCCGTCTGATTTATCCCGAAGGGATGAAAGGACTCAGCCAGGGGTTTTAACCCCTGGTACCGACCCAAGTAGGACCTGCCCTGAAAGGGAGGAAGATCATAAGCAACCCGCGCAAGCTAGAATCGAATTGAAGATCGCAAATTAGCAAATCTAAACGAAGAAGCATGCAGAACACTTTTGCAAAATACAGGATGGCATTCGATAACGGATACGTTTGAGACTCATTGTCCTGCTGCCCCTACAGGGCAGATCGTAATCGTGAATAGGCTACCAGGGGTTAAAACCCCTGGCTGAGTCCTGTCATCCCTTCGGGATTCGGCCCGCGCTCGCGGCATCCCTCAGAGCTGGCGGCAGCCCAAAGCCAGAAAACAGGCTCGGCCTATCGGTTTCCAGAAACAGCGTGAGTCTGGAAATCAGATCTCGTTCTAGAGTGAGCACGTGAATGGCGTGGGCGGCCCACAGTTCACCTGCCCCGGGACGCGTGTACATGGCGAAAGCCGGCTGACGGTTGGCAGCGATTGGTAGTAGGAGGATGTCGCCACGATTCTGCCAAGCCACCGCAAAGAAGGAGCGCATAGCTTCGCGCCCCGCGTACCATTGTAGCCACGGCGGCATAGTATAGGTTGCGTCCTCTTTGAGAAGGGCTACAAAGCCGTCGAGGTCATTGCTTTCCCACGCCCGAAGATAGCGGTCCAGAAGCTCTCGCTCCGTGGAATTGGGCGATGCCGCCACCGGTGGCCGGCCCGTAGGATGGAGCTTGGCCAACTTCTCGCGCGCCCGTTGCAAGGCGCTATTGATCGAAGCGGTCGAGGCAGCCAGTAGCGTAGCAGCTTCGGCGGCAGCCCATCCAAGCACGTCACACAATAAGAGCACGGCGCGCTGCCGAGGCGGCAGCTGCTGAATTGCGATGACAAAAGCCAGGTGCACGGCTTCGTGAGACGCATACCGGGCTGCTGGGTCCGGGGCAATGTCAGCGATCCCTTCCAAATTTGAGTCCGGATAAGGTTCAAGCCACGGAATGTCGGCTGGTGGAATGCCTTCCGGCATCTGAAAGGTGACGGAGGCAGGCACCTGCTGGTCCGGCAGTAAACGCTGCATGTTCTTCCGAGTAGCAAGAGCATTAAGGCAAGCGTTGGTGGCGATCCGATAGAGCCAAGCGCGAAATGAGCCTCCCTCAAACCTGTCGAAGCGGCGCCAGGCGCGCAGATAGGTCTCTTGCACGAGATCCTCGGCCTCGTGCAACGAGCCAAGCATTCTGTAACAATGCAGTTTTAGTTCACGGCGGAACGGTTCGGCGAGCTCTTCAAAGGCCTGGCTCGTCCGCTCAGGATCTTGGTCCTGATGTGATGCTTCCGTCGATGCCATGGCAGTCGGGATTAGACTTCTGCTGACCTTCTTCAACGCCCTTAGGTCAGGGCACAGCTTCCAGGCCCTTCCCCCAGACAACAAACACTTTTCCCTTGGACGGATCAGGGTTCGTGACTAGCTCGATAGCTGCGGTCGCGACGTCCGATGCCGTCGGCGGCGAGTCCATTCCCTGAACAAACTCGGCTCTCGATATACCAAGATAGCGGGAATAAGCGGCTACTGCCCGCCTTCCGATTTCGCTGTCCGGCATGATACGTGGCGCAAGCGCCAAAAATCTTACACCAAGTCCGAGACGGTCGGACTCCTTCTGACTGTAATTTTGAATGAAGATCTGCGTGCGTTTGGCGCCTGCATACCCCCCCGATATCGGTGACCCTTGGAGAGCAGCGCCACTGGAAATCAAGATAACCGAAGAGCCAGCAGCCAGAGGGCGGGTTAGCGCCGCCTTGCAGAAGAGAAACGCTATTTTGACGTCGGTCTCCCAGTTAACGCCGAATTCCTGCCAGTTCTGCTCGTGGAGCGGCGCGGCGGGCGGAATCGCTCCCGCGCTAAGAACTAGTACATCGGGTTGGAGAACGTCGAATACTTTGGTCGGCGACGCTTCATCCGTTGCATCGAGTGATAAAACTTCGGCGCCAGACACCTCTCGAGTTAGCAGTCCAAGCGGACCTTCCTGTCGCGCCACCGCGAGCACTCGCGCGCCGTTACCAACGGCCATTTCCACAACTCGCCGTCCCACTCCGCTGCTCCCGCCGATTACGACTATCTTCTTACCTGTTAATGGAATCATGTTGTTTTCGTAGTTTGCGGGTCGTTAAGAATTCCGACCTCATAAGGTAGAACCGGCCAGGCGACTGAAACTCATCGGTGTTTGATTTGCTCGGCAATCGTTTCGCGCAAGAGTTCGCAAAGGCGGTTCACCGCCGGGTCTGCTTTGGTCTTGCACAACGTTAGCGAAACCTTCGGCAACCCAGGGAGCCCTGAAACTCCGGGCTTCAAAACGACGAGCGCGTTTGGCAGGCCGACAGTAGTGCGCAAGGTTACTCCTAAGCCGGCTCCAGTCGCTGCCCAGAGACCTGCCAGACTGGGACTCGTAAATGCGAGGCGCCACGCGATTCCCGCTCGATCCAATGCTTCAATTCCGGCGGAACGAAACACACACGGCGGCTCAAACGCGACCAATGACAGTGGTTCCCCGCCCAAAGCCTTGATGCCGTCCCAATCAGGGCGACCAACCCATACCATCGGCAGATCAATCAGCCGTTCGGCACTTACTCCATTATTGCCGCCGCCCCAGGCAAGCGCCAAATCGAGTTCATCGTCACGAAGTCTATCCATTAAAAGGACGTTCTGTTCGGCTCGTACTTCAACGCGCACTTTCGGATGGGCGCGCGCGAATCGCCCCAGCAAGCTGGTCAGCCAGCCTTCCGCAAAGTCCTGAGGAATTCCAAGGCGAACCCAGCCTTCAACGTCTCCATCGCGAAGTCCATCAATGGCCTCATCGTTCAGCTCGAGAATTCGTTTCGCGTAGCTGAGCAAACTCTCCCCGGCGGTAGTCAGCGCTAGGCCTCGACCGGACTTCTTAAAAAGCGGCTTACCTGCTTGTTCTTCCAGGCGCCGAAGCTGGGTGCTGATGGCGGACTGTGAACGGCCCAATCGTTGTGCTGTTTTCGAGAAGCTCCCCAGCTCGGACCCGGTCACGAACGTGCGCAGCACATCCATATTAAGATTAACGCGAGGTACCATTGTTCGATTTTATTGATATGTTTTTACTAAACTTTCAAATTGTAGAAGCATCCTCGGGTATTAGGTTTTGGTCGTCAAGTGAGACGACTAACCGCTCGATACTTGGCAATTGAATAAGCAAGAAAACGTTCAACAACAGGACCAGAATCCCTATGCCACTCGTTCGAATTTCATTACTGAAAGGTAAATCCAACGACCATATCCGGACTATCGCGGATAGCGTACATCAAGCGCTCGTCGAAACCTTCGAGGTACCGGCCGATGACCGATTCCAGTTCATTGATCAGTACGAGCCGGAAGAATTTATTTACGATCCCAACTACCTGGGTATCCACCGTTCTAGAGACGTTGTGTTCATCAACATCACCTTTAGCAATTGGCGAGACACGGCAGCGAAACAGCAGCTTTACAAACGGTTGGCCGAGTTACTTTCGGCAAACGCCGGACTGCGCCTAGAGGATGTGCAGGTGATTCTCTCTCCGAACGCTCGAGAAGATTGGTCCTTCGGTAACGGCCTGGCTTCCTACGTGAAGGATGAAAAGAGAGAGGAGCTAGGAGCTAGAATCTAGGAGCTAGGAGGGCGGGGCTCCGCAGGAGCGGAATCTTTATAGCGACGGCGTTAATAATATGCGACCAGGTGTCGCTCTTACGGAGCTATCACCCTTTTATTTGCGTCGCGAGCTATAAAGATGTGACTCCTACGGAGCCATCTTTCATCAACCTCTTAGATCTAAATCTGGTACAGCGATAGAAATGGCTGCCGACGTGACGCGATAGGCGAAACACGCGCATTAGGCTTCGCCGACTCGGGTTGCCTGAACACAAATCACATTCATACTGGGGCATGTCGATGACCGTCTTCGTCACAGGAGCAAGCGCCGGGTTCGGCGCAGCGATTACGAAAAAATTTGTTGCTGAAGGACATCGCGTGGTGGCCGCGGGGCGCCGGCAAGAACGCCTGAAAACGCTCGCTGGCGAACTCCCAACCGATCGACTCCATACGTTGATGCTCGATGTTCGCGATCGTTCTGCAGTCGAACATGCCGTTAACACCTTGCCAACTGAGTTTGCGGAAATCGATGTCGTGGTAAACAACGCCGGCCTGGCGCTTGGCCTTGAGCCGGCTCATAAAGCCGACATCGAAGCCTGGGAACAGATGGTCGACACTAACGTGAAGGGTCTGATGTTTGTTACTCGCGCCGTCCTTCCGGGCATGGTTGATCGCAACCGCGGCCACGTGGTGAACATCAGTTCGACTGCTGCTAATTATCCTTACCCGGGCGGGAACGTCTACGGCGCCACCAAGGCTTTCGTTCGCCAGTTCTCGCTCAACCTGCGCGCAGACCTGCTTGGAACCAAGGTGCGAGTAACCGATGTCGAGCCTGGCTTAGTGGGCGGCACTGAGTTTTCGGTTGTGCGTTTCGGCGGTGACAAAGATAGAGCCGCGAAAAT
>JAFAIO010000522.1 GCA_019236675.1 Verrucomicrobiota bacterium
GCCGGATAAGCTCGAGGAGCAGGGGTTTCTATGCTTTTCCACTTCAGCTTCTATTCCAATAAACAGGCCGGAGTACCTGCCTGCCGCCACGCGGATTCCGTCAAGATCGGCAGGTATCATCTTTCCAAGGTCAAGTTTCCCGCTCGAGCTGCCGATCAACCTAGCCTCGGCACCTCGGAACTGGTCCTGCGTAGTCTTCGGCTCGGATTAAACGCCGCTCGTGCTAACTTCGCGCCCGCCGTTCTGATACAGTTATTGATGTTGAGCCTGGTAATCAGCTATTTTTATTTGCCGGCAGTCAAACCCATTTTCGGGGTGCTCACCGAGTGGAATGTACAGGGCGGTTTGTTTTTTAGCTTCTTTGCCATGGGCATCACGGTAGGTGGAATAACGGAAATTTTTAGCGTCTACCTTCACAAGAACGGCCGTTGGACAGGCGAAGATCTCGCTAATATGTCCTTCAATTTCGTTGTATTCGGACTGCTGGGCGTTATGAACAGCGTTTTTTATCAGATTCAAGCCTACCTATTCGGTACGGGCAGATCGGTCGAGGTTCTAGCAGCAAAAACTCTGGTCGACCAATTTGTCTATACGCCCTTTCTGAGTAATCCGACGCAAACGTTAGCTTTCCTATGGAGAAGTGAACAATTTTCCTTTCGCCGGACAGTCGAAAAAATGCGGCAATTCCGGCAATTTTATGTTCTGACGGTCCTGCCGGTGTTGGTTTCGAATTGGCTTTTCTGGATTCCGATGGTGGTTTTGATCTATTGCTTCCCCACATCGCTTCAACTGCCGCTCGGAATTTTGGCCTGCGCAATCTGGAGTATGTTGCTGACTGCTTTAGTCCAGCCGGTCGGCGCGCGTGCCACCTCCGGCGAAGAACCCGATAAACTAACCGTTTCGGATTCGGCAGAGACATAACGGATTAACGGACTGTCTTTCCATCACAAGCAGGTACTCCCTTGCCCCGGTCCGGGGCGGCCGGATCGGCACGTCGTGCGCATTTCTCGCGGGTCAGTGAGAATGCGGGCTACGGGTTACCCCATCTATTTCGTTTTGAGCTTGAGCTTGGGCTGACTGAGCTTCCAGCTCCTCCGGAGATGGATAAGATGTCTCGCCGCCGAAACGATCGCTTCCGTTTCTGCAAGTTCCGGCCGGAAACGCGTCATTGCCAATGGAAGCCACGCATCACCTTCCGTTGTTTTCGCTGAGCAGACACGGATCCAAAACCGAAATGACTACACCTCCAGAACAAGGGCATAAAGAGACACGATCGAGTAAAAAACTCGTCGCCTACGCACTACTTTTTTTCTTCGCCGCGGCCACGGTATCGTTTCTGCAATTCAGGCGATTTGCTGGCAACTCCGGGGCTGATTTTTTAAATCAAGGGCTGCATTATGAGCTCGGCGAAGGGGTCACCCAAGACTATGTAAAGGCGCGCGAATTTTATCAAAAAGGGGCTGACGCGGGTAACGCCCAAGCGATGAATAATCTGGGCGCGCTGTACGAGGAAGGTCAGGGCGTGAGTCAGGATTACGCGAAGGCTCGCGAATGGTATGAAAAAGCGGCTAATGCAGGTTTCGTGCACGCGATCGAAAATCTCGGTGTAATGCACTACAAAGGTAAGGGCGTAGCTCAAGATTACCGGAAAGCCTGCGAGTACTATCAAAAGGCGGCCAACGCTGGCGATGCCGAGGCCATGTATAACCTTGCTATCATATACGACAAAGGTCAGGGCGTGACTCAAGATTACGCGAAAGCTCGGGAATTATACGAGAAGGCAGCTAGCGCCGGGATCGCATTCGCGATGAATAATCTCGGTGTCATTTACGAAGAAGCGAAGGGTGTCACTCAAGATTATCGTAAAGCGCGCGAGTGGTACCAAAAATCGGCTGAGGCCGGCAACGCCGCCGCCATGTACAACCTCGCCGACTTATACGAGAGAGGACACGGGGTAAATCAAGATTATACGAAAGCGCGAGAATGGTACCAGAAGGCTGCGGACCACGGCAACTCGGATGCTAAAGAGGCTCTATCTCGATTAGCATCGGTGCAGCAACCTTAGTCTTGAATTTTCTGAGCAGAAGTAGCCAAAATAGGTGGAGAATGTTGGCTGGACAGTGGGCTAACCTACGACAATTCAATCTCTTTGCTTATGTTGATCACAAAAGCTTGTTCGAGCATCGCAGCGATTTCGCTACTAAGCCTTGCTACGACCGCTGCGGCCTGGGCCCAAGAAAACAGTGGCGAATTCGAGTCGTTTGACCGGAGCTTAGGTCTCGAGGGAATGGGCTCCGAACTAGAAAAAGTACAAAGTGAGCTCGCTCACAGCAATCCTGAGAGCACGTCCACGGGACCTAAAGAGCCTGGCCGTCAAGGTAAGAAAGAAACGGTCCGGCGGGAGCCATCCTTTAGCAGCCTGTCTTTCCACGCCAATCCGAGCGTTACCAGCAGTGACCGAGGAATCTATATTTCGCGCATCCAAACAGGTGCATTCGCCGATATGCCCAGCTTCGACACGCTGATTAGCAGGTTCGATCGCAGGTTCGAGAATTACGGATATTCCAGCCACAACCTCGGAGACGCCGTGGCCGGTAATCTGATCATATCGTGGGAGATTTTGCATAACGCCGATGCGTCTGAAACTCCCGTCGGAATCCGAAGGGTCAGAGAAACAGTTTGCCAAGTCATCGAGAAGCGCGGAAAGGCTACTCAGCTTTCCAGTGACCTTAAGCAGGGATATTCAGACAGGTTTAAGGCTTTAGCCGAACTGTGTCGCGAACGAATCAAACGACTGCAACAAGCAAACAACGTGGCCGCAGAACAACAACTGAAGAATCAGATCGCTCGAGCTTGGTTAAAGGAAGGCATTGATGTGCGGCGCTATCGCCTGACGAATCAAGGATTCATTAACGGATAACTTCGAAACGACATCGCGAAGATCGGAGCACCGTTCCTAGTTAGTGAGTTCATCCCTCAGAACCAAGTTCATTTTAGAGCGTCTCGAGCCATTCGAATCGCCGAAGTCATGCTACGCGCGGGCTCGACCTGCGGCATTTAAAGCTTTGTCGTCAAACTTACTCGGATGACCGGTTCCGCAGGTCAATACGTCAAATGACGTATCGGGCCGAACTTGTCTAGCGATCCCGGTCGGTTACAGAATACGGTGCGTGGGCACCTACTTTCTCTGTGACCCTTTGGCCGTCCTTCCTTCTCCTGAAGCCAACAGGGCGTCACCATGGAAGGTTCTAGTAGAGGTGCCGTCGAACGATCCTGAGACATTTCTGTCGGCTGTTAAGCTGACCTCGTTAGAGGCGCTTCGAATCCGTCTGGGCGATGGGTTTTATCTGGAAGCGATGCGTCAGGTTAGCGGCCAGCCTCCGCGTTCGGTCCCGGCTGAAAGGCAATATCACATCAGAGAGGAAACGTTGATAGACGAGCACGGGATCTGGAATGGCCTCCGATACTGGTTCACGGACCGACTTTCAGAACGCGGCAGTAATGACTCGTGGAGCTAAGCCGAGTTGGCACCTCGTCCCGTCCACTTTCGCTGGCCGCAATTCCTCAAACGCCCATATTAAACACCCGATTGATTTGCCCATTTGAAACATCTGTTTGACAATCTCAAACACTTGTTTGAAATTGGCGGCGTGGTAACGAAAGAACGAAACGAAACCTCGGTTGAAACCAGCGAGGAAAGCACTCGCGAGAAGATCCTCAATGCCGCTGGGGAAGTGTTCGCCGAGGAAGGCTTTGAAGGCGCTACTATCCGCGCCATCACCGAGCGAGCCGGCGTCAATGTCGCCGCGGTCAATTATCATTTCCGGGATAAAGCCGAACTCTATACCAAGGTGGTCTTGGAGGCCTGCTCGGTGCAAGCCGCTCTCCGGGACGCTATGGCTGACGCTGCCGGCTCTCCTGAAGACCGATTGCGCAGCATCGTCCATCATTTTGTCCGCTATTTGCTGGATCCCGCCAGACCGGATTGGATGCGGCGCTTAAAGGCTCGGGAAATGGCAAACCCGACTGCCGCCCTGGATGAGCTGGTGGAGAAAAATCTTCGCCCCCTGCGCGACGAATTTTTGAGACCCACTTTACGGGATCTCACCGAGGGTCGCTTTAGTCAGCGAGAGCTTGGCTTGATTGCTTCCAGCGTGATGAGCCAATGCCTTTATTTTCTCCAGTACCAACCAATCATCGAGAGGCTGAATCCCGACTTCAAGAACATCAAGTCCAATGTCGGGGAGATTGCCGATCACGTGACCCGGTTTTCACTGGCCGCTGTTCGCGAAATGACTCGCCAAGCGCGCCGTTCCTAAACCTTTGACAGGATTCCATCTGCATGAGCGCTTCATCTGCTACTGTCTCCGCTCCGATCCTCAAGACTTCGAGCCCGGAGCGATCCATTCCCGCAGCCGACGCCGGCCAACAAGTCACTGCCTCAAAGCCGAAACGGTCACGCCGGTTGCTGCTATTAGGCGCTGTTGGCGGCGCTCTGTTGGTCAGCGGCGCAGTTTGGTATTTCCTGAACGTAGGCTATGAAACCACAGACGACGCGACCATCGAAGCTCATGTCATCGAGGTGAGTCCGAAAGTATCGGCACACGTCAAGGCTGTCCATTTTGATGACAACTATCAAGTGAAACGAGGCGATCTTCTGATCGAACTCGATCCGCGCGACTTTGAAGTCAATCTCGCGAGCGCGCAGGCCAGCCTCGCATCGGCCAAGAGCAAACTCGCCCAGGCTGAGGCGCAACAAAATGTGGCGCAGGCCGGGATAGGACAAGCGAAAGCAGATCTCGTCAGCTCGCAAGCCACCGCTGATAACGCTCAGGCTGACCTCACCAGGAACGAGCGACTCTATCAGACGCATGTCATCGATCGGCGCGAGTACGACGCTTCTGTTGCTCAAGCCAAGAGCGACGTCGCCAATGTCGAATCAAACGCAAAGAAAGTGACCTCGCAGGAGGCCCAAGTTCAATTGGCTGCCGCTCAGTACTCGGCTGCCGCTGCGGCGGAGAAACAAGCTGAGGCCCAGCTACGCCAAGCAGAATTGCAGCTTTCCTACACGCAGATCTACGCTCCTTTCGACGGTCGCGTGACCAAGAAAAGTGTCGAACCGGGCAACTACGTGCAGCCAGGTCAAACCCTGTTCTCGTTGGTACCTCCGGACGTGTGGGTGATCGCTAACTTTAAGGAGACGCAATTGAAGAATATGAGAGTCGGTCAACCCGTGTCGATTAAAGTGGATGCGGTCCCAGGGCACGACTTCACAGCGCATGTCGACAGCTTCCAAGTTGGGACCGGCGGCCGGTTTACACTGTTGCCGCCCGAGAACGCCACCGGAAATTTCGTCAAGGTGGTTCAGCGAGTGCCAGTGAAGATCGTCTTCGACGAACCCGCCGGCAAACTCGAACGCCTCTGGGCTGGGGAATCAGTCGAACCCAAAGTGAATGTGGGAATCTCGAGCGCGGCTAGCGATCGTCTCGCCCAACCGCTGCCACCTGCGATTCTTGGTGAGAAGTGAGAAGTGATTGGTGAGAGGTGATTGGCTACAGGCCAATCAACCGTCAACTGCTAACTGCTAACTGCTAACTGCTAACCGCTAACTGCTAACCGCTAACCCTGTCGATGAGCCACAACATAACACCAAGCGGACGAGC
>JAFAIO010000172.1 GCA_019236675.1 Verrucomicrobiota bacterium
CGTCGAAAGAACATGATCCAGCCCGACGACTGGATCGAATCGGTCTGGAAGGATCCCAGCGATGTCGGTTTCGGCAGCTACGGCCTCGACCAATGTCTCGACTATGTCGAAACGGCTTTAGCTAAGGAAAATGGCGTCGCTAAGCCAGATGGAGAGGTGTGGGCTGAGGGCACCGGTATTGCGTTAGCCATGCTCGATTGTGGCCCGCCGACGGAGCATCGATCGGGCGCAGTCATGGTGCTGCAACCGAACGGCCGGTACCATTTGGCGGTCGGTTCGACAGAGATGGGCAATGGATCGGTAACCAGCCATCGTCAGATTGCGGCGTCCGTGCTCGGCACCCGCGCCGATAATGTCGATATTATCAATGCGGACACGGACCTAACGCCGTACGACACAGGAACATTTGCCAGCACCGGCACCGTTGTGGCAGGCAAGGCGGTGGCGCTGACCGCCATCGCGCTCTACGAAAACATTGTCGAATATGCGGCCAGATTTACCGGAACCGATCCTTCAGCCTGGCGAATCGAGGATAGCTTTGTGGTGTCGGATAAGAAGCGGATTTCACTGATTGAGCTGCATGCCGCCGGTATGCGCGATGGACACCGCTTCGAGGCCAAACGAAAAGCCTACCTGTCACCACGAACCACCGCATTCAATGTTCAAGGGATCCGACTCGCCGTTCACCGGGTCACCGGCGAGATCCAAATTCTTCATAGCGTGCACGCTGCCGATATCGGCAAGCCGATCAACCCCGTCCAGTGCCGCGGCCAGATCGATGGCTCCGTCGGTATGGGGATTGGTTGGGCTTTGACCGAAAACATGGTTCACGATTCGCAAGGCAGGGTGGTTAACCCGTCCTTACGCAACTATCGGATCCCGGCATTCGCCGATCTTCCACGGAGTGACGTGTTCTTTGCCGATACCTATGACAAACTCGGCACCTTGGGAGCAAAATCACAGGGTGAGTGCGCCATTAATCCGATCGTGCCGGCGATAGCGAATGCTATCAAGAACGCAACCGGCGTGCGCTTCCCTCACCCCCCATTCACGGCTGCCCGCATTTATTCTCAGCTCAACAAGCAGAAATGAGCGCCCCCGCCGTCCTCATTGCCAGCGCGAAGCTTCGTCCTGGACAAGACCAAGCTTTCTCGGCGTGGCAGGCACGACACAACGCAACTATCGACAAGTTTCCGGGGTTTATCAGCAGCGACGTCATCCCACCCGCGCAACCGAATAATAACGAATGGACCATCGTCCTGAATTTCCGTTCCGAGGATGAACTGGCTGCATGGCAGCGGTCCGGTGAACGCGCTGAGCTTGTCGGCGAGGTTGTGCCGTTGCTGGAGGGCGGTACTCTCGGTGAAGCGGCTCGCCTGGATCGTCCCGGGGTGCCACCCGGCCCAAATGTCACTGAGGTGATCTTCTCCAAGATCAAGCCAGGGATGGACTCGACCTATCGGGAATGGGCGGTGAGAATTCAGGCTGCCCAAGCCAAATACGCCGGTTACCGCGGCATGTATCTCCAGCCGCCCACCGAAAAAGATGGCCTCTGGACAACCATCATCCGATTCGACACCGCCGAGCATCTCGAAGCTTGGATGGAGGCGCCGGAACGTGCTGAGTTGCTGCGAGAATCTAAAGCTTTCATTGATCAAGAACAGCTCATGCGGCTGGCCACCTCGTTCCCCGGCTGGGTGCCCATCAATCCGGTAACCGGCAAAGGGCCGCCCAACTGGAAGACCGCGTTGCTCGTGGTTCTAGGCTTGTTTCCGATCGTGATGCTGGAGATGCGTTTGTTAAGTCCGGTCCTGACGGCTTTGGGTTTGCATGCATCGCTGGCGACATTCATCGGCAACTGCATTAGCGTCGCAGGAACGACTTTCATCACGATGCCGCTCTTCATCCGCTGGTTTGGCTGGTGGCTTTTTGCGGATGAAAAATCGCCAAGCTGGATTCAGCCGACCGGCTTGTTATTCCTAGCCGCGCTCTTCGCCGTCGAGATTGGCGCACTTTGGAATCTGCTCCCCTGGTGAGCATTGACAGTTCCAAACTACGAAAACCCAATTCACAGCGTTCCTCGCAGCGGGTCTAGTTTTCTGGGCACAGCCTTCGACTGCCGAGGACGATTTTGCTAAACTTCTTCACCAAACCATTCTTTGTCCTCAGCTCGTCGCAGAGGCGGAACTAGCAGATCCCAGCAACGGCCCATCCTCAGGCAATACACCTGATGTCATCAGCGGTAACCCGGCGGCCGAAAACGTGCTCCCTGGGACTGGCCTGGCCGGCAGATTGCTACAAGTACCGGAGAACACCGGTCTTCGTCTCGGCGGCCTTTGGCTCGCGGACACGAATGGTCTGCTGACCGGAGGCAAACAACCGGGCAAGTGGAGTTGGAATAGCGCGCTCATCATCGGCGCGAATCTTGACGCCGAAAAGCTCCTGGCATGGAAAGGCGCCTCGTTCGGTATCCAATTCCTAAGATTCGATGGTCAAGACACCAACGATCAGGCCGGCAGCGTACAAGGCTACAACAGCCTACCGGGACCTAAGCCGCTTGATCGTTCCGAGCTGTACGAGTTGTGGTATCGCCAGGCTCTATTCGACGATAGGCTCATCTTCCGGATCGGAAAGATCGTTCCGACATACGATTTTAATAACGTGGCCCGCCCTGTTCCCACTCATGATGAGGCTTTGGATATCCCAGCGGTAACGGGATTGCTTTACACTCCGGTTTTCGTCAATCCCACCTTGCTCGGTGCGATCGGCGGCTACTACAACCCTGTCTATGGCGTTACCGTGACCGTGGCCCCAACCAAGAACAGCTATCTTAACTACGGGCTGTACGACGGCAATGTCGCCCGCCAAGTGCAAACCGGCCTGACCGGTCCGCATTTCAATGGTTACTATTTCAACATCTTGGAAACGGGTGTGGACTGGGTAGCTGCGGGAAAATATCCGGGCCAATTTGGTGTGGGTGGATGGTACCAAACGGGCCAACTCCACGGTCACCGGAGAATCTCGCGGGACGGCACCGGCGGATTTTACTTTTTTGGTGGCCAGCGCATCTGGGCCAGTTGCGTGGAGCCGCCCATTCAAGATGGTAAAGGTGAGGCGCTCATCCCAACCGGACCAGGCGGACACCACGCATCGATTTCGGCGTTCGTCCAAATCGGCGTGAACAATGCAGAGACCCTGCCGGTGAAAGATTATTTCGGCACGGGACTAAGTGGGTTCGGCCTCGTCCCCTCGCGGCCCGACGATTCTATCGGCGTGGGCATGGCTTGGTCTTGGCTGAATCCGAACCTCTTCAATCGACCGAGCGAGCTAATGTTCCAGGGGTACTACCAGGCTCATTTGTACGGCGGTGTCTTCTTTGAGCCCGCCATCAGCTACATCCCAACTCCGGGCGGAAACTCAAGCTTCGGAAGCGCCTGGGCGCTGACTTTCCGGTTTACGTTTTTGTTTTGAGGGCAATTTCGTCCTCGTACTCGTCGTCGTCCTCGTCCTCGGAAATCATGCGCGCGCGCTCAGGTACCAGCGGCTGCGTTTGCGAATCGATTCCTCGGCAGGTCCTAATCGTTGTGCGGAGCCGTACTCTCGAGGACGAGGACGAGAACGATGATGAAACCCCGGAATCCCTTCTACACGGCTATCGGCGCCTTAATGCTCGGATGAGGATCGTAACCGACGAGTTCGACATCTTGGTATACGAATTCCGGCAACATCTCCGGAACCCGGCGAAACTTGATCGTCGGTAAGGTCCGGACAGGCCGGGCCAGTTGTTCCCCCACCTGATCCAGGTGATTCAGATAAATGTGGAGGTCTCCGAAGGTATGGATGAACTCGCCCGGCTCGAGACGACAAACTGCTGCGACCATTAGAGTCAGTAGTGCGTAAGAGGCAATATTGAAGGGCACTCCCAGAAAAAGATCGGCGCTGCGTTGGTAAAGCTGGCAACTCAAAAATCCATCTAGCACGTAGAATTGGAACAAAGCATGGCAAGGCGGTAACGCCATTTGGTTTAACTCTCCCGGATTCCATGCGGTCACGATCAATCTACGGCTGTCCGGATTTTCCTTGATCATCCGCACCACTTCGCTCAGTTGGTCCAGCGACCGGCCATCAGCGGTTTTCCAGTCTCTCCATTGAGCGCCATAAACGCGGCCTAGCTCGCCTTGAGGATCTGCCCACTCATCCCAAATCGTGACCCCCTGTTCGTTGAGGAATCGGATGTTCGTCTGCCCCCGGATAAACCAAAGCAGCTCGTGGACGACGGACTTAAAATGGACGCGTTTGGTCGTGACTAGAGGGAACCCCTCAGATAGGTCGAAGCGGGCCTGGGCGCCAAAATAGGAGAGCGTACCGACGCCCGTCCGGTCATGTTTCGGCCGGCCCTTTTCTAAAACCAAACGGAGCAGTTGATGATATTCTTTCACCTAGAGAAGAACTTAAATATCCACAGATTACCCAGATTACACATATTTTTTGGTAGGAGGGCGAGGCTCCGGTTAATCTCGAAGGGACCGCAGGGCGAAATGATGTTTCGTCGGGATGTGGTACGCAACGCCTGAAAGCCGCCGACTTGTCGGCAGTTCTTAGACCTTGCACCCGATATACCAGCGCGACATCAATTCGCCCTGCGACCCCTTGGGTCTAACCCGGAGCCTCGCCCTAGCAAAAAATCTATGTAATCTGGTTAATCTGTGGATATTTAACTTGTTCTAAACGGTAAACTAGGATGCATCCTCAACCCACAACAGCTCTGGTCGACACCCAAAGCCTTCCGGATCACCGGGAGGTTAGAGTCGACCGTGTTGGTGTTACGAACGTGCGCTTTCCGATTGTCGTCCGAGACAAGGCGCACTCTTCTCAACATACGATCGCCAAAGTGGCTCTAACGGTCGACCTGCCCCA
>JAFAIO010000211.1 GCA_019236675.1 Verrucomicrobiota bacterium
TAGAATGCGTCCTGCCTGATCGCGGAGCGGTAGAGCGCTTGATACGCATGATCGGTATATCCCGTCGGCAGCCCGCCGGCCACGAAATTCGAATTGATAAGGCAGACCTTCAGAGACAGCAGAGCCCCACGCCTTTAACATGACTTCGCGATCGTCAGGATGGACCGCGTTGATCCAACCCGTACCCTGCAATTGGTCTGCGGATAGGCCGGTATATTCGGCAACTCGCTGGTTCCAATAATCGATGGCTCCATCTGGCGTCGCGCTCCAAAGCATCTGCGGAATCGTCTCCATAAACAGGCGCAGATTGTGTTCGCTTTCCTGCAGTTTTTGCTCCGCCATTTTCCGTTCGATACCTTGAGCAATGGTATCAGCAACTGAAGCCAGCGCCTCCAGGGTGTCCGGACCTAATGCCTCGCGTGCGAACATGGCCAGCACACCGACTAAACGTCGCTCGACCGTCAGAGGGTAGCCGGCAAACGCGACCATACGCTCTCGTTTCGCCCATTCGGGGTCGCTGATGCGTTTGTCATTGAGGACATCGTTCGTCAAATGGGGCTTTCGCTCTTGCGCGATGAGGCCGATCTTTTGCTCGCCGACTGGCACTCGGGCGTGTGTTCCATTGAGGCGGGTGTACTGACCTGCGCTTGCCCGTAACTCCAACATGTTCTCTTGCTCGTTCAGTGTCCAAATGCGGGCGAACGCCGCGCCCAGGTGGTTTACAATGGCTTCTGTGCTGCTCTGCAGCATCGTTTGTAACGAGCTTTCAGCGCCGCCCAAGAACGCAGCATGAATGTCTGCACGCAAAGCGGCGTGATGCCCATGCCTGATCTGCAGTTGCTCGCTCGCCCGAAGCGCCTCTTCGACCCGCTTACGCTCGGTAACATCACGAATGATGCCAGTGAAGAAATGCATCCCATTGCGATTGACCTCCCCGAAGGAGACTTCAATCGGGAATTCTCCACCGTTCTTATGCAAACCGACAAGTTCAACACGTCTCCAATCGATCTGCCGTTGTCCGCTGGTCAGGTACCTACCCAAAGAAGTGAGATGCTTCCCCCGGAGACGCTCGGGCATGAGAGAGGTGAGATTTTCACCCAATATTTCGGCCAGATCGTAACCGAACATTCGAGCGACTGCAGGATTTGCATACCTGATAGTGCTCTGATCATCGATCGAAATGATTCCGTCTGTCGCCGTTTCTGCTAGGACATTGAAGCTGGTCTGGTCCTGATGCCCAGCCTCTTTCTGTTGACGACGGTCTTTGGCAAGAATCTCCAGATCATCGAGAAAACCGGCCAAAAACCGCAATCCCTCCCGTCGCCGGATCTCCTTTTCGACGGGCTCAAAGCTGAGCTGCATTAGCTCTTCTAGCCATTGCCGGGCCGCGGCGATCCGTTCGTTAAAGACTGTGTCCTTCATGCATTTCTCTCGGCGCAAAAAAAATAGTCCACATCCCTCTGTGGTCCATACGATTTCTTGGAACGCCGCGGCGGCCTGTTGGAAAACGTGATTCCGCTCTCGGCTTGATTCAGCCGATACCATGAGCGGCTCCGTAGGAGTCAAATCATTATAGCACTCCACAGGTTCCGACCGAACCCAGGTTAGGACTAAGGTCCAATAGAATCGGCCCGTTGTGAGGTTTAGCGTTCTCGCATCGAGAAATCTTTAAATCGAAGAGAATCAGAGTGCCTACGAACGATAATCTATCCGCCGCTGCTCTTGTCTGTATCGTGGACGACGACGCTTCCATGGCGGACTCAACGCGATTCCTTGTTCGCTCGTTCGGCTTCAGGGCGGAAGCGTTCTCGTCTGCTCAAGAGTTTCTGAGCTCTGGACTGGTTGAGGACACGAGTTGCCTAATCCTCATCCTCGATCTCCGCCTGCCAGGGATGGACGGGCTGCAACTCCAGCGGCATCTGACGAGCACGAACCATCAGATTCCGATCATTTTTATCTCAGCCCGAGTGAACGACGACGAACGAAGACAAGCCATCGACGGAGGTGCCGTGGACTTCTTAGCCAAGCCTTTTAGCGAAGAGGCATTGTTCAGCGCTCTGCAAGTTGCGCTGCATCGACAATGGGCAAAAAACCTGGATTCAAGGTTCTCCACGTAACCAGATCGGATTCCGATTCCGTCGATAGTAGCTACTTCCATTACAGGTGAGACGATGATCCGGATCAAACGAGTTTATGATCCACCCGCCAAAGAAGACGGCGCGCGATTCCTGGTAGATCGTCTCTGGCCGCGGGGAATGAAAAAGGAGGCCGTGCACATGGCGGCCTGGTACAAAGAGGTAGCGCCGAGCAACGAGCTCCGTCACTGGTTCAGCCACGAACCCGCCAAATGGAAAGATTTTCAACACCGGTACCGGGTCGAGTTGACCGCTAACCGCGCTGCCTGGCAACCATTGTTGGAGGCGGCTGAGCAGGGCGACGTAACGCTCCTATATAGTGCACACGACACGGAACATAATAACGCCGTGGTGTTAAAGGCCTATCTTGAGGAAAGATTGGCTGGGAAGAAACGCGGTTAGGTTCGTACTCGTCCTCGTCCTTCGTCGTCGTCCTCGGTTGGTGCGGTACAGCGTGAAACTTAAAACCACCCCAAGTACATTAGTCCCATCGGACCCATTAGCCCCATCCGTGGTAGACTCTATCGCGCGAATCTCACCGCGGCGGCCAACACACAGCCCCGAATCGAGGACGAGGACGACGACGATTTGGTCGCGTCGGGAAGCCGAAGTCGACTCCACATCAGCTACTACGAATGATCTTGCTTTATCGCCTTCACGGCTTCGTCCGTGGTCAAAACCGCGTGTGCAAGAAAAGCATAATTGATGAGCGCTGCCGTATAGCCGTAGCCCCATTCGGGATGCTTGGGCGCGGCGGTCGCATCTTTGACCACGGCTACTTCGAAACCTTGTTCGAGCAATTCACGCAAATGAGATTCGACGCACATGTTAGCGAGCATTCCGCCAAGAACGATCTTGCTGATCTTCCTTTTGCGGAGCTGCAGAACGAGATCGTTAGTCTCTGGCCCGAATACGCGATGCGGCGCGACTACGATGGTTTTACCATCCTGGATGTAGGGCTTGAAACGCTCCAGCCAATCAGCGCCGGAACCTTCGAAGCCATCGAGATTGTAGACACCTTTGCGGGCAAACATATCTGCAGCAGCCTCATCGGCTTCCAGCGGTCCGTTGAATTTCCACCCTTTATCCGTGGGATAGAAATAATGAGGAGAGATGAAAACCTCGAACCCATGCCCTTTGGCAGCCTTGAAGATCCGCTCCATGTTCTCAATCGTATTGTTCTCCTTAAGGCTTTCGTGTAACAGAGGCCAAGCGATGCCTTTTTCGCTCAAGACCTCGTTCTGCGGATCGATAAATACAATCGCAGTGTCTTCCCGCTGAATTTTCATGATTTTGGGCCAATTAAGCGGAAACAGCAGGAAGATTCTATTGTACAAAAGTATCGCTTGGAGGGGAGCCCGACGGCGCCCGGCGCGATGTGCTGCCCACCGGTTAGTCGTTCTTTACGGAAGGCCAGATGAGTTCTTCACCTTGGGACCCTCTCAAATTGGCAGCATAAACTGAAAGATCGCCCCTTGCGGCGCGTTGGCTTTTGCCCACAACCGTCCTCTGTGAGCTTCGATAATTGAACGGCTAACGGTCAGACCAATGCCGAGGCCCTCGGCCTTGGTTGAAAAAAAGGGATCAAAAAGATGACTAAGGCGTTCCGCGTCTAGTCCCGGTCCCGAATCTCTGATAGTAACCAAAACTTGGGTTAGCTCTATCGAATGCACTCCTACACCAGAATCGTTAGCTCTTTCATCATCAAGCCCGGCGATGGCCCGTGATGTTAATTGCAATTCACGCGGACCGTCCACTACTGCGCTCATCGCCTGAATGGCGTTAACAACGAGGTTCAAAACTACCTGTTGCATCTGGATCCTGTCCGCCGTCACAGGGGGTAAATCATTGGCAAACTGAGTTCGAACCGATACGCGATGCCTTTGTAGTTCGTGCTGGGTGATGGTGAGAACTTCTTGAATGACCTCATTTATGTCGAGCGGCTCTTTCGCGGTCGGGGTCTTCTTAAACAGAGCGCGCATTCGAGAAAGTACAGCGCCGGCTCGTTCTCCATCCCGACCGATGCGGCGAATGGCCTGCGCGGTCTCTTCCAGATCGGGAACATCCCGCCGGAGCCAGCGCAGACCAACGTTCGCATTGGTGATGATCGCAGTGATCGGTTGGCTAATTTCGTGAGCAATTGATGCCGTCAACTCGCCCATGGTCATTACCCGTGATGCGTGGGCAAGTTCGGTCTGCGCTTTCTGCAGCGCTTCTTCCGCGCTCTTTTGTCTACTCAAATCGAGCACGAAAGCGACCCCCTCGTTGCCGCTTCCTTCAAAAACGGCCCCACCCATCAGGACGGGCACGCGGCTGCCGTCTTTGCGGAAGTACTCTTTTTCGAATGGCTGGAAGATGCCCGTTGCCACTATTTCTGACACCGCGTGTTGATCACGCCCAGTCCACTCGGCAGGTGTGAGTTCCGTCCAGCGCATACGACCCGAAATCAAATCCGCGCGGCTGTATCCGAGCATCCGGAGAAAGGCTTCGTTAGCTTCGATAATTTCACCTTCCAGATTCCAGATGTGGATGCCAATAATGTTAGAATCTACCAGGCGCCGGATTTTTGCCTCGCGGATCTCGAGGTCACGGTAGAGACGCGTATTCTCCAGAGAAATCGCCGCCTGAGACGCTAATAGTCTCAGTACTGCGATCCGTTTTGGGGTGAAGACGTGGGGTGTCAGGTTATTTTCTAGGTAAAGTACGCCGATAAGTTTGGCCTGATTAATTAAGGGTAGGCAAAGAATGGAACGGGCATTATGCCGGCGCAGGTACGGATCCGCAGAAAAAGCATTCTGGCCGGCGGCATCGTCGAGAACCACGTTCTCTTGGGTGCGCACGACATAATGAATGATCGACTCTGGCAGCTCAGCTTCTGCGGTGTATCCGCCGGCTTCCGGTCGGGCCGAAGCGCGTTGGGCGGGTGCTTCCCGTAACCTCACGATGACAGTATCGCCGCTGGTCATGGCCTCCGCCTCGATGCTCTGCTCATCATCTCGCGTCAGGATTAACAGACCACGCTCAGCGCCCGCATGCTCAATGGCTGTGCGCATCAGTGTGTCGATTAGCTTTTTGAGAACGATTTCGCCCGAGACAGTTTGCGAGACTTTGATAACCGTAGCCAGGTCCAGTTGCTCGACCGATGCCCCGATCGTGGTGGTCGGACCAGGAAGTGGCTCTTCCTCCCTAAGTTGCGGATAGAACTCATCGAGTTGCCGCACCTTACCATTGGCTCCCCAGCGGCGGTAACAATACCTGGCGTCGCGCAAGTACGTGTGTGCGATTTTCTTAAAACCGCGTGCCGCGTAGAATCGGGCCGCGACTTCGTTGGCAACCGCCTCATTATTAACAAAGCCGTTGACACGCGCCGACTCGATGGCCTGCTCGTACAGTCGCATGGCATCCTGGTCTCGGCCTTCGATTCGCGCGATCTCTGCGCCAACCAACGCAGCGCGATTTGCGAAGTTTTCAGGGCAATTCTTAGCCCACAACGCGAGCTGCTCGTGATGTTCTGCCAAGGCCAATAGGTCATGATCTTGGTTATCCCGCGCATTAGTATCGCACACCGCAGATCGCGCCAGGGCACTATAGAAGTGATACTCCGCCGCTTCAAAGTTGTGCGGTGTTGTCCAAAGCAACCGTTGCGCATTCGATGAACTATCAACTGCCGTTGCATAGTCCCCGGCCAGGAAACGAGCTTGCAGCTTTCGTATCCAGTACAAGCACTCGGGAAGCGCCAAGACCGGGTTTCCGGCCAAATGGCGCTCGAATCGAAGCTCATCAAACTCTAGATCATCAAAGGAACCAAATCCCCGGGTCAAGCCAAGGAGAGTTCGGACAAGCCCAAGCTGGGCGGTGATGATCGCCACGACGTGACCAAAATGAGCCTTCTCGGCAAACCGCATGCCATGCTCAGCCTCACGATGCACCTCGAGCAACGGATCTCCGGCCGCGAGAAGATTCGTGTTCAGATTATTGCAGCTAAATGCAGCGTAAGTGAGGTCGCCGGCATCGTTAGCGACATCGAAAGCCTGGCGTACAAGGTCACGGCCGTCCCGAACATGCTTATTCCACGGCACCACGTGATTACCAAAACACATATACGTCCGGGCCTGGAAGCGCTTTAGACCGCGTTTCCCAACCAGCTCATAGCCTAGTCGGCCGAATCGAAATCCGGCGTCGTAATTGTCGAAGTGAGGGCCAGCTATCATCCCAAGCCATACATACGCGAAGCACGAACCGTCACTGTTGCCACGCTCGAGGCTAAGATTTACTGCCTTGCAGATAGCCAGGGATGCCAGGTTCGCATTCGTATGCAACGCAGCTGGAAAGACTTTGGTCAGCACGTCAAGTGTTGCCAGGGCCTCTGAGTCGCTCATCAAGGGCAGGTCAATGAGCTCCTCGATCGAGCGGCTCCCTAGCTGTGCCCAGATCCGGTCGTATTCATGCCGCGCTTCCTCTGATGTTGGATGCGCCGACCATTCGACATCTAAATATCGGAGATAGTCGAGACAAACATCAACCGCTCGGTCGCTTTGATCGAGCGTCATATAAAGATCCACACGCAAGCAGCTGACGGTCGCCAGCTCAACCGTGTCCCCGGCACGGGAAGAAAGCTTTTGCAGACGTTCCTCTGCAGCCGCCAGCTTGCCAGTTAAAAACTCGCATTCCGCTTGATAGAATTCGAGGGCAAAGCTGAGCTCATGCCGAGGCTCCCAACGGTCGTCCGCTAAAAGTGCTGCACCGGCCGTGAGATACTTGAGCGCTGAGGAGTAGGCCGTGGAGGCCTTGGCTCGCTTTCCCGCCATCAGGTTGAGCTCAGCCAGCTGCTCGCGTTCGTCTCGTTCGCTGATCAAGAGCGCTCCGCGGTTAAGTTGATTAACGATTTCGAAGATAGACTCCTCACGTTTCTCAGCCTGGACGTTGGCCATCAGCAGGCGCCCTATCTGCAGATGGGTCTCAGCGCGTAATTCGTCCGGGATCAGTGAATAGGCCGCTTCCTGCACACGATCGTGAACAAACCGATAGTAGTCCTCCGAACGCACAATGAACTCCAAACGAAGGGCCTCCCATAGATCCGCGTGGACCTTCTCTTCCGCCGTTCCTCCTTCGCCATCCTGGCTTCTAAAGACAAGTCCACCTACGCGGTCCTCGCTTCGAACGACAAGTCCTTGCTCACCATCCTCGCTTCTAAGGACGTTGCCATGAACGATGGAAAGCGTGGTGATGTCGGCGCTATTTCCCAGGCAGGCCAACTCTTGTAGCGCCTTCTGGGTTTTGGCGGGCAGGCCGTTCAGCCTCCCAATCATAAGGTCCACCACATTGTCACTGTACCCCGTGGCCTGAATCCGACTCAGGTCCCAGGTCCATCTGCCACTATCACGATCGAAACGGACTAATTCCTCTTCTGCCAGAGCGGTAATAAACTGAAGGGCGAAAAATGGATTGCCAGCAGTCCGTTGATAAACCAGCTGCGCGAGTCGAGCCACTTGAACGGCTTCGTAGTGCAGAGCATCCGCAATTAGCCGCCCCAAATCCTCACTGCTCAGAGGCGCAAGCACGAGTTCATGTACTACTGCTCCAGTTTGACGGAGATCTTCGAGCATGCGCATCAGCGGATGGCTGTTACTGACTTCGTTGTCTCGGTAGGCACCGATCAACATCAAGTGTTGCACGTCCGGTTGCCGCAGCAGATCGGCGAGCAAATCGAGCGTGGCCGCGTCGAGCCACTGCAAATCATCCAGGAAGAGCGCCAGGGGATGCTCGGGCCGAGCGAAGACGTTGATGAAGCGCCGGAACACCGCCTGAAACCGGCGTTGCGCGTCCTGTGGTGGAAGCTCTGGCACGGGCGGCTGCTCGCCCAGAATGAGCGCCAGTTCCGGGACCAGGTTGACGATGAGCTGTCCGGTCGGGTCCAATGCCTTTCGAAGAGCATCGCGCCACTGACTCAGCTCGGCATCGCTCTTGAGGAGAAGCATTCGGACGAGACTCTGAAAAGCTTGGGCAAGCGTTGAATAAGGAATATCGCGCTTGTACTGGTCGAACTTGCCAGAGGCAAAAAGGCCGCGCGGGACCAGCACCTTGTGCAGTTCGTGTACGACGGAGGACTTGCCGATACCCGAATATCCGGAAACTAGCACCAACTCCGGCCGCCCGCTGGCCACCACCCGTTCGAAGGCAGCGAGCAACGTATCGATCTCCGGAGCTCGCCCGTACAACTTCTCGGGCACCAAGATTCGGTCCGGAATATCGCGCTCACCCAGTGCAAATTCTGCGATGCTGTTCCTGCTTTCCCATTCAAGCAAACAGCGCTCGAGATCATTCTTAACGCCCGACGCAGTTTGGTAGCGATCCTCAGCAGTCTTTGCGAGTAGCTTCATGATGATCGCTGAAACCGTGGTTGGTGCATTATTCGATCGCTCATTCGCTGGGACTGGCTGCCTCGCTATGTGGCAATGCACCCATTCCATCGGGTCAGAAGCGGCGAATGGAAGAGTCCCGGTCAGCATTTGGTAGAGGGTGATACCGAGTGCATAGAGATCGCTCCGGGAATCGATCGAACGGTTCATACGCCCGGTCTGTTCGGGGGCCATATACGCCAGCGTTCCAGCTACGAACTCTGGGGGACCGGGCGACTGGCGCTCGCGTGGAAGCCTCGAAGCAATACCAAATCCCCTAAGCCAGCACTGGCAGGTTACGGCGTCCACGAGGACATTGGCTGGTTTGATGTCTTTATGTACGATTCCGCGCTCATGTAAGCGGCCGATCGCCGACGCAAGGCTCACGGCCAGACGCAAGAAAATCAGCAAGTCCAATGGAGTACCGAGCAACCCATCGAGTGGCACACCGCCGGGATCCTCCAACTCAAGTACCGTGCGGTCCGAACGGCGACTTAACGCGATCGGGCGGGCGGACCATGCAGGATCCAGCGCTTCTCTGAAAGAGCATTCATGCGCCAGGCGTTTCAGACTTTCTGGAGTCGGATGCTCCGCGACAGGGGAAAGCACGAGGATCTGAGTCGCATCGCCCTGACTTCGCCCACGATAAAGGACAAACTCTTCGTCCTTTCGAAGCGCCTCTAAAGCATATGTCGATTGCTCAATCACAGCCTGGCTCCAACCGTCCGCAATTCCCAACCTCGACAATCCTCGCGATCCTAAATGAAAGTCAAATGCTCGAAAAGAGAAACCGCCTCATGAAAACTCCCGCTTTCGGATTGTAACTACATTGACAACTTCTTCATTTCCAATGTATTTGCAGGCGAAAGTCAGTAGAAGGTTCCGCAGTCTTCATTTCCGCCTTTCTTACTCGCGAAAATGGTCCACGGCTCAATGCCCAGAACTGACTGCGATTCTTTCTGCCCAAATCAGAAAGTCATAAAATGAAGCGATTCTTCACCCACCTCTGGCTTTGGCTGTCCTTATGTCTCCCGTTCGCGGGAGCAGTATTCGCTCAAGACGATCACTATCGATTCGTGATGGTGTCTCACGTCGGCCCCAACGACCCGAACATGATTTGGTTAACCACCTCCATGAAAACGTTCAACGAAAAGTATCCGGGAGTGAAAACTGAATATTTGTCCACAAACGAGTACAGTCTGCAAAACTTCATCGCGATTCTGAACCAGGCCATCGCTACACATCCGGACGGGATCGCTGTCCCTATCCTGAACAATGAAGCGCTCCAACCCATCCTGGACAAGGCGGTCGAGAGTGGCATTCCGGTTGTCGCATTCAACATTCCCGATGCCCGGCCCGTGGGCGAGCGGATCAAATACCTGACTTATGTGGGCGGGGATGAATATCAAACTGGTCTGAAGATGGGGGAGTTTGTGATCGACCAGGCAAATGCCGGCAAGGTTCCTAAACCCGTCAAAATAATGTGCGCGAATCACGACGCCGCTCACCAAGGCTTGAAAGCGCGAGTTCGTGGAATGACCGACGCGATGAAAAAAATAGGTGTACCAGTGGACGAGCTCATCATCGGCTCTGATCCGGCCAAGGCTCGCAGCATCATGCAGTCGTATCTGAGTACACATAAAGATGTGAACTACCTTTACTCCTTGGGCACAATATCCTGTCCATGGGTATACAGCGTAGCGGATCAAATGGGACTTAAGCCGAAACTATCCGACAAAGGCGTGACCATTGTCACGATGGATGATAGCCCGAACTCTCTTGAAGGCATTAAGGACGGAAAAATCTTGGCGACGCATAACCAAGGTTTCTGGTTTCAAGGTTATCTTCCAATGGAAATCCTGTACTATTATAAAAGGATGGGAATATATCCTCTCAACGATGTCCTTACCGGACCTGTAATTATCAATCCAGATAACGTCGACCAATACATTAAGTCCGTGAAAAGTATCATTGGGGAAGATGCTTATAAGAAGCAGCTCACCTGGTAAGCTGCGCCGGTATTGCGCTGGACAGGCTCTGGCTCTGAATCGGGCTGCACCCACGCGCTCATTCACAGCGATAATTAGAACGCTCATGCAAGCGGAGGGGAATGAGGAAACTACTTAAACGCCCGGATCTCGGCATCATCATCGGATGTCTCTTCATATTCGCTTTGTTCACCCTATACGATCCGGCGCAATGGTTTAACTGGGGTACCGTTAGCAACATCGGAGAGTACACGGCGATTCTTGGACTCCTGGCCATCGGGCAGAGCTTTGTCGTTCTGATTCGGGAGATCGATCTTTCTGTTGGGTCCGTTTACGGAATTGTCGGGATCGCATTCGTCGGATTAGAGAACAATAACGTTAGTGACGTACTTGCGTTTGTTCTGGCCATGCTTCTAGCTTTATTGGTCGGCCTGGTTAATGCCGCTCTAGTCATTCGCGGGAAACTCTCGTCGATGATCGTGACCCTTGGCGGCCTATTCTTTTATCGCGGCCTGATCTATATCATTACCCATGGCGCGGTGACCGGGGTACCGCAGGCGGTAAGGCAAAACTGGTTCGCGCAGCTCTTGGGTGGCCATTCGCTTCGGATTCAAAACGGCTTTTTACTCCTCCTGATCCTAGGATTTCTTTGCGCGGTCACTCTTCATGAGACTCGATTCGGAAATCATCTTTTGGCGTTAGGCGGGGATCCGGCTAGCGCAGAGTCCCGGGGAGTTCCGTTAGGTAAAGTTAGAACCATCGCGTTCGCTCTATGTTCACTTTTTGCGGGGTTGTCAGCGATCGTAACTCTTACGAACGATCCTGAGACCAGCGTTTCGTTGGGCACCGGGATGGAACTAGAGGCGATTGCCGCAGTTGTGGTCGGGGGAACACTCTTAACCGGTGGAAGAGGAACCATGCTTGGTACCATCCTAGGCTCGTTCTTCTTAACTGCGGTTCGTTCCGAAATCATCGCACTGGGCGCTCCGCCTTCTTGGTACGTATCTTTCGTTGGAATCGCTCTCCTTACTCTAGTGACGATTAACACGCTTTTGCTAAAAAGGTTGAGAATCAGCGGATAATATCATTAGCCGACTAGCGGCGGTACCGACAAAATCTATGATTACTGGATCGGATGGCCAATCCCGGCCGGCAGGTAGCCCGAAAAAACCATTAATCAGCATCAAGAATGTGGGGCTCTCCTATGGGAATTTCCAAGCGCTGACTGACGTCAGTGTTGATTTCTACCAAGGCGAGTTAGTTGGTCTGGTGGGAGATAATGGAGCAGGTAAGACCACTCTGATCCGAATTATTTCAGGAATTATCCCCCCAACCTCTGGCGAGGTTTATTTTGACGGTGAGAGAATAATCAAATTCCATCCGAAGAAGGCGATTGATCTCGGCTTGGAGTGTATTCAACAGGCGATCGGCCTCTGCGACAATCTCTCGGTCGGGCGAAATTATTTCTTGGGTCGTGAACCTGTCAGACGAATTTTAGGCCTGCCATTCCTCGATAAGAAAAAGATCCGGGAAGCTAGCGCGAAAGTCGTCCATGATTTTGGGCTACGAGACTCCGTCGATGTGGACGACGAGATCGCGCTCCTTTCTGGAGGAGAAAAGCAAACCTTTAAGATAGCCCGTGCGGTCACTTTCCGGAATCGCGTAATCATCATGGATGAGCCCACCAATCATCTTTCGGTACGCGAACGCACACGTGTAAATGAGTTGGCCGTACAGCTGAAACAGCAAGGGCTACTGGTAATTTACATCACTCACGATATCTTCCAGATTCATCGAATTGCTGACCGGATCGTGATTCTGGAGAATGGTCGCAAGGTTACCGATGTGCCGCGAGATGCGATGAGTGCCGAAGCTTTGGAAGGCATTATCCGTGACGGTAGTCGAACATCGACGAAAGAACCGAAGGTCTCATGAGAGCTGCTATTGCGCATCTTGTTCGGAGACATCCGGAAGGGGGCACTGTTACGCTGGTGGTCCTTATTTCCCTGACTTTTGCGATCGTCACTGGAGGAAGCTGGTTATCGACTGGTAACTTGCAATCGCTGTCACAATTGACCGCAGTACTAGCGATTATGGCCTTCGGTGAAGCAATTGTGATTGCGACAGGCCAGATTGACATCTCTGTCGGATCGGTTTCTGGAATAGGAGCGCTCACTTTTCTAGGATTGGCACCGGTCGTCGGCTCTGGCTTTGGGCTCGTAGCTGCCCTGCTCTTCGGCGTTCTGATTGGCGGCATCAATGGCGTTTTTGTGGCGTTTCTCGGCATCCCGTCCCTGTTGGTAACATTGGGCACGCTCTTTCTTTTTCAGGGAATTGGCTATGCCGTCACGTCCGGTTTTTCATTTGCTGCATCCAACGTTGTTAGAAAGCAATTTATCTACAACGGATTCGGCGGCGGAACTGTCGCCGGAGTCAACACAGGAGTAATCTGGGCACTTACCATTCTTGTCGTGCTTCAACTGGCGGTGTTCGAAATGCCAGTCGGGAACCGGCTACTAGCGATCGGCGGCGATGCTGCCTCAAGCTTTTCCAGAGGCGTCAACGTTACGAGAATCAAGTTTGGAGTTTTTGTCGTTAGTGGAGTACTAGCGGCTCTCTCCGGAGCGTTGGATGCCGCCTTTATTGGCTATGCCGACGGCAGTTTCGGGGCCGGCATGGAGCTCTCCGCCATCGCGGCTGCGGTTCTTGGCGGCTGCCACTTAGCGGGTGGACGAATCTCGCTCATCGGGACTCTGCTGGGAGCCTTTATTCTCCGTGGCATCCAGAGCTTCCTCATCATTCTTGGTGTTCAACCTCAATGGTACATTCTGGTAGTCGGACTCATCGTCGTTCTTGCAGGCCTAGCCGATCGGACTCTGACGAGATTGGTTCTGAAGCGTTAGCCATCCATGCGCCCAAAGAAATAGCGCGGGGTGTGTTGGGTCCGATCAAAAGCGGCTCCCCTCCGGACGCCGAAACGAGCGAGAAACTCAACTTGCAGGGGAGCCGCTTTAGCACGTGCCGAAAGACCTCGGGTGTTCTTTCCAGAGCGAGGAAGGCCAAAACAACGAGTTAAACAAGCGGCTCCCGCGGATTACCCAGCGTGATGTTTCGCCCAGCGCCTGGTTCGGTTACTTCCATCTCGCGCGCCGAGAGACGAACTACGCGTCGAAACGTTCACGGGAGCCGCCTGTTTAGAATAATTTGTGGCCATGCACGCGACGAGAGAAATAGCGCCGGGTGTCTTGGGTGCGATCAAAAGCGGCTCCCCTGCCATGGCTCCGCCCGCGGAGATCCGTCCTGTTTATAAAATCAGATTAAGGTCGCCGAATTCATGCCACAGGTAACGGCGTTGGACGGCTTCGTTGTAGGCGGCGTAGATCGTCTCCGGCTGTACAAAAGCCGCCAGCAGATCCAAATGACTCGCTTCCGGTTCATGCAAGCCGGTCAGCAAACCTTTCACGATCTGCAGCGGATACCCTGCGGTGATTCGCAACTTCGTGTATCGATGACAAGGTCTGATCTCGCCGCCAAATTCTGCCGCGGTTGACTCCAAGGCGCGCACAACTGTAGTCCCGACCGCAATAACCCGACCTCCCGAGTCTCTCGTCCGGCGTATCGTATTCGCTGCTTCCTCGCCGACCCAGTACACTTCTTCCGAGGCGAGATGCTGACGGTCGAGCTCGTTGTCCAAATAGGAAGATAAACCCGTGTGCAAAGTGATCGAAGTACTCCCCACCCCTTGGCCTCGCAGTCGCAACAGAAGCTTCCAGCTAAAGGCCCGACCGGCGCTCGCCATCTCCGAAGCACCAGGCTGAAGGGCATAAACGTTTTGATAATAATTCAACGGCCACGCCGCAGAGAGATAACGGTAGCGAATCGGTTGGCCAATCCGGTAAAGAAGATCCAGAAAGTCCATTCCGCTCTTTGAAAATCGTAACCGCCAAAGGCGCCGGATACGCTGGTCCCGGTTTAAGACTTCGCAACTCAAATCCCGCTCAAAATCGAGTATCAGCCCGTGAGCGAGAACATCCTCTATTTTCTCTGGCGAGACCGGACGCAGCAGTGCGAGCCAAGTGCCATCGGGCAGCAACTCGGCCAGGCGCACCTCGATTGCCAACGCCAAGTCTCTGGCCTTACCGATTAAAGTCGCCGGAAGCGTCCGGCTGGAATTGAAGACCAACAGATCGCCCGGCGCTAGAAACTCACTGATGCGATCAAAACGGGTGTGGGCAACTGTGTCCGCGTAGCGGTCAATTACCAATAACCGTACCTGATCACGGGATAGACCTCGACGTTCCGCCGGCCGATCGGCGCTCAGATCCGCCGGTAAACTGAATCCGGGCTTCTGATCAACTGCCGTCAGTTCGAGGACCTGCCTCTTGATCGAAGACACACCTGGAGAGAAAAGCACAAATCATCCTTTCTGGAGCCCTGCCCACCATTTGGATTGTGCCTCCAAGCGTTCGCCACGAACATGCTGCCCGGCATCCGAAGCGAGAAATACGAAAATGTCAGTGACAGCAGCCGGATCTGCCCAAGCGGTTGGGTCTTCGTTTGGCTCGGCATCACGATGCATCGCCGTGTTCATATTTCCCGGATCCACCCAATTGACTCGCACATCCGTTTTCGCTAACTCGGCAGCCCACGTCTGCGATAGCCCTTCCAAACCGAATTTGCTGATACCATACGCACCCCAGCCGGGATAACCGACCCGGCCCGCATCACTGGTAACGTTAATGATCGATCCGCCCTGATCGATCATTGCAGCCAGCAAATTTTGGATCAGCAAGAAGGGAGCGATCACATTGACATTCAGTACCTGCTGAAAGTCCTCAACCGGATAGTCCAGCAGATAGGGCATGGGAACCGGTCCGAGCGTAGACGCATTATTAACCAGGATATGCAAGCGGCCTTCGCAGGCAGCCAATGTAACAGCAGCTACCCGTTCGACGTCCTTGGTTGATCCGAGATCGGCATCAATGATGGCGACCTTCAGGTTCGGTGCTATCCGGTCGATTTCTAATTGGAGCTTTTCTAACGGCTCTTTACTCCGGGCCACCAAGGCCAGACCACGAACACCTTGCCGGGCATAAGTCAGCGCTAGTTCACGGCCAAGTCCCTGCGAAGCACCGGTAATAAGAGCAAATTTTCCAGCTAACCGTTTCATGAAAATCTCGGCTATGCTCTCGGGCAGTTGCATTTGCCCGAGAGACATTTAATTTAAGAAGTACAGACTTGTTAAATCCGATGAGCTAATATGTCAAGCCTGGACTTGGAAAATAAGAACCTCGAAAATCTGACGCCGCCCGAACGGTTGCTATTCTTGCTCAAAACCAGAGGGCCCCAGACCGCGGCCGAGCTTGGCGCCATCCTGGAGATCACACCGGAAGCTGCCCGCCAGCAATTGTTGCGACTGAGCGATGAGGGTCTGGTGCAGGCGAAATCGGAGGTCCGCGGAGTCGGCCGGCCGGCGCAGGTGTTTCATCTAACCGCGGCGGCACAGAAGCGATTTCCAGACACCCATGCTGAGCTCACTGCTCAACTCATCAGCGAGATCAAAGAGGCGTTGGGCGAGGAGGCAATGGAGAAACTGCTTCAGCTGCGAGAGATCGGAACGCGCAAGCGTTACGGGGCACTCCTAGCTGGTGAACGATCTCTAGCTATGAAGATAGCCAGACTAGCTGAAATTCGGAACCAAGAAGGATATATGGCAACCTGGGAGCAGGAGACGGAGGGCGGCAGCTACCTTTTGGTGGAAAACCATTGTCCCATCTGCGCTGCGGCCGCTGCCTGTACCGGTTTCTGCCGTTCCGAACAAGCGCTTTTTGAACAGGTTCTAGGCCGGGATGTTCGCGTAGAGCGCATCGAACATCTTCTTAGCGGCGCCCGGCGCTGCGCCTATCGAATCACTGCTCGCAAAACCGCAAACAAACGCGATCCAATCCGAAAGTAACGCATTCCGATCAACTTTATTTCCCTGCGAGCGAATAGAGGCGACAGGGCTAAGGCCTTGAAGAAGAAAGACTGCAACCGCAGATAAACACAGATTTACGCAGGTGCGGATAAACATGCAAAGCGAAGCCCCACAGAGCCGCACAGCGGTGAAATATTTATAGCCTGGCAGGCTGTTGAAAACCGGCTCCGTAGGAGCCAGATCTTTATAGCTCGCGACACCAAAAAGACGACCAGCCGCCTTCGCTTCGCTACGGCGCTCCCAAACAATTGGTCAGGCGCGCCGTAGCGAAGCGAAGGCGGCTGATCGCTTTTTCACCTTACCGTTACTATAAAGATTGAGCTCCTACGGAGCTGGTCCCGCATCGGCCGAATCAAACGCTGGAAGCAAATCACGTTTTTCATTAGTCTGCGAGCCCTAGGTAGTTCGTAAAAGAACATTCCGCGCTGTAAGCGCGGCACAAATCGGTGGTGTCGTCTATCGGCGCAGGAGCATTTGATTTCCTAACCAAGCCTTTAATTGGCGATCAATTGATCAACCCGCTCGAGTCGCCGCCGATTCCATAGCGGGCGAAAATCAGGATCTAGGGTTTTCCAAGTAACTAGATCGGATTCCGCTGCCAGCATGGCGTCCGTGACTGACAAATTAAATTCCAGATAAAGTTGGATCAGACCCATTAATTTTCCCAGGTATGCGATCCGATCGATTTCGTCGACAGTAGCTGTATCCATTAAGTGCGATAACGTTCTGTCTCTGCCCTAAGAACAGATTGCGTGCCAAGCTCCTCAACATGGCCTTTTCTGCTGTTCTACCCGAGGCGTCAGCACCGGAAAGCTGAATTAGCAGCTGTACGATTTCTCGGACATACGGATTAAAATCCACGCGCGCTCGGATTTCAGAACTTCGTATAGGACAGGTTATCATTCCGGACGGAACGCTGGGCAAGAACAACGGGCTG
>JAFAIO010000214.1 GCA_019236675.1 Verrucomicrobiota bacterium
CGCCGACGAACAGCGCAATCTTCCCGCTGTCATAGTGCTGGAACCGCCCCAGAAAGGCTTCGAGGCTCATCGCCGCCACCATGATAATAAACTCGCGCTCCTCCTGCCCGATTGTGCCGGCCAGCACATTCCCATCCAACGCTTCCACCAGGTTCGCGACCGACGCGCTAATCAACCGGTAGCCACTGGTTTCTGCTCGACCAGGAAACAAATGGTTCGTTATTTTCCAGCCCGACAACAATCCGAGGCACCGATCTTCATCGTCAACCACCGGTAGCCCGCGCAACCGTTTCCATTCAATCGAGTTGATGGCCTTATTGATTGTCGAATGGTACAACACTGACACCACCTTCGTTTCCATCACGTCGCCAACTTTCGGAGTCACATCCCCGACGAAGTCCGGCGCCGGCACTCCGAATTTTTCCAGGATGAAGTCGATCCGGGCATTGGTGTTTCCGGCCCGTGCGACCAAGACGTTGGGAGCGCCTAGTTCTCGTTTTAATTCCCCGTAAGCAATCGCGGAAACAATCGAATCCATGTCGGGGTTACGATGGCCAATGACGATAGTTTGCATGCGAAATGCTGCTAAAACTTAATGGTTACCGGTAAGCGACAGCGAGCCGGAAAGCAATCTAAGGGATGAAGTGTACTCAAATCGCCAGAATTACGACCGAGTGAAGATCCACTCACTCAATAAGTTACGACAACATGGCGAAAAAGATGCATTTTGGCGAGATGTGGCTAAACCTACCGGTACAATGGACAAACAAATCGTTTGAAATACCCTGAAACCTGGGGCACTATACAGCCGAAGATTTTTTCGGATTGTTCTGGGGGGAACAGCAGCCCTTCGTATCCAGCGGATACGGGGGGCTGTATTTTTTTGGGGGCGGCCTGTCGATTTCAACCTCTGGAAAACGCTGCCTAGCTCCCGCCTTCGCCAGGCCTAACCGCGACAAGTAGCGCGAGGCCGACTTTGGTGTCCCCTTAATTCCCTATGATGTTAACGAAACCGCAGATGTGCTCGATCCCAACGTTTTGCTACGCCAAAACCCGTGCCGAGCCCCGGTGATTAGTGCAGTCGATCGGCCTAACAAATCAGGTAGCGTCACAGTCGATTCTTCGCAACCGCTATAGAAGATTCAAGAGCCTCGCCTCACCAAAGTCATCGGCCTCGCTACCTGTCGCGCCGTAGGACATTCGGCGAGCTCAGTCGAGTCGCTTAGCGAAGGCGGAAGCGAGGCATCGCTCCACGGCTCCGGCCGCCCTCCCTTCCCGATCCCGCCATTCGCACTCGTTCTAGCTCCTTCCCCCCTGTATCTTTCCGGCAAATGACCCGGTCTCGTTTCTCCTGGCCTTTAGCCTTCGTCTTGGTTGCGCTGATCGGCGCTGTTTTGGTTTACTTGATATTCGACCGTATCACCTCTTGGCCCGAGCGCGCGTTTGCGTCCTTCACCCACGAGTCCGCTACCAGTGTTGCAAAACTTCGGGATGTCCTGGCCGATACCTTCCAGTTTCGACCCCGCGTTGTGGTTCGGGATAAAGTTTTTTATGAGTCATCTCAAGAGGTCATGCAACTCACCGTGCTGACCAAAGACACACAGGTAATGCACGAAAGCGACCAAAGCTGGTTGGGAAGCACAAAACATATCCGAATCCGGGCAACTTATCGTTTACATGCCGGCTTCGACCTCGATAAAGAATCTCAGGTATCCGTGCAAGGGAGCACCGTCACTGTGAAAATACCGCCCGCCAAAATCCTGAGCGCCGAAGTCCTCCATTGGGAGGTTGAAGAGCTCCAAGACGGCCTCTGGAACAAGATCCAGCCTCAAGACGTCACGGCCGAGCTGAATGCCTTACCGAAAATCGCCGAGGCACAGCAACCGGATCTACCGGGCGAAGCCCAACGCGTCTTCGAGCGCGAGCTCTCGGATAAGCTGAAGCCGCTTGGCTATGAAGCAAAGGTGCAGACCGAGACCAAGGAAATGACAAATAACAAATGACAGATCAGAAACGCCGAGATCGCCGCGACCGCCGGGAACGAACGCGTTCTCAGCGTTTGCCATTTGTCATTTGTTATCTGTCATTTGTCATCCTCTTCTCCTCTTGCGCGATTCGCCCCACATTTCGAACCGTAGTGGTCGATCCCGGGCACGGAGGGCACGATCCGGGGGCAACCCAACGAGGCGTTTTGCCGGAGAAGGTTTGGACTCTTGATCTGGCGTACCGGCTAAAAAACCGTCTAGAACAAGCCGGCTTTACCGTCGTAATGACCCGCACCACCGACGTTTTTATCCCGTTAGAAAACCGGGTGCTGATATCGAATTCTCAGCCCGATGTGATATTCGTCAGCCTCCACTTTAACTCCATCCCGAAACGCGAGATTCAAGGCCTGGAAACCTATTATGACACCAATCGGAGCGCTAAACTCGCGGCAAAGGTTCAGCAGAGTATTCTCCAATTGCCCGGTGCCTTCGATCGTAGGGTGAAGACTGCGCCGTATTATGTGATTCGCTACAACACAAATCCGGCCATCCTGGTCGAAGGCGGATTTTTGAGCAATCCGGTCGAATCCCGACGCATTGCTTCCCCAAGTTACCGGGATGCTTTAGCCGATCAGATCTACGCAGGTATCGTCGCCTATCGCGGCAGAACCCCTCTCCAGG
Organism: Verrucomicrobiota bacterium; assembly: GCA_019236675.1. Lineage (GTDB taxonomy): Bacteria > Verrucomicrobiota > Verrucomicrobiia > Chthoniobacterales > JAFAMB01 > JAFAVN01. The sequence goes on from JAFAIO010000214.1 coordinate 2,667, forward strand.
AGCACGCTGCTGCCAACACTGCGACACGTTAATGGCAGATGACAAATTACAAATGACAGATTGAAAGCCTGCCGCCGTATCTGCACAGCCCCAGCTTGCTATTTTCATCTGTCATTTGTCATTTGTCATGCCTCCAGCCATGACCGCTGCTAATAAGATCACCCTTGTTCGGATTGGTCTGATTCCTGCCTTCGCCTGGCTGGCATGGGCCTACGGCCGCTCTTTCGCCGGGGGTCAGCCAGAGGAATCCTATCGGTTCAGCGCGATCGCCACATTCTTAATCGCCGCTTGTACAGATGGTCTCGATGGCTTCGTTGCCCGCCAGTTTCACCAGCAGAGCCGGCTTGGCTCTATTCTCGATCCGATCGCTGATAAAGGCTTAGTGGCGGCAGCGCTCATTGTACTTGCCGCCTCGGGCTGGCCTCAGAGCCTGCCGTTTTGGTTTCCGTGCGTTGTTATCGGCCGAGACCTCGTTCTTGGAATCGGCTTCACCGCCCTAAAACGATTGATCGAACGGGTCGACGTTCATCCCAGCCTGATCGGGAAAATTGCTACCGTATTTCAATTGACCTCAATCGTCTGGGTCCTCCTCCGCATCCCACGCTTTTTGTTCACGCTCGTCATCATCGCGACGTTCCTAACGGTCATTTCAGGAACCGGCTATGTACTCGAGGGCATTCGGCAGCTGCGGGGGGGTGGCGGGAAGTAAGCACTGAGCGGTAAGCAGTCCAAAACCGGCAACTGAGGAGAATCTCAGTACCGCTCACCGCTTACCGCTTACTGCTCACCACGCCTCACCTTTCAGCTTTCACTTCCGTAAACCGGGTATAACGTTTGCTGCACTGAGATGGGTAAGGTGCCAACGGTCGCGATAGTTGGACGTCCAAACGTCGGCAAATCAGCTTTGTTCAATCGCCTTTTGCGGCGACGCATTGCGATTGTTCACGACCAGCCCGGTGTGACTCGAGACCGGCTGGCCGCGGATTTTCAGCTCGACGATCGCCGGGTAACCTTGATTGACACGGGTGGCATCGGAACAGCCCTGGGCGATTCTTTTGACGATCAAGTACAAGCCGAAGCCGAACTCGCCATGCAGATGGCGGACACGATCATTTTTGTTACCGACGGTGCCGCCGGAATAACACCTATCGACGAATTGCTCGCTAAAGAACTCCGTAAGACGAGAAAACCCGTCCTGGTCGCAGTCAATAAAATTGACCACCCTAAACATGAACTCTTTGATGCAGAGTTCTCCCGACTCGGTTTCGAGCACATCTTTGCTGTGAGCGCAGAACATGGACGCGGCATAACCGAACTTACGGATGCCTTAAAAGAGGGTTTATGGAGCCAATTCCCCTTGGAGAACGGCAAAGAACACGTCCCGGACCCGATTAAACTCGCGATTATCGGGCGACCCAATGTCGGAAAATCATCATTAGTGAACGCTATCTTACAGGATCAGCGAACCATCGTTAGCGAAATAGCCGGAACCACTCGTGATGCCGTCGATATTCCTTATCGCCGCGATGAGAGAGATTTCGTGTTGATCGACACCGCCGGGATCAGGCCTCGCAGCAAGCACAACTCTTCGGTCGAAGTCTTTAGCGTAATGCGTTCGGAGAAAAGCATCGAACGCGCCGATATTTGCGCGCTGGTGGTTGATGCAGTTGACGGGGTCACAGCGCAGGACAAGAAAATCGCCGGGTTGATCCAGGAGAACGAAAAACCTTGCTTAGTCGCAGTCAACAAGCTCGATCTAGTAAAACCATCGACTCGGGTTCGGGACTTTGTAGAAGGCGTGCTCGGCCAAATCCGTTCGAACCTTTTCTTTCTGACTTACGCGCCGATTGATGTCCTTTCTGCTCACACCAGAGAAAACCTCGACCGCCTGTTCAAAAGCATCGACAAAATCGAGAAACATTCTCGACGCTTTCTTGGCACCGGAGCGCTCAATCGCTTACTGCAAGCCGCGATAGAGGCGCATCCTCCCCCTTTAAGAAGTAACCGTCGCTTAAAGCTTCTTTACGCGACCCAGATCGACCCCAGCAACACGCCTGGCATCAAACCACCAACGTTCATTCTGTTTGTCAACGATCCAGCGGCGCTGACGGATGACTATCGCCGCTATCTGGAGGCCAAAATCCGTGAACACCTCGGATATTACGGCCTGCCCATCCTGTTCCGGCTAAGATCGCGGAGGTGACGGCGCCTACGCCGTCATAATGACAGATTACAGATGACAGATGACAAATTGGTCGCGGCCCGGTAGGGCGAAAATCTCGGCGCGGATAGCGGTTGCCACATCTCGAAGGCCGATCTAGGGCGCGCCGAGATTTTCGCCCTACCGGCGCTGGGTCATCCACCCGCCCGAAATCTGTCATTTGTCATCTGTCATTTGTCATTTCATGATTCAGGGTGCTCGCTGTCGCGCCGCCCTGAACCATGAAAAGCCTTTGGAACGACCAAGACGCCGCCCAATTCAAAACTGAGCTCGAACAACGCGTTTATACTTCTCGTCTTCTAGGATGCGATAGCTCCCTGGTCTTACATGGCGGCGGTAATACTTCAGTGAAGCTGACCGAACCCGATCTGTTCGGTGAGCCGGTCGACCTTCTTTACGTGAAAGGCAGTGGCTGGGATCTAGCTTCTATGGAGGCTGCCGGGTTTGCCCCTGTAAGAATGGAACATTTGCTGCGACTCTCCCGTTTACAGGAGCTGAGTGACTCCCAAATGGCTAACGAACTTCGGGTGGCCACTATCCGGACGGATGCACCAGCACCCAGTGTAGAAGCCATTCTGCACGCGATTCTCCCTTATAAATTTGTC
>JAFAIO010000154.1 GCA_019236675.1 Verrucomicrobiota bacterium
CGATACCTTCTTTGACTCGAATAGCCCTAATGCTTCGCGAACAGCGCCGGCATCCGGGAAATCCATCTCGACTTCGAGATCAGGGGTGATGATCTGCACCGTAAAACGCTGTTCGTCAGGTAACACTTGCAGTTTCGTCACATGGTCGTAGAAGGCGAGTCCCTCGGACTCTCCCTCGGTAATCGAATTTCTACCAATTACGGAGAACTCTAGTGCGGGAGCATCGGCGACAGTTAATCGGGTCATACTAGCAGAGTTACCAATTGTTCGTACTGCTAGCGCCGACCGGTTTTATTCGATCGATAAACTCGAGCAACGTTAGTCTGATGCTGCGGGTTTCGTATCCGTTCCCCTATGACGCGACGGCTTTAACCCCTTTCTAGCTGGCACTTGCGCCGAATTCATGACGGTTCTAAGCTGCTTCAACCTCAAATCATCCCCCACTATGCCTACCTCCTGGAAAGTCTCCGGATCCTACTTCGAAACCTGCAATTGTGAGGTTGCTTGTCCCTGCATTTTCCTCAGCCCACCTACCTACGGCGATTGTGATGCCTTGCTCGCCTGGCACATTGACCAGGGTAGCTTTGGCGACGTCAAATTGGATGGACTGAATGCCGTGTTAGCGCTGAATTCACCCGGCCATATGATGGAGGGTAAATGGAAGGTTGCTCTCTATGTGGACGAACAGGCGAACCAGAGTCAGCAAGATGCGTTGACTCAAATCTTTTCTGGTCAAGCCGGCGGGCATCTCGCCGGCCTTGGGCCACTCATCGGAGAAGTCCTCGGGGCTAAGACCGCCCCGATCGAATATCACGCTGAAGGGAAAACACGCAGCATAAGCGTCGGTGAAATTGCCGCGGCGGAGATAGAAGGGATATCCGGACAGGACGGCAGCGATGTGACCGTTGCTGGCGCTCCTTTTGTTGCGGTTCCAGGTGTCCCGTTTGTGGTAGCGAAGTCCACCCAAGCACGGTTCAATGATTATGGTTTGAAGTGGGAACTGTCGAACAAGAATGGCTACTTCTCGCCATTCACTTATCAGTCTGCAGAGGGATGAGTGACTGGGCGCTCTGCCGACCAGCAACCCCGGCAACAAGCCTCCATTGGTCCAGCTCCCGCGAAGCGTCACGGCACTTCTTCGCGAACCGATCCGGTATCGATCGGCGCGCCCGGTTTCCGCTGTTGGTTCAAAGTGATTGCTAGCCGGGTCCGTTGAATACCGTGGGTCTCGATCTCAGGAACATAACTTTGTATCTTGGCCGGAATTTCGGCCTGAGAGACTACAGTCAAAACGTTTTCTTCCCGGATGGGCTGCAGTTCGTTGGCGACTAACAGTGTAGTAATCACCTGACGACTTACCCCTGCGACCTCGAGTGCGTTGAAGAGTGCGGGTATATCGAAAAGGCTTAGTTCCATCGCATAAAGCGGCGACTTAGCTTGGACGTTCACGTGCACCAACTTTACTCCGATGATGAGGTTTGCACTGCCCGGACCGGATAACACCGTGACGCCCTTCGATTTCGCCAACGCGCTTCGAAGCGAGTTTTCGACCAGAGTCCGGATAGCGGCTTCATCGCAGCGAACAGCTATTCTAACCCGGACAACAGGTTCCGCCGCCGGCGACTGAATTGGAGCAACATCCGGTTTGGGGCTGCTGGACGGGACCGGCTTCGGGCTGATCGACGGCGATGCACTCTGCCCGGACGCACCAGCCAGCATCAACATTGATAACAGAACGTTGAGTCCAACAATTTTTGTATTCATGAACAGCAGGAGGTTCCGGCTTAGCCGGGTCTTTTTGCCATAGCCTGCATCGCTCACAATTGCATGCGCATTTCTGAGCGATAAGCCTGCTGGCGTATTTTCACCTTACAGGTCGAAATTAGATGCAAACCTCGCGCAAGCACGCGAAAAGCGTCCACTATCCTGGACGTCCCAGCATTGGCTTCATTCATCTCTTAGTGCGCTACCCAGGGTGCCGGGAACGTTCACGGCGATCCCGGCAATCTCGGCGATGACTGCGTTCCACTTGGTACGAGATGTGCTCCGCCGTCGGCGAACCTTTGCTTCCGGAATGATCAGGCGTCTACTATTCTTCTCAACGTTGTTTGTCCTCGCCTACCTATCGGCGACTTTTTCAACTAACGCCCAGTCAGCTTCGCCGACTCCGGCGACATCTCCGACTGCCTCAGACGAAACGGGTCAGGAAATGAACCAGGTCGTGGTAACCGCTGTTCCACCTGCTGACCAGATAGTCCCCACAGCGAGACCGATTAACTCCGTGTTCGGTCAAGATATGAGCGTGATCGATACTCCTCGATCCGTTAACGTCATTACTCGAGCCCAGTTAGAGGATCGGCAGATCTTTTCCGTTCAGGACCTCGGACAGTTCTCTTCCGGTACCTATACCCCGGCCGAATACGGACTCGACGGAATTCCGTACATACGCGGAATTTACGCCGAACTATTTCAGAATGGCCAACGGGAGATCTTCTACCGGAACAGTGTGGTGCCCAGCTTTAACCAAATGGAGTCCATGGACATTCTAAAGGGCCCTGGAACTGCCGTCTATGGGCCCTCTGGAGGAGGGCTGGGTGGGTATGTAAATTTTATTACTAAAGAACCCCAGTTCGACGGTTTTCACGAAACTTTGGAGACCACAATTGGAGACTATGCTACCGGCGGGCAATCATGGGGGCATTACGAATGGACAGTTGATAGTACCGGTCCGCTGATTCCAGGCCAGTTAGCTTATCGCCTTAGCTACGAGGGTACCGATGGAACGACTTACTATCGGAATACTCGTGACGATAAAGAGGATATCTACGGAGCTCTGACCTGGATCCCTAATCCGGCTCTCGAAGTGCAGTTCTTCGGCCAATACTACACGATTCGAGACAACGAGGTAAACGGCTTCAACCATCCGACTCAAGACCTGATCGATAATCAACAATACGTTCGAGGCACCAATTTCGGTCCTTTCACTACGATCACCCCAACGGGAGTTGAACCTATCTACGCGTTCGACTCTCTCAATGGGCCATCAGATAGCGCCAGAGGGACAAAATTAACCCTGCAGATGATCACCACACTCACGATCAGCCCCTCGATTAAGATAGTAAACTATCAGATGTATGAACATCTGGTTTCCCAAAAGTACGAGCTGTACGGCTATGACGAGTATGTACCTGGCGTTTCCCTCTACGACACTCGCACCGAGCTCCATCTCGACTACGATTTCAGTCTGTTCGGCGGGAATATCGAAAACCATGACATCGCGGGCGCAGGCGGCCGCCTGCAATGGGGCACAACCTATTCAGATTTTTCCATCGAACCGTATGCCGCTTACGATCTGTTGGCGGATCCCGACACGTTTAATATCTCGTATCCACTAGGAAACAATCCCTTAAAATACGGTCCTGGTGGCATTTTTGGTGGCTATCAAGTTAAAGGGACGCCCTTCAGCGCCGGTATCAACGACAGCAAATTCTTTACCGCCGGCGGTACCGGTGACTACCACGTGTACGATATTGGTATCTTCTATCAGCACCAGACGAACTGGACTAAATGGCTTAGTACGATTGTGGGCGTACGCGGCGATTATGTTGAAGGCGAGACTCATCTGCCCGCCAGCCAATTGGTCAATTACTACGGACCGGACGACGATAGCGCCGCCCGCGTTTTTAATTTCTCGGTATTTACCGGCCTGACCTTGAAGCCAACCCCAGATTCAGCTTTTTACCTGGCCTACGATAGAACCAATGGGTTTCAGGGGGACGCAAATTTCGGCGGACTTATTGTCTATGCCTCCAATACCGACGCGTCTGGGCACAATCATTCTGTCAATTCAGGCGTCCTAAGTAACCTCAGTGAATTGTATGAGGGCGGCTATAAGGTCACGCTCCTCAAGCAGGCATTATACTTCAATATCGACGGATTTTATCAGACCCGATACGAATCGGTGACGTCGCCGACCGGGGGCAAGGCCCAAGTCCAATCAAGAGGCGTCGAAATCGATCTCGACTATCAGCCGGATAAACATCTCAGTATCACAAGTAACTTTACTTATTTACTGGCAAACTATCACCAGGTACAGCCATACGAACAGACGGGCGATTACCTTGACGTTTATCCCACGAACTATGTCGTGGACGGCAAAAACGGCACCGGTATTGGCAGTCCAACGTTTACAACCTTCGCCAAAGGAAACTATTCGCTGCCCGGTACGCCTAAAATCTACTTCAACGAATACTTGATCTACAAGTTTTCTAACGGGTTCGGAATCGGGTTAGGACCACAAGTCACCGGCCCGCAGAAGGCGAATGTAAGCGGCACTCTCACAATTCCAGCCCAGTTCACCTGGAATGCCGAGATTTTCTATCGGCAACCTCGATGGGAGGTGCAAGTGAACTTCTTTAACTTCACTGACCAGCATAACTTTACCGTTATCGATCCGACGTTTACCGGCAACGACGCGATCCTCGAACAAATGCCGTTCCACGTTTCAGTGAGTTTGAAATTTAAGTTCTAGGGTCTGGTTGCTTCACCAGGCTTGACCCTGGCAAGGACTTGAGGAACGGCTCCGTAGGAGTCAAATCTTTATAGCCACGGCAACCATCTAGCGCGGTCAGCTCCGTTCGGTGCGACATCCTAATTAGGAACGTTGGCGAGCCGCGGAAAAGGTCTTCTATGTCGCACCTAACGGAGCTGACCGTGTGAGATGATTGCCGTAGCTATAAAGATTTTGCTCCTACGGAGCTTGCCATTCGCTCCACTGAATAGGCGATCAACAACGGCCTCGCGTTTTCAAGAGCGCTCAGGCAATGCCTACGGGACTATCATAAGACCCACTTCGTGGCTCTGTCATGGCGGCGCCCAAAACCGCACTGAATACAAACGGACACTGTCGCGTCCAAATCCTCAGTTAAATAAAAGGCACATTCTGCTCTTGGACTAAGGTCCACTGAGCAAGCCGCATCACTTAATCTAAATTCCGAAAGGTCCTTTATGAAAACGTTATCGCCTACGGAGCGCGCGCGCTCTACCGGCAATGTTAGACAGTGGACCGTCCTTATCGCGGTTGCGAGCATCGGCTGCTTACCTCTTTTATCTGCAGTCGCCGACCAGCCTGATCATGATCATAATAATAAAGGCGGTGGCGACAAAGCTTCTAGTTCGCATCAAGGCGGTTCTTCGCACGGCGGCAGTGTTAGCAGAACCCCAGCTGTGCACCAGACCCATCCTGTGAGCGCACCCAAGAGCACTAGCTCCCATCAAGGCGGGTACAGCTCTCACGAAGGCACGCACCACGCGAGTGCTAATAAACTTGTGGTTTCGCACCACAACGAGGTTTCGCACCAGAACGTGGTCTCGCATCAGAGCAGCACGTCCCATAATACGTCCAACAAGACCGCGTCACACCGAACAGAGGTCCATACTGGTGTAGCCACGAAGACGGAACATACCCGCGTGAGTAGCTCTCAAGCGGGAAACGTCTCACCTGAGCTGAGGAAAGGCGCCTCCCGTAATACGCGCACCAGTCTTTATCAACGGAACAGCACTACCCATGAGGCGCGCAATCATCAAACGGCAAGCACTCAGCAACGAACTAATACTCGGGCGCCGGGTCACCGGAACCTGCAGACTAGAATAAACGCTGCAACAAAAGCCACCGCATTTAATCATTCTCTGACCACATCGTCTGCGCAGGGATTGATGAGCCGGCGACTCACCGAGATTAGCAATCGCCAGTGGTCAACGCACGGCGCCGTATTTGCAAGCGGATCTGACCCACACCGAGGATACTGGTTCCAACACGGTGGTTATTACTGGCGGTGCAACTTCTGGGGCGCCAACTCGTATTGTAATCGCCTCATCGTTCTGGGGTGGCCAGCCGGTCTTTGCTGGGCATGGTACGACGACATTTGCTGGGGCAACATCGTTGTAGGCATGCCGCTCGAACTCGTCACCTACTACTATCCGACGCCGGTCTCTACTGAAGACACCGATTACGACGGTGAACCGGCCACAGTCTACTACTATGCAACCGATGACGGCCAGTACAGGCAGGTCACGGTTGTCGATGGTGATGTTGTCGACGTCGAAATCGTCGATCATATCTCCTAGCGGGGGTACACTACTTGCAAATCCCGGACGCCGAGCGTCCGGGATTGTGCTCTGTAGGAGCTAAATCTTTATAGCAACCTGCCCAGAAAATACCGACAGCTCCGTCAGGAGCGATATCTAGATGTCGCACGCGTTCGGTACTCTCTGTCGCTCCTAACGGAGCTGCGTCGTTTTCTACCTTGTTTGCTATAGAGATTGAGCTCCTACGGAGCATACGGCTTCCGTCAGCGAACCCGTTGCTCCTACCCATCATGCGGAATACCTACCCAGCAATACAAGCGATAACAAACCCATGTCCGGCAGTTTACACCGCTGACTTGTCAGTTACAGAAATGTAATCGCGCTGTTATTAACCTTCCCTACGGCCACGCGTCACTAATCCTGTCGGCACCATTGAATTCGGTTTCGGTAAAACCGATACCGGGAGTGCTGAATTTTTAAGGATTCGAAAGGTTGCATTATGAAAACGTCGTTGCCTCTAGAGCGGATCAGCTCTGTGGGCAGGGTACATAAACTGGCTGCGATAGTCGTAGCCGCGAGCGTCAGTTGTTTGCCGCTTTCTGCGCTCGCTAGTCATCAAAGCAGCGGCGGGCATGCAGGCGGCGGTGGTCATCCCAGCGGTGGCGGACATCCGAGCGGTGGCCGCGGCAACGCTCCGCATCCGGTGGCTTCCTATCACCCTAGCGGGCCCAGCTATCACGCCAGCTCCAGACCCTCTTATTCCGGTTCCGGAAGGAGTGTCACGCACACCTACCACGCAAATCTGTACGCGAGGAACAACAGCTCGTCTAATGTCTACAGCCATCATGAGACGGCGAATATCCACCGCGAGACAGCGACTACTCATCGCGAGACCTCGACCACCCAGCATCATGATGCAACCGTGAATCGAGCGATCAACACGTCTCACCCGTTGAGCCGGACCGATAAAACCGGCGGCGCTAAAAATACCTCACGCCTGACTGACCCGGGACGCTCGGCGAGGGCCGAGGCACTTCGCGCGAAGACCCCGTTCGATCATTCGTTGACCGCCGCTTCCGCGCAAAGTCGGATGAACGAACGGCTTAACCAGATTTCTAATCGCCAATGGGCAGGCCACAGCGCCTTCTTCTCGAATCACTTCGATCGAGATCATGGTTGCTGGTTCAACCACGGCGGTTTCTGGTGGCGGTGCAACTTCTGGGGAGCCAACTGGTATTGCAATCATTTGATTGGGCTGGGGTTCGCTCCAGGACTTTGCTGGGCTTGGTATGACGATATTTGCTGGGGTAACATCGTCGTTGGCATGCCGTTGGACCTAGTAGACTACTATTATCCAGACCCGGTTTATTCGAACTATACGACCTATGACGGAGACGAAGCGACCGTGTATTACTACGCCATGGATGACGGCCAATACCGGCAGGTTACCGTGCTCGACGGCAACGTTGTTGATGTCGAGATAGTCGATCAAATCTCCTAAGTTGTATCGGAGCCTTACTCACTAGTGCACCAAGTCCGTGACTGGTATAGCGCCGCCGGAGCGTATTTTGGCTGGATGCGCGAAGCGAAGAGGGAGAATACCCTCCGTGGTCTTTAACCGATGAGCGACAAGCAGCCGGCCAAAAGACGCGCGGCCCGGAGGGTTGCGATGAAAATGGGTCGGCGGCTGCGTTGCTCCTCGGTCACTTATCGATTCAGATATGCTCCTTCGTCGCGCCTTGCCGTCGACCCATTTTGATCGCAACGCCACTATACCAGCCACGGACTTGGTGCACTAATACTGAGCAACGTTGAAAAGCCCGGACGCCGAAGCATCCGGGCTTTTTACTTTCGCTGTCTGGCCGGCGCAACCCGAGGTTGCCCAGCTCTTGTTTGTTGTTGGTCCGGCGAGCTGTTAACTGCAACTTACACGCCGCTTCGCTGTTTGATTTTGTAACCGAGTCCAACGCCAGATGTTGGCTAACTCCCCTTTTTTGAACCGCTTCGCCACTTAGCAATCGATGCCCTCCAATCGTCTCTCTGAAATAGATATCACTAGAGGATTGGTAATGATCCTCATGGCCCTCGACCATACTCGTGATTTCTTTGGTGATCATTCCATCGATGCATTAGATGTCAGTCATACTAACGTACCGCTCTTTTTTGCGCGCTGGTTAACCCATTTGTGCGCTCCAACCTTTGTATTCCTGGCTGGCATTAGCGTCGCCTTGGCCCGATCAAGACAAGCCGGGTTATCGCTTTCTCAGCTGGCTTTGCGCGGTCTTTGGTTGGTGGTCTTGGAACAGACCTTTCTCCGCTGCCTCGGTTGGTACTTTAATTTTGACTATCGCTTTATGAATGCCGGCATTCTTTGGGGGACCGGCTGGGCGATGGTTCTCTTGGCCGGCATCTTGGCTTTACGGCTTCCTTCGTACCTAGTCGGAATCGTAGGCCTCGCGTTGATGGCAACTCACTCTTTCTTGGCGGCCGGAGTAGACTCAACTTGGTGGGGAACGCTCATACTCGGATCGGACGAACTTTTGCCCGCTCCCGATTGGCATTTCTACGTTTCGTATCCAGTCCTACCCTGGTTCGGCGTGATGGCATTCGGCTACGGCGCCGGGGGTTTCATTCGAAAACAGCCAGGGTTTAATCCGCGGCTGCGCCAGGCTCTCCTTTGGTGTGGAATTGGTATGACCCTGCTGTTTGTCGTGCTCAGGATCCCGAACCTTCTCGATCCAGACCCATGGTCGATCCAGCCTCGTAGCGGTTTCACGATTCTTTCCTTTATCAATACCGAGAAATACCCGCCTTCGTTCCTGTTCTTGTTGATGACCTTAGGACCGATGCTTGGTTTCATGGCGCTGGCCTCCTATCTGCCCAACTTTATTCAGCAGCCTTTGATCGTGCTGGGACGAGTTCCGTTGTTCTTCTATCTCGCTCACATTGTCTTGATTCATCTTTTAGCGGTCCTTCTTGCGTTCATCCGGTTTGGACACGCGGAGTGGTTGTATCAGGGGCCCGGGGTCTTCTGGTCGGAAACCTTGCCCGGCCATCCTCCAGGTTACGGCCTGGGGCTAGGCTGGGTTGCAGCAATTTGCCTGCTGGTAGTCGTGCTCTTATGGCCGGTCTGCCGGTGGTACGGCCAGTATAAGCAGAGGCATGGTTGGTGGTGGCTGCGCTATCTGTGATAAAATCTGGCTACGGCCGCGTTCTCGCTCAGTCCCGAGTAATCAGTAGTCAGTGAGTCAGTATTCAGTACAAGCTTTCGCGCCCTAAAAACTGATTACTGACCTACTGATTACTGATTACTTTGGCGATTCGTACACGAGTACTGAAAATATCCCCCTTACCCATAAACCTGAACGTAGAGATCAGCGATCTCTTCGGCGGTGGGCACCCGAGGATTGTTCGCCGGGGAACCCGAAGCGATGGCTTGCTCGACCATCGTTGGGATCGCATCAAACCACTGCTTCCTATCGATCCCAAGCTTTTCCGGGGTCGGTACCTCGAGTTGCAAGTTCAGCTGTCTGAGCGCCTCCACCAGCACTGCGGCCGCGGCCTCATCGCTTACGTCGCTCTTGGCTATACCCATGATGCGCGCGCAGCCGGCATAGCGGCTTAGGTTCCCGGGCAGAGAAAATGTGGTGATCGCCGGTAACAGCATGGCATTCGACATGCCATGCGGCACATGAAACCGCGCACCGATCGGCCGGCTCATGCCGTGCACCAGAGCAACACTAGAATTCGAGAAGGCAATTCCGGCCTGCGTCGCGGCTAACATCATACTCTCGCGGGCCACTCGATTCTTGGGCTCAAAGTAAGCCCCGGGTAACGATCTCCAGATCGCTTCCATGGCAGCGCGGCTGAAACTATCCGCAAAAGGATTCGCCCGGCGACTCACATATGCTTCGATCGCATGTGTTAATGAATCGACCCCGGTATCTGCGGTTAATCGCTTCGGCTTCTCCAACGTTAACTCGTAGTCTACGATCGCTGCGCTGGGCAGATAGGCGTAACCGATGCAGAGCATTTTTTCCCCCGAAGCATCATCGGTAACGATCGTGAACCGGGTAGCCTCAGACCCGGTTCCGGCCGTGGTCGGGATCGCGATGATGGGTAGCCCGGGATCATTTAGCTGGAACGGGGCTTTAAACCTCCGCATCGGACCACCATGGACCGCTAGCACGGCGATGGCTTTCGCCGTGTCGATCGAACTCCCGCCACCCAGCCCAATAACGCAGTCGTGATCTTGCTCTTTAAGAAAAGCCAGACCGGCATCGACTGAACCGCTGGTTGGATCTGGAACCGCGCCTGAGAAAATACGCACTCCGTCCGCCGGCTCGAGAGACTCGGCCAAGCGATCGGATAAGCCTTGCTTCGATAAGAATGAGTCGGTGACGATAAGAGGACGTTTCAGTCCGAGGTCAGTGAGCAACTTTGGGGTCTCGGCAAAGGCCCCGCCTCCAATTCGCAAAAGGCGCGGAAGAGCAATGTCAGCTGGCATATGCTACTCACCGACTTTGCGGCGTCACTGGGCCCGGCGCAAGCGCGGCGAAGCGGTCGGGATCGGTAGGGTATGAGCTACTGCTCATCCGAGGTCGGCGATGCACTCAACCACGAGCTCGGCGCGATCTTAGGCATATCAGCACGATTTGACCAAAACCAATCTGCGGCTCCGGTCCTATCGTAAGTTCGTTCGGGAGCCTCGCCCCACCAAACACGAGCGGGAGCTTCAGTCCTAGCGGCTCACCGCTTGGCCTTGACAGTCCCCACGCTTCGGCCCATGAAAAGGAGACGCGCAAGACGAAATCCCATGTACAAGTTCTTCAGCTCACCGCTTCCCCCTTCGGAACTGATCTCGAAACTGCCCGAATTCACCGACGCAAAGAAAATAGATCCAAGTAACCCTTCCCTTTACGAAGGCGAAAAGGAGATTCTCGCCGACGTTAAAGGCACAAGGTTTCGTGCAGAAAAACGCCAGCGGATTGGGTGGGGACTAGCCTGGTGTTCGCCCGGGGTCTGGTTCAAACCGGTTCTCACCGGATCCGTCGCTCCACTGAAAGAAGGGAGTGCAGTTATTTTCGAGGGTGGCACTCCGGTTCCAATGAAAATCCTGTGGGCCCTCCTGATCATTATCATCGCACAAGTGGGCGGCCTGTTTTTGGCATTGGATTATCCGGTAAACATCAATTTCGCCGGGCTACAGGCTGGCTCATACATGTATGCCACCATTGCGGCCATGAACGTCGCCCTCGGCATCCTCGTAGTGATTCCGTTCATCGGTTGGTGGTTAACCCGACACGACTTGGCCTTCATCGCGGCCGCCGTCGAACGCCATCTACAGCTTCAACCGGTCCCTAAGTCGACCGTGGATTGGTTGGTGGAGGTGTAGGGTAGACGGGTTTCGTTCTCGTCCTCGATTTCGGCCGCGCGGAGTGATGGAGTATTGGCGGTCTGCCTCCCTCACCAGGCACATCGTTCTCGTCCTCGTCGTCCCGACTTCGCTAGAGTTTAGAGGTGGCGATTCAATGAGGCAAAAGCTATGTCGGGCAGGCTGTCCTCGTCCTCGAGAGGGCTGGTTGGTAGGTATGCGCGCCGAATCGCAGCGGTCTGCCTTTTTCCGAATTGCACCCCGCGTCCGCGGGGTTGGAGATGCTTTCAGGGCGGTGCGTTGCTTATGATGCCCACCCGGGGTTACAACCCGGGCTGAGTCCTTAAGTCTCTTCTGGACAAAGTCGGCAAGTCTCGGAACGACGCTCCGACGATGCCGGTCATCATTGAGCACGACGCAATCGCCTCGTTCTCTGATCAGGCCACCACCAATCACCAATCACCTACCCCTTCCCCCTGCTCCCGTCCCAGAATGGACCGATGCAGATCGCGAGATAACCACAAGCGAGGCCTACTCCTAACTCACCCGTAAGCCAGGGACCGCGCCCCAAACCAAGTGCGATTGGATTGAACACCAACAAATTATGTACGGCGTGGAAGAGTAGCGGTGGCCATAAACTGCCTGTTCTCAGCCGCAGCCACACGAGCAATACATTGAGGCCGAACAGCAGACTACCGATAGTAAGCACCTGCAGCCATAATGGCGGTCGCGAATACGACCCAGCCAAGAAAAACAACCAGAGATAAAAAAGGAGCCACGGCAACCAGCTGCACCAAACTAAAGCAGTAAAGTTGAACCGTCGCGCGAGTAGCGGAGCTAAAAAACCGCGCCAACCGATCTCTTCTCCTAACGCGCCGAGAACTGAAAAGAGAATTCCCAACACGAACTGCAAGCTCGAACCGAGCCCTATGTCTGTCAGGTCGTTCTGCAGATTCGCCAAGCCCGATAACCAAAGGGCGCCCCGAATAATCCCGCACACCCCAACCGGAGCAATCACCGCCAACGCCAGGAACCGAATCCGCGGTGACTTCGTGCCAAAGAGACTGATTCCCGCATATCGCGCAGCGAGAAGTCCGGCAATCCCAGGGATCCACATCGACACGACCAGAGCGACCGGCAGATAGAAGCTGAAGAAGAATTTCAGCCCGGTAAACACGGCAACCAAGAGGAGCATCAGCCCAAAGAAAGCCATCGCTGCCCGGCCGACCCCGCGCTCACTCTTATCTAACGAAGATTCCGAAGCAGAAGTTAAGATCCGCAGATCACTCAGGTTACGCAGATTAAAGGGGAATTCGACTCCTAGCTCCTAGATTCTAGCTCCTGGCTCCTTGGGCTCCTTGGCTGCCTCACACCGTTAGATGCAGCTTGACGACTTCGTCGGTCAGCTCTGTGACAGAGCCTTGGGCCACGACGCTGCCCCGGTCCAGGATGGCGAAGTTGTCGGCCAACTCTTTGCAGAATTCCAAGTATTGCTCGACCAACAGGATGGTAATGGACTCTTTTCTTAGAAGCTTAATTGCCTCGCCAATCTGGTCGATGATGTTGGGCTGGATGCCCTCAGTCGGTTCGTCAAGGATCAGGAGCTTCGGCTCCGTCAGCAGCGCACGTCCAATCGCAAGCTGTTGTTGCTGGCCACCGGATAACATCCCGCCCTTGCGGGACAAAAAGTCTTTGATAATCGGGAACAAGGAAAAGACACGTTCCAACGCCGCTTTCGTTTTCTTCTTTTTAGCCACGGCGCCAACGAAAAGATTTTCCGCCACCGTTAGATGCGGAAAAATTCCTCGGCCCTGGGGAACATAACCGATCCCAGCCCAAGCCCGCTGCTCAGGCCGCATCCGGGAAATGTCGTTCCCTTCAAAAACGACCCGGCCACTGTTCGGTTTATAGAGACCGACAACACTCTTCAAAGTGGTGGTTTTTCCCACCCCGTTGCGTCCCATCAGACAGAACACATGATTCGGCGAAAGATCCAGACTCACCTCACGCAGGATCCGGGAACCACCGATTGAGATGCTGAGCTTCTCAATGCTGAGGATGGATTGCGTCATGTTTCTTTTTTCCCAAGTAAACCTCGATCACACGCTCATCGTTCTGCACTTCGTCAAGCGATCCTTCGCGCAGAATACTCCCCTGATGCAGCACGGTAACCCTGTTAGCCAGCTGCCTCACAAACGTCATGTCGTGCTCGATCACGATGATGGTGTGCTTACCGGCTAAACTAAGAAGCAACTCTCCCGTCCGCGCGGTCTCCTCGTCCGTCATACCGGCCGCGGGTTCATCCACCAACATCAGTTCCGGGTCCTGGGCAATCAGCATCCCGATCTCCAGCCATTGCTTTTGGCCATGCGCCAGCGTCCCCGCCCTGACCTGTGCTTTATCTTTAAGATTAATAATCTCAAGCACGTGATGGATCTGGTCGTTCTGAGCTGGAGTGACTCTTCCGAAAATCGCGCCAAACACCCCCCGGCTGCCTTTAAGCCCCAAAAGAATGTTCTCATAAACGGTGTGATCCGAGTAAACGCTTGGAGTCTGGAACTTGCGACCGATCCCCATTCGATAGATCTGATACTCGGTCTTTTTGATGACCGGAGTCCCCTTGAATTCTATTTGTCCCTCATCGGGCCGGGTCCGGCCAGTGATCAGGTCGAGGAACGTGCTCTTGCCGGCGCCGTTCGGCCCAATAATCGTCCGGAGCTCGCCTTCATCGAGATAAAAATTCAAATCATTGATGGCTTTAAAACCATCAAAGCTTTTCGTCACCCCTTCAGCGGTGAGTATGAATCTCTTATTCATCGTCCTCCCGCCTTCGCCAAGCCTACGGCGCGGCAGCCTGTCCTCGTCCTCGATTTGTTCATTGCTGGATCGATGCTCGAATTGAGTTTTCAACCGCCCTGTCTAGTTGAAGATTCCTTTATCGGTAATTCCGTGGTACCGGCGTGCTGCTCTTGGACCTTCTTCCAAAGCGTGGTGCTTCGCTTGAACAGAGACCAAAGTTGCATCGGCAGGCCAACAATCCCTTTTGGCAGAAACAGCACGACGATCACGAACATCCCCCCGAGAATAATCAGCCAAAGATCAGGATAGGCGCGGGTAGCCCAGCTCTTTAATGCGTTGACGGCGATCGCACCGACCACCGGACCGATCAGAGTTCCTCTTCCTCCAACAGCGACCCACACCACCGCTTCTAAAGATTTATCAGGCGCCATTTCGCTTGGGTTGATGATCCCAACCTGGGGGACATACAGCGCGCCCGCCAAACCCGCGATAATGGCGCTTACCACAAACACAAACAATTTGAAATTGGCCGCGGCGTAGCCAGAAAATAAAACCCGATTCTCGCTATCGCGAACCGCTCTTTGGATCTTGCCGAATCTGGTCAACGTCAGCCACCGGCAAAAGAGGTAGGTCAAAATCAAAAGGACACCGGTGGCGATGAACAAGCATCGCTGGGTCACGGCGCTCCGAATATCGTAGCCAAGAATAAACTTGAAGTCCGTTAGTCCGTTGTTACCGCCAAAAGTAAAATCGTTCCGAAAAAACATCAGACAGGCAGCGTAAGTCAGCGCCTGGGTTAATATGGAAAAGTAGACGCCCCGGATTCGGGAACGAAACGCCAGAAAGCCGAATACCAAGGCTACCAGGCCCGGTACGAAAACAACCGCGGCTACAGCGAACCAGAAGCTCCGGAACGGCTCCCAATGAAGCGGCAATTTAGGGTAGCCGAGGAACACCATGAAATCAGGCAAATCGCTGTGGTACTGACCGAGCTTTCCGATCAGCAGCATGAGATGCATCCCGAAGGCGTAGCCACCGAGCGCAAAGAACATACATTGGCCCAGACTCAAGAGCCCGGTGTAACCCCAAAGCAAATCGACACTGATCGCAAGCACGGCATAACACAGATACTTACCGTACAGATTGATAGTAAAGTCGCTGACATGGAGAGGGCTGCTCTCGGGTACGAAAGCGTTAAGCGCGGGTAAAACGCCGAGAATGGCAATCGCGGCGATGGCAATTCCCCAGATTTCGGCCTGACGAAAGCTCTTGTGCATACAGCAGCGAAGGCAGTTCTAAACCGGATTGCGGCCGGGGTTTTGAGCGACTCTGGAATGACAAATGACAGATGATAGATGACAGATTAGGCATCTGCCTTGAACGGGTTGTGAAGCGAATCGGCTATTTGTCATCTGTCATTTGGTATTTGTCATTTCAACTGTCCAAGCTCCGGCTTCGGGTTGGGAAGAACCCTCCTGGTTTCCATTGTAAGAAAAGGATGATCCCGGCCAGAACCGTGATCTTACCGAGCACAGGTGAGCCAAGCACCTGTTGGAGAACCTGGTCAGAACAGCCGATCCCGACCGCCGAAACCACCGTGCCGGCAATACTCCCGACTCCTCCGACGACCACCGTCATGAAGCTGTCGATGATATAACTCTGGCCAAGACTGGGGCCCACGTTTCCGATCTGCGAAAGGAACGCTCCGGCCAAGCCAGCCAAACCGGAGCCGAAAGCGAACGTGAGCATATTGACCTTCTGGGTGGGCACACCCATGCAAGCAGCCATGTCACGGTCTTGGATCACAGCCCGGATGAACAGACCGAGCGGCGTCTTAGTGAGAAGCAACCAGGTGCCTACCACGATGAGGATGGCAAACACGATCACAAAGATCCGGTTATATCCCAGGATGACATCACTGATCGTGAAGTTGCCGAGCAGCCAGGAGGGAGAATTTACCTGCACGTTGTTCGCGCCAAAAACTAGCCGAAACAACTGTTGCATGATGAGCGAAACACCCCATGTGGCTAGGAGCGATTCCAACACCCGGCGGTAAAGAAACCGGATCACCAAACGCTCGAGAGCAAGTCCGGCCAGGGCGGCCGTCAGAAATGACAAAGGGATCGCGAAAATGAAATAGGTCTGAAAAAGCCATCCGCTGAGATGGAGGCCGGGCAACTGGATCGAGATGCCCAGAGGAGATAACGGCAAACCATCTCGGAAGACGTTTTCGACGACGTAGGTCGTGTATGCGCCCACGGCGATCATTTCACCATGCGCCATATTGATCACTCCCATTAGGCCGAATGTGATCGCCAGCCCTAGGGCCGAGACTAAGAGGATCGATCCGAGGCTAAAGCCGCGAAAGATCGTTCCGAAGAAATTTACGATCGCGAGATAGCTCCGGATAGATTGGGCCGCTTTCTCAGCTGCCTGTTTGACCTCCGGAGCCGCGGATTTGCTATCAGCCAGACCGGCAACGGAGTCTAAGCCGCCGATCGAGTTCATCTTGCCCAACTGATTAGCCGCGGCAATCTGCCGGTCAGGATGCGCTGAATCCGCCAGCTCGATTAGGGCGGTCGCTTGAAGCAGAATATTTTTGACGCCAGTGTCTCTCTCCGTCTTCAGTCGCGCTTCCAGGATCGGCAAGTTCTCGGGTTTTTGTGAAGTCCCAAGTTTGAACGCTGTCCCCCGGCGAACATCGGGACTCGGATCAGCCAGGCTTAAGAGATCCAATGTCCGCTGTATTTTTTTACGCAGTGCGGCGTTTATATCCGCCGCAGTTGCGGTTGTTGGGTCAATCATAACCGGCGCCCCGTTTGAATCTTGCAGCAACTCGCCGGTATCTACACGGAATGCTCGGGTTTTATCAGCATCCGATTGCTCGAGCACGATGGGGATGCTCTTACCCGAGGGATCATCGTAGAGGTAAATCTCGCCGTTGTTCCAAGATGCGAGGAGATCGTGTTCGGTTTTCGTCACAACCTCCGAAGCGGCAATCTGTTGGAGAACCGAGTCCTGTTCGGCCGCGGAGCCGGTAACTGCCCGCGCGATGGACTGTCTAACTGCCGCGTCGGGATCGGTTTCCGCATGCAGGAGGAGGGTCGGAAGCATCGCCGCGAGGCAAAAAAGCTTCAGTCGGTGCATCGAAATTGTCGATAAGCAGTATCCTTGCCAAAAATGCGACAGTCAGCCTATCTCGTTCTCGCCTCGTCGTCGTCCTCGTCCTCGAAAAATTCGCCTCACCCGAATGCCGGTACTGTTCTATCGTGAAATCGAAAAAGCAGCTAGTCGTTGATTGCCGACATCCACACTCCTTCCAAGCACGAGGACGAGGACGAAGCGGCGCCTCGCACGCCAAAAGGCACGACTCCTGCTCGCATGCCCAACGGTCTCGAACGCAACGCTGTCCGTTTTTCAGGCTCAAGCTCATCTCGAACCTCCCCCAGCGGCGCGAAGATCAAGACGCAACTAACCAGAGCATTAAAAGAAGATGAAATTCCCTCGTATCACCAGCATCGGTCTGGCGGGCGCGCTTACATTATCCTTGGCATGGGCGGCGCCCATCAAAGCCAATGAAGTCGATCTCAGCAGCGGGAAGGTTAAAGTGGGTATCCTGCATTCGTTATCGGGCACGATGGCAATCAGTGAAGCCTCACTCCGCGACACGTTGTTGTTCGCTTTCGACGAAATAAATAAGAGCGGAGGCGTACTCGGGAAACAGATCGAACCGGTCGTTGTAGACGGTGCTTCGAACTGGCCATTGTTCGCGGAGAAAGCAAAGCAGTTGTTGCAGCAGG
>JAFAIO010000379.1 GCA_019236675.1 Verrucomicrobiota bacterium
TTCCGAAATTAAAGACCGCTCGCCAGTAACGCATGATTGGATTGCGTGCTCCGGGATTTAAAGGCGCGAGCAACGCCTCGAGCTTTTCGGCGTGATTTCACAGGCAAGCGTTTTGTGCAGTTGCGGGTAACGGTCGCGTACCCAGCACAGCGCTTTCATGTATTCCGGATCTCGCTCTTTCAAGCCGAGATATTGATTGAAAAGTTCAAGGAAGGGGATTGAAACCGTTCGTTGTTGGTGGACGGCGATGCCGTCCCGGACAACGACCAACAAATCGAGTCCGAGCGGATCGATGAGATTAAACGCCTCGCTAGCCAGTGCGATTCGGGCCGGTGTCATCGCGTTAAGGGAGACACCAAAATTGTCTTGGCGCCGTTGCAGGGCGAGAACGTCACGGGCCGCGGCTTTTTTAGTGGAGAAAAAAAGACGTTGTTCTCGTCCGGTTTCGGAAAGATGAGGCGGGATATTGAGACACCAAGGGGCTTTGCCTTGGGTTTCGCGGCTTAGGATGAAGCGAGGTTCTAAAGATGGATTAGCCGGCATAAGGTTTGGGTGCGGAATGGTGCGGAATAAACAATGAAAAGGTGAGTACCTATTGGTACACGTAGCACTAATTTCCCTAGGGAACAAGTTTATTGCTACGTGTAATAATGGACTTAGGATCTGGTGGAGCAATCCTTAGGGGTTCGAGTCCCCTCTCCGGCACACCAATAATCGTTCTCGTAATCGAACTCGTCCTCGTCCTCGAAGATTTTCCCTCAAATCGCGGCCCACACTCGGTGGACATCATCGTGATCCTCGAGTGCCTGCAAAAACTCGCCAACCTCAACCCGCTCCTGTTCTGCCAACTCCACCTTCTTCTTTGCCAGATAACCGGTCTCGCTGGTCACGACGGTCCAGCCATTCTGGCCAAGCCATTGTGACGCGGCATGGGTCCCAGACCTCTCGGTTATAAACCGCGCCCCGGTGCTACCTTCGGGAATACTGTCATTGTCTTCCGCCGACAACGGTTCAACCTCGTTTGCTCCGGCTTCAATCGCTGCCGCTTCGATGTCCGCACCGGGTTCGGCCCGATAGGCTTCCACTAGACCGACATGATCAAAGAGAAATTTATTGCTGCCTGGAGTCCCAAGTTGCCCGGATTTGAATAACATCCGGATCTCCGGCGCTGTCCGGTTTTGGTTATCGGTGAAAACCTCAACAATCACCGGCACCTTGTGTGGTGCATAGCCCTCGAAGACGACGCTGGTCAAAGACAGTTTTTCGCCGCCGATCCCTGCGCCCTTCTTGATGGCTCGCTCAATCACATCGCGGCTCACGCTCACTTTGCGAGCCTTTTCGACCGCAGCTCCTAATCGCGCGTTGTTCTCTGGTTCCGCTCCGCCTAGCTTCGCGGCAACCATGATTTCTTTGACCAACTTCCCGACCGCTTGCCCCTTCTTCAGGTGAGCAACTTCACGTTTTGCTTGTAACCACTGGCGTCCCATAAGACGGAGCTAATCTGGCTGGGAGTGCGCGCCAGTTCAAATCACTTAGGAATTGAGGACGGCTTCAAGTAAAGCGCCCGTCCGCCAATGTCGATGATCGCGGAGCGGTAGAACAGAAAGTCTAAGCCGATAAAACCGGCGAATCGGTGCGAAGCGCTCTCTTGGGTGTTTAAGGTCGTAAAGTTGACCCGTGCTCCACTAGCGTCATATGCACCCAACTTGAAATCGCTTGGCTCCGCGTAACTGATCTGCGCGTTATTCCCGAGGTCGTGGAACACGCCAACGGCTTTGCTTCTCGTCTCGACAAAAGGAACCTTTACTTCTTCGCGAATACCGTTGGTCAAGCTTGTGGAAAAAGCTCCTGTATCCAGGAAAAAGCTGAATTCTTTGCCTCCGAGGTTTCCGGTCACTTCTAGCCGGTTCCCTGAAGTAAGGTTCAGTGGCACATAGGTGAACCCCATCGCCTCGTATTTTTGTCGGGACAACCCGAGGTTCCCAGTCGGGGAGAAGAAAATCATTTCGGTACGGCAATTAATGAGCGCGCCGTATTTGGCTAGCAAGTTGACGCCCAGTAGTCCCGTTTTCTCAAACGATCCATTCTCGTTTCTTAAGCCCAGGGTTTTTAGATCTCCGATTGATCGGACGACGCATGGGATTCCGTCGCAGCGGAAGTTTCCAATTTGAATGTCATTGACTTTTGTAACAGGGAAGCTTCCTCCGTCTCCATGGACTTGACCAACTGTTTGGAGACCTAACTTCGCGGCGAAGGGTGGATCTATCATGCACATGGGCGCACCGGTATCTACAATCCACCATGTAGACTTAGATCCGCTGACCGAAACGGGCATCGTAATGTTGAGAGCTCCGTTCTGGACCCTTTGGAGGCCGATCCTCCCTGTAATCGCTACTTCCTTGAACCCCTCTGCCAGCCTTCCTTGGACTTGGCCATAATTCTGTTGCGCGTTGGCGAGATTTGTCGCCAGCACCAGAAAGCTGAACCACGGTAACACTAGAAACCGCCGACCTGACATGTGAGTGCTTATAACAATTGCGGTGTACGCGATGGCAAGACAAAAACCACGTAGTCGGCTACTCCACTCGGTCAATTTATAAGCCCAACACTTTCTCCGGGTCGCTGGAATACCTGAACCCGCTTAGTTTCTCCGTTGTCGGTACATCTTTGCCCACGAGCAAATATTTAAACGCAAGCCCCATCATCTCCGGATGCATGAGCATCTTGTACGCTCGCAGGAACTTATCTCTGTCCTTGCCTCGGTCGCTGCTTTCTAAAGATCGCATTCTACTTTCCCCGGCTCCGACCATGAAGTGATGTTGGTCGGTGAAACCGAGTAGCTGGCAACCGGCTTCCAGAGCCGCTTCCGCTATCGCAGTAAAATCAACGTGAGAGGTGATATCGGTTTCGCCAATTCCTTCGAAGATGTTTTCTTGCCGCTGCTGATTCCGGTAGGCGGTAAGAGTTCCTTGGGTTCTGGACTGCGAGTAATAATCGCTTCGTGAATAACCGTAGTCGATCAAGAGGACGAATCCGCGTCGAAGACTCTTCGCCGCATCACGGATCCAGTCCATTGCTGCGAGATTGATTTCCGTCCGGTAAGGCTGCGACGAAGGCAGCGGAATTTTTTCAATCATCGCTGCTAACCGCGAATCTTTAATCGGCTCCAAACCAAATTTAAAAGTGTCGCCTTCGAGAGCGACACAAACCTCATGCCATCGATTCTCTGAAAATTCTATGACCCGTGGCGGGATCGCATCCAAGAGTTCGTTACCTAAAATAACACCCGTGATCGGACCCGATTCACCCAAGCTCTTTACCCAACGAATCGAGGCGGTAGGGGCGAGCTCATGCTCGTCAGATTTTCGGTGAAGCCGCGCCTTCTGTAGACCTCGCTTGGCCTCGATAGGTTCTACTATCACGTATTTCCAAGGGGCTGGCCGGCTTTGCGAAAGACGATCGAGCAAATCTGACGCCAAATCTCCGGTCTCCGCGGCTGCTTCTACAATGGTGAAATCAGGAGGGCGGCCGAGGATTTCCCAGAGCTCGCCGATCTGATCCGCCAGGATCTCTCCAAAAAGCTTTCCTACACTAACGTTGGTGATGAAATCGCCTCGGCGGCCAATTCTAAGCCGGTCCTGCGAATAGTAACCCAGGCGAGGATGGTAAAGCGCCAGCTCGATGAACCGTTCGCAGGAAATCCGGCCGAGCTTGACGATCTCGTCGCGAATAATCTTTTGGAGCTCGGTGTTGCTGGCGGACACGCTTCTCAAGTACCGCATACCGGCGCCGGGCACCAGCGTGGGGAACTGTGGAGCGCTGCCTCGCTTGCGAGGCCGACAACCCACGAACTCGCCACCCTGTGTCCGACCCCCGGTTTTCCTAAAGGTGCCATTTTTTGGTACCCAGTAGGAAAAGAGGTGGACGGTGATTCGGTAGGCCTCGCAAACAAGGCAGCGGACTACTGTTCCGACCCAATCGTCCTCGCAAGCGAGGTAGCGTTCCACGATTCCGACCGAATCGGCGCCGACGACCCGTTGCCGGCGTTCCCGGCGGTCTGGCCTGCCAGACGCAGCCTCCCGGAGTCTAGACGACGGGGCGAAGTCTGGCGTTTTTTTGTTTGAATGACCGCAATGCTGGTGAAAGCTGTGAGGCTCCAGATGCTCATGCCCGACACTTCCCAACCGGTTATCCATAAGCCTTTTTATCGGCGAATTTGGTTTCTTTCCCTTGTTGGGCTGCTGGTGTGTGTGGCGGGGGCGGCCGGATTTGTGTATTTTTGGGTGATCGTCCGCTACGAAAAGAAAGCGGAGGAATTCAACCTCGCTAAGCTTGAAGACCTCGAATCGGCGAGCGTTATCTACGATCGGTACGGCCAGGTTTACGGTAAGATTTTTATCCGTAACCGAGAGCAAGTCAGCCTGAGCCAGATCTCCCCTTATTTGGTAGCGGCATTGATTTCGGCCGAGGACAACCGGTTTTATGAACATCGGGGAATCGATTTCTGGGGAATCATTCGCGCTGCGTTCAAAAACACAGCCGCCGGTAGAATCCGTCAGGGAGCCTCTACCCTGACTCAACAGCTTGCCCGTAATACGTTTGATCTGCGTGACCGAACCTACGACCGCAAGATCCTGGAAGTCTTTCTGGCCATGCGGATCGACAAAGCGTTGTCCAAAGACAAGATCATGGAGCTGTACCTGAACCGGGTTTACTTCGGCGGCGGTCTTTACGGAGCTGAAGCGGCTTCGCGCGGTTATTTCGGGAAATCGGCTATGGAGCTGTCGATCGGTGAAGCCGCAACCTTGGCGAGTCTGCTCAAGAGTCCCAACAATCTTTCGCCTTGGAAAAACCTGACGGCCGCGACCGAAGAACGCAACTTCGTGCTCGGCCGGATGGTGGAGAATCACAAGATCACCCAGGAACAAGCGGATGAAGAGATGGCGCGCCCGTTGGAAGTGCGGCCAAAGACGAACGTCGTGTACCAGTCGTATGTGATCGACGAAATTCTCCAGGAGGCGCAGTCGGAACTCGATTATGAATCCCTCGCGAGCGAAGGCTACAAGATCTACACGACGATCGATCCAGTTCTGCAGCGAACAGGCGAAGAAGCGTTGCAACACGAACTGTTACAGATCGAGCGAACCAACGGTTACCAGCACCAGACCTACGACCAGTTCAGCGAAGGATTGAGGGAATGGAAAGCGACCCACAAAGAGGGCGTGCCGCCAAATCCTGACTATTTGAATGGAGCAGTTCTTGCGGTCGACAATCGGACCGGCGGAATCCTGGCTCTCGTTGGCGGCCGTGACTATTCGCAAAGCGAATACAATCGAGCGTTTCAATCCAAACGCCCCGCAGGAACCGCTTTCCTTCCATTTGTTTACGCGGCTGCGCTGGCCAAGGGGGTATTTCCGGGATCGTTAGTCGAGGATGCGCCCATGGATAATCGTCAGGTGATGATCGGAGGAACCAGCGGCATCCTTGGTGAATGGGGGGTAGAACGATCGGACAACCGGTACGAGGGAGCGATCCCGCTTCGGAAAGCGTTCGCGCTATCAAAGAACGCTGCCAGTGTCCGAGTCGGGATCCAGGCCGGCCTGGACTCCGTTATAAAGCTAGCTAAAGCGGCTGGGATCGAGGACGAACTGAGACCGTTCCCCGCAACATTTCTTGGCAGTAGTGAGGTGGCCCTCGGCGATCTGGTCACCGCCTACACTATCTTTCCAAACGCAGGTTCGCGGCCTGATAGTCTGATTTTGGTTACGCGTATCGAAACTCCGGACGGCAAAACCGTCTTTAAAGCCGAACCCGAGGAACGCAAGATTATCGATCCACAAATATCGTACGAGCTTCATTCCTTCATGACCGATGCCTTGACCGCTGGGACCGGGGCTCAAGCACGGACGGAGTACGGGCTGAGGAATGCCTCAGCCGCCGGAAAGACCGGAACCGCCTACAACTTCACCGACGATTGGTTTGTCGGTTACGATAGCGAAGTCACCTGTGGGGTTTGGACCGGGTTCGATCGCCCCCACACAATCTATCGGGGCGCATTTTCAAAGGACATCGCGTTGCCTGTGTGGGTTGCAATGATGAATGCTTCCTTGGACCGATTTCCTCCTCACGAACTTGGCCGGCCGTTTGACCTCAAAAAAGTCGAAGTGTGTCTTAACACCGGTTTGCCTGCCTCTCCGAAATGTTCGTTGCTCTCGACGGTATCGAACGACCCCGATTTACCGCAGCGGAAGGGAACGTTTATGGAGTTTACGACTTCTAAGCAGATGCCGAAGGAACATTGCTGGCTTCATGGAGACGATGGCCGCTCGTTTGTCAAAACGCTTAGGAATCAGGATATTCCTCGCGCGACAAACGCGGTCGAACCGACTCGATTTCCACCGGTAGCGATGCATGGAGAAACGGTATTGGGCGACGATCCTTACCAATCAGTAAAGCCAAAGAAAGACACCAGTGCGGCAGCCCAGCCAAAACCGTCTTGGACGCCCGCTCCTAAGGCCTTGCCGGTTAATCCGGGCGAAACGCAGGTTCGCCGAGCCGAGCCAGTTGGTCCGCTCGATCGCCAAAGCGCAGCTCCCCCAGTCGAGTTGCCGACTCCGGAACATGTCGATCTTAATTCGGATCCTACGGATCTGTGATGGGATTATTACAGATTTTGATGGGGCGAGGCTCACCTTGGCCGCGATGCACGTCGCACAGCCCCGGTTGGCTCGCCGAGCCGTAGATTTGGGTGGCTGAGGGACTCTACTTCTTCTTATCCGCCATTAGATAAAGTGTGCGATTACCTAAGTCGATGATCGCGTGACGCTTGAACAGAAGATCAGCGCCGAGCAATCCACCCCATTCGTGAGCTGTCCCGTGAGCGGCGTGTGTAGGAGCAAAACCTACAGTCAGATCGCTCAGATCAAATCCCCCGATTTTGAAACCACGCGGCCGTCCCATAAGGAACGGCACGTTTATTTCCCCTGCGTACGGCAAGGAGATCATGCCCCGACGATACGTCATGATATGTTCCTCCTCTGCTATCTTCGGGTTGAATGTGGTCCAGAATGAACCGGTGTCGATTATGCAGCTGTAAGTTGAGCCGGCGCTTGTCGCTTCAACTTCGGCATAACCCGTGGGTGTTATCCGAATGGGAATTTGCGTAAAGCCCATTCGCTCGTAGTACTCACCTTTAAGAGGCAGTCTTGGCCCTGTGCGGGAGAAAAAGATCTGCTGGGTTCGACAATTAATCACCGCACCGTGTTGTACCAAGAAATTCATTCCCAGTAAGCCTTCTTTATCAAAGGCGACTCGGGCTTGTCGGGTTCCTTCCTTGGGAAACGCGATTGGTGCTTCGAGGAAATAGCCTGAACCTAGGTCGGTATCCATCGACTTGACGGTTTGTATGAAGACAATGGGAATTGTTCGCTTACCTACGAGCGACGTGACTTCCTCGGAACCGGTGCTTGGAAGTGCCAAAGATTGCCGCACCGCTGGCGAGATCAGTGATTTTGGAGCTCCGGTGTCTACCAAAAACCACATAATCTTTGAATTGTTAACCGATACCGGAGCGAAAAGGTGGAGCTGGTTGCTCCGAACAGTCTGCACAACAGTGAAACCTTCGTCCGCGTTAGCGAGTGCACTCGATAGCCTGAAGCTGAATGCTAGAACTAGCCAAAGCCAAGCAACCCTTAACATGTTGCCTGTTTCTGCCAGATGGGGGTAACGCAATCAAGAGCAATCTCAGCTAGCCGGTCGACTGGCTCGTTGGCTTGCGCAAATACAACGTATTAGACCCAAAGTCGATCACCGCGTCATAATCCCAGAGAATATCCGCCCCAATTAACCCCGCCCAAATGTCGCCCCGATCAGATTTTGTTAGGCGCAGCGAAGCCGCCAAAATCTTGCGACTACTTAGATCATAGTCGCCGAGTTGAAATCGCGTGCCGACAATCTGACTAACCTTGCTGTCAGGGAATTCGTTCATCGGGCTCCTGACGACGGAATTCGTGAGCTTCGATGGGAACCCGCCCTGATCGACGACCGACTGTTCGATTGTGGTTCTAGGTGTGCCCGTATCAAAACAGAATTGATAGTGATTACCGCCTAACGTGCCATCGATCTGGACTTGCCGGCTAGGGGTGATGGTCAAGGGGACTGCAGTGTACCCCTCTGCTTCGTAAGCGGCTTTCGATTTTACCTGATGATCGTCAGGATTGAAATAGATCTGCTGTTTTCGCCACAGGATCAACGCACGTTTCCCGACCAGGAGATTCATTCCCAGTAAACCGGTCTTGTCGAAGGAGCCCGACCAATTTACCGGGCTTTTAGACAGGCGCAGGGCAGGCACTAGCGGATGCGCCAGCAGCACTAACGGTCCACACCGGATGGTTCCGACCCATAAATCGGATGCTTCTACAAAAGCGAAACGTTCACCGCGGTTCTTCGGACGAGTGGTAAGTTTATACTTTGTGGATCGCTTGAGGTGCAGCCGGTTAGCCGTTTCCAGATCAAACTCAGATATCGTTGCCCCTGTATCGACTAGCCACCAGCTAGCCGGGGAGCCATTGATCGAAACCGCTGCAAACAGCAGGTCTCCTGCGCGAACCGTCGAGATGCCGCCGCCTTGAGCCTGAACTGCGGCATCGTCTGCGTTGATATAATGCGAAGCCGAGGAGCGCTGACTTGGTTGGGAGGTAACGACCTGGCAAGCGAGGTAACGACCCACGCTTCCGACCGAGTCGGCCTCGCAAGCGAGGCAGCGCTCCACGCCGGCTGATAGGAACGCCTGAAGCAGGCAAGTTATCAGAAGGCGAAAATGGAATGGCACGGCGAGGTCGGACGATCTCAGGTTAATCAAAACAACAAACCGTTAACCGCCAGACCTCAAGCCGTAAACCATTAACCATCACCTAACCACGAAACCGCAAAACTGCTTCAAAACTGCGAACCGCCAACTGGAAACGGTAAACTGAAACCTTTAGCCTCCGGCAATCGCCGGAACGATGCTGACCTCGTCTCCCGGCTTGACCTGTGTGGCACCGTCTTCCAGGAAGCGGATGTCTTCATCGTTAACAAACACATTGACAAAACGGCGGATATTATTTTCCTCGTCGCAGATGCGTTCCTTTAGACCGGGATAAGCTTTCTCCAGGTTCTCGATCACATCCCGGATCGTGAGACCGTCGACCTCAACAATTTCCTGGTTTTGGGTTAACTTACGCAACGGGGTTGGAATACGGACAGGGACAGACATAAAATTATCTAGTTAAATCGGTTGCACGGGTTGTTCGAGCAGCGCCTCGAATGCTCGTAGATTGGGTCTGATCACAGAAAGGCTGCCCAGATGTCCGGCGATTGCTTCTTGGGTTTTTAAACCATAGCCGGTGATACAGAGGGCGATCGACTCATCGCGAGGAATCGCGCCGTTCGCGATTAGCTTCTGCGCAC
>JAFAIO010000453.1 GCA_019236675.1 Verrucomicrobiota bacterium
TTATCGATCCTACCGGTCAGAAAATTCCGGCCGATAAAAAATCACTGGCCTGCAGTTTGACTTATCGCGCCTCTGATCGGACGCTGACGCAAGACGAAGTAAACGAGGTTCATCAGCGATTGAAGAAACGATTGGTTGATGAGCTCGCTGTGAATTTACGAGAAGGATAGTTCTTTAATAACGTAGACACGTTCCGTTCCGCGATGGCGGCGGAAGCCAACTTTGCCCTGCGGTGCTCGGGATTTAAGGCAATTGCCCCAGACCCGATATAAATATCCCAAGGAGGCTAGGTCGGCCACGAGTCTAATGACAGGCCTTGATTGGAAGTCAGAGGCGTGCCGGCGGTCATCCACCCTTGTTAAAGGGGAATGGGAGCTTCGCCTGATCGACATCAGTGGGGCAACTATACACGACAGGCGCCTAATTGTTTCTCAAAGGCGCCTGTCGCCTTTTTGGGATTCACCGTTTGCGGTTTGCTGTTCTTGGTCGCCGTTTGCCCTGACGCGTTGCGAGCTGCGCATGCTCCGTAGGAGCGAAATCTTTATAGGTACCCAGCGGTAAAATTGCGACTAGCTCCGTAGGAGCGACATCCTTATAGGTCCTATGTGTTCCGTAGGCCCCATCCGTTCCCGCCCAGCGTCTTTCATCCACCTTGTGCTCGTCTCCACCAAAGCCTAAGCTTCCACCGCTAGCCCCATGCCTCCGGAAGATTCAGTTCTCCTGCGAATTTTTATCGGTGATAGCGACCGTTATCAGCGTCTTCCGTTATTCGAGGCTATTGTGCTAAAGGCGCGCGAGTTCCGTCTGGAAGGGGCCACAGTTCTCCATGGCATCCTCGGGTTCGGCGCATCTAGCCGGATTCACCAAAGCACCGCGCTGATTCTCTCCTCAGACTTACCTGTCGTCGTCGAGATTGTGGATCGAGCCGACAAAATCGACGCCTTCCTGCCCGTCCTCGAGCAGATGATGATTAGCGGGTTAATCACAATGGAAAAAGCCCGTGTGATTAAGTGATACGGTCGATGGATTATGTCCCTGCTCGACCAGGCTAGAGTTTGTCGAGCCATGGGAAGAGTGAAAGGGGGCGGTCGGCTCTATGAATTTACTTTGCGCCGATAAAGCCTCCCCCAAGCGTGCATGGTTCTGAGGCTGGGTTGAAACAATTTCTGAGCAAGCAAAGTTGGGACAAAAGCGCTTAAAATTACCGTGCTGACCAGCATTGTGTATTGAGTCTGATCGATAATTTTATTTTGCAGTCCAAATAGGGCCGAGATAGTCCCAAAAGTTAACCCAGTAGCCATTAAGAGTGTCGTATAACTGGCTTCCTTTGCCCGCATATAATGTAGGCGGGCTAGAGGCCATACTCCGGTGATCTTCGTTGCCATTTTTAGCAATAACAGTGCACCGATAATTACGGCGCCCGACCAGAGCGCCGGTAACGAAACGTAAATTCCGGCTTTGATGAAATAAAACGGAGTAAAGATGGCGAACGCGATACTGCGCATCCGACGAACGAGCGTCCGGTCTCTCAAAAAAACTGCCGCTAAAATCAGTCCTAAGAGATACGCCGGCAATACTGCTTCACTGCGAGCGGTCGTAGCTAACCCGCCGAGGAAAAAGAGTATAAATAAGACAAACTTTACTTCGGGTTCGCTGACTCTGGTGGCGCCGAGTCGACGGATAATAAACCGGGTCCAACTCGGCATGAACCAGAGTATAACTGATAGAACAACGACAAATACGACTGACCAAACATTGAAATTTGCAAACAGACAGCCTAGGGCTAAAACCGTTCCGAAATCGGTAATAAAACAGGCGGCTAAGATCATTTTTCCGAATGGCGTCTCGCTTAATCCTCCTTCTATCATGACCGCGTAAACGACCGCCACAGACGTGGTAGAAAGCGCTGTCCCCGCAATCTCTGCTTGGGGTTGTGACCAGCCCAAAACAAACTGGGAAAAGATCCAGACTACGGCAAAAGGAACAGCAAAGGAGATAATACCAATTAAGAGACTCACCCGCAGGTTTGCTCTCAAGGATTGAGGATCGATCTCCGCCCCTGCTAGGAATGTGAGTACACCGCTCCCTAGTAACGCTAGAAAATTGATCCAATCCGTATTCGCTTGGAGATGAAAGAAATTCCCAGCTACTACACCAGCCAAAATCTCGATCAAAGCAACTGAAACGCCAGTCCAGATCGAGACAACACTTGCGGAAAAAGCGATGGCCATCCAAATCGCTGCTATGAACCAAACATTTTGGGCCATATAAAAAGCCTCGATAGCGTGGCCTGGACTCCCTGAAACTTTGGGAGCCCAGACGGCTAACTGTTAGTTCTGACCGCCTCCCTGGTCGCCCGTATCCGCAGGTATCGCTTCACCGCTGCGAACTCGGATTATTCGGTCCGTAGTCCCGCCGAAGGTACCGATGGGTTTGCTCAATGATTCTAGTGCCGAGTTATTAATAACGGGCACCGACTCAAGTTTCTGGCTTTGATCGGAGCCGGCAGCTAAATTATCGTCAGTTGTATTCATGACTCTGTTTTGCTGGTTAATCATGAGCATGGCTCCGCCACCGCTAAGGTCCCGCTGGTTCCGTTCCGGAGAGAGCGGAACTGCTTCGGTTGCTCAGCGGCGACAGTTACTGGAGAAGTAGTCTTGGGTTTAGCAGTACGACTTCCTAGCCAAATCGCTCGGTTTGGTAGGAGTCATTAGCCCGATGAGCAGTTTTCCCACGCTACTAAGGGAAGGCAAACTCCATTGCCTTCGTAAGCATATGATCACAATTTGAGTTAGCCAAGCTAAAACTGCGAGCTCGTCTTAATTTCGCAAATCGTCCGACCGGCATACCCACTGGCTTGAAGCAGTCCGCAGAACCACTTAAGCTAACTCGGCCCCTACACACGCCCAGCACCGATCTCGGCATGTCGACTATCCCTGAACCTGGAAATCCTTCACAGGGAATGAATGTTCCCCCGAGCCGGGATTTGCCACAGGAATGCCTGCTACTTAGGGTTTTCATAGGAGAAGACGATGAATACAAGCATCGGCCTCTTTATAAAGCAATTGTACACCGAGCCCGCGAACTGGGCATGGCCGGAGCGACTTTACTTCGTGGTCGAATGGGGTATGGCCGATCAAATCATCTGCACAACGCCAGTATCCTGATGCTTTCCTTCGATCTTCCTATGGTCTTGGAAATCGTGGACACACCCGAAAGAATCGAAGCTTTCTTGCCTGAGCTAAAAAAAATGATGCCCACTGGATTGATCACCACCGAGCGAGCGCAAATTATCCGATATCAGGCCTGACCGTTCTTCCCTTTGAAGAAAATCGCCTTGACGCGCTCCAGGGTAACAAGGCCAGGGCCTATGATCGATTCAATTGTCGGTAGAAAGCTCTGAATTTTTTCCTCGGTATCGACCATCTCGATCACGATCGGCGAATCAAACGACAAGCGCAGAATGGCGTTGTGGTCGAGGTGGCTGGATTTTCCGAATCCCATGGGCCCTCGGAATACGGTTGCGCCTGCTAAGTGCTGTTCGCGCGCTCGCATCACAATCACCTTGAACAGTGGTTCTCCCTGATACAGGTCATTCTCCCCAATAAAAATCCTTAATAAAACCGCGTCTCTGGGAAGTTCCATGTTGCTATCCGGTGATTTGCCAACCAAGCACAATACCTGCGTAACAAAGAGCGGTCGAAACCAACATATTAAGAATCGCGACCAGCCACCTTCTCTCCAATAGGAGGTTCCAGGTTTGCAAACTGAAAGACGAAAATGTGCTGAGCCCCCCGCAGATACCAACCGCCAAGAGCTGTTGTAACGCGGTTGCCAATTGCCGATCGGCCACGTGAGCAAGAAACCCGGAGACCAAGCCGAGCAAAATTGAAGCCACGATATTAACGGCTAACGTTCCGAAAGGGAACGTTTCGCCGAAGCGCCGGGCGATCAGACCGGACCACCAGAAACGCCACACAGTTCCTACCATGCCACCGATAAAAACCAGCACCGTTGCCAACATCACAATCAACGCCTCTACGCTCGCAACAACCTAACTAAGCGCACCACCATCCGGGGGAATGGCGCTGCGGCTATTGCTCCTAACCAGACCGCCAATAGACACAAGAGATGAGACAATCCGATATTCAAGCACAGCTCTAAGAAAGCACCGTGACGGGCCGCATTGAACGAGATCAAACTGAACGTGCTAAAGGTGGTGTACCCCCCACAGATTCCCACCAACAGAAAGACCCGGCTGTTCGGCCCCAGATAAATTTCTCCGGACGGATCCGAGAGAAAATTCAGGAATGAGATAAGAAAACAGCCGCTGATATTGATCAAAAGGACAGCCGCAAACGGCCACGCGGACAGGGGAGCCATCCATTGAGTAATGCCAAATCGTAAGACGGATCCTAGTCCGCCCCCTATCGCCACCAGACTATACTTTCTCATTGAAACCTATTTCGGACTCAGCAACACGCCGCCGACAAGGTTGCGTATCTGATAAACCACCTGGCCAAACCTATTTATTTGGTAGGAGTCATCAGCCCGAAGGGCGGTTGGCCGAGATTCGGCAGGCAAACTCCATTGCCGCAGCCCCCTAATATCTGACTTTTAGGCCAAAAACAAGTGGAGGATCCTCACCTCGAGAGACAACGTAAGTAAATGTCCTCTTTTTCGCTGATCGATTTCTGCTGTTGGCTGTTAGTTTTCTTGGGCTCGATGACTGCGCACGAGGTGTCGCACGCCTTTGCCTCGACATATTAATAGACTTTCACGCTTCAACTCGATTAGGCTCGATGGGCTAGTAGACAATCTATCACTCAACCTTGCGGGACCGTCGTTTATCCGATTTTATGAGACTGAAACCGTTCTTTGTCTGGCTAGGCCTGGTGTGGGTATGTCAGTCATCCTTCTCTCAAGAGGCAAGCCGGGCACAGCAGATCGAGAAGATCGAGGCAGAACTGAAGTGGACTACTGGCCGGGTCGTTTTAGGTAACAACCTGGCCGAGGTCAATCTCACTTCCAGTTACCGGTACCTGGGGTCTGAGGACGCGCGAAAGGTTATCGTCGACATCTGGGGGAATCCACCCTCCCGGAGAGACACCTTGGGCATGATCTTTCCCGCCGACGTCGAGCCGGCTCAGCCGGGTGGCTGGGCCGTCGTTCTTACTTACAAAGAGGATGGCTACGTCAAGGACGACGACGCAGCAAAAATCAATTACGACGATCTGCTGAAGCAGATGCAGGAGGCGGTCGAACGCGAGAACCAAACTCGGGTTAAACAAAATTTTTCTAAAGTAGAGCTCGTGGGCTGGGCAGCGTCTCCTCGATACGATCAACAGTCGCACAAGCTTTACTGGGCTAAGGAGTTCGACTTCGGCGGCGGGTCTGTCCACACACTTAACTACGACGTACGGGTGTTGGGCAGGAAGGGGGTGCTTGCGGTCAACGCGGTCGCATCGATGAGCCAACTGACGGAAATCCAAGAGCGGATGCCGGAAATCATTTCGATGGTCAACTTTCTGCCCGGTAGTCGATACGCAGATTACCAGCAAGGTAACGATAAGGTTGCGGCCTACGGTTTGGCTGCTCTCGTTCTAGGCGGTGTCGCCGCTAAAGCCGGGCTGTTTAAGGGTTTGATCGCGCTGATATTGGCGGGCAAGAAGTTTATCATTCTTGCTGCGATCGCGGTTGGAGGGTTCTTTGTTCGGTTCTTTCGCAAATTCAAGAAATCAAAAACGGAATCTCTCACCGATCCGGGCCCATCAGGTCCTCTCCTGGGTCCTCCGAACCAGGGCTAGGAACCACGGTAAATCAGTAACAGCTGGACGAGCTAATCGGATCAGCGGCGATCGGCATGGTACCGGGCCTAGAACCGGAATGATATTGCGGAATCATTGATTACCGACCTACTGATTACTGGTTACTTTTTCGACCATGTCTTCTTTCTCGTTTTTCGATTTCGGTTGTTGGCTTGTCGTGTTCTTGCTCTCGATGAGTGCACACGAAGCGTCTCATGCCTACACCGCAAAACTACTCGGCGATCCAACTGCGTATTTGGGTGGACAGGTCACCCTTGATCCTATTCCGCACATCCGCCGAGAGCCATTTGGCATGCTACTCCTGCCAATTATTTCGTACCTAGCTTCGGGCTGGATGATCGGTTGGGCTAGCGCCCCTTACAATGCAGCCTGGGCCGCGCAATATCCGCGCCGGGCGGCGGTGATGGCATTGGCTGGACCGGCCGCGAACTTTGTTACTTCGTTACTATGTTGGTGTGGACTCAAGTTTGGATTGTCCGCCGGCATTTTCGTCCCAGGTGATACGGGACTCTTTTCGGAAACGGTGGTCGCGGTACAATCAGGCCTACCGCATTTGGCAGCAGTACTACTGAGCCTAGGGTTTTCCTTGAATCTCCTCCTAGGGGTCTTCAATTTGCTTCCAGTACCTCCCTTGGATGGCAGTGCCTTGCCGTTGTTAGTGCTCCGTGGAAGCGCTGCCCTAGCTTACCAAAGGGTTGCCCGCGGCGGTCTCGCGATGCTCGGACTTTTGGTCGCTTGGCAGGTTTTTCCTCGAATCTATCGTCCTATTTGGTTTTGGATGGAGTCGACGCTCAGGTAGTTCCGCGTTCGGCGTTTGGCGTTCGGCGCTGCGGTTAGACTTTTTTCATTACAGACCCTGCGAACGGATGGGACTCATGCGACATATGAGACGCCATCAAGTACACACGCCGAACCCCAAACGCAAAACGCCAAACGCTTATTACCCCGGCGGCCAGTGCATCGGTCGGCCGCCCAGCAAATGAACGTGGAGGTGCGGTACCGTTTCTCCACCGTTACGACCGCTGTTGATCACCAACCTGAACCCGGTTTCACTGAGGCCGAGGTCTGATGCAATTTGCTTCGCGGTCAATAAAAGGCGTCCAAGCAGTGAATCATCGTCCGATTTCGCTTCTGCGATTCGTGGGATTACTCGCTTGGGAATAACCAATACATGTACCGGCGCTTGCGGATTGATGTCGTGGAACGCCAAAATCTCTTCGTCTTCGAAGACCAGTTTCGCCGGGATTTCTCGGGCAACGATTTTTTCGAATAAGGTCATCTGATCGTTAACAGGACCTCGGATTTATCCTTTTCAAGCTGCGCGCGAAGAAAATCTACTATTTCTGTTCGCAACTCGGAACAGCCGCGACTCCAAGTCTTTACCGATTGCAGAAAACGGACGCAGTTTTGCATCCCTAACACATTAATGTTTGGTGCCCGTCGCAAAAGGATTGGTTGCATTCTTTCTTTTAAAAGTTGGAAGAACGCCAACTCGTAGCCAGGACCGGCCTCTGCCGCCAGATCGGACAGCGAGATCACGCATGGGGGCTCGAGGGTCTCATACTTTAGTGCGATCTCCCCATGGCCGATCGCTTGCAATGCGGAGCGGGTAACCTCGTTCAATTCAGCAATCGTGATCGCCGGCTGATCGTAGCAACCGCGTAGAAAACAGAGAATGCTTTCTGTAACATGTTCCGCAAGCCACCATTGTGTGTAGCCGGCCTTTGCAGCCGCTCGGCCTAAACATCCACACAACCAATCACGGCGGATTATGTCGATTGATCCGTCGTCCAGCCGAAGTACGGGTATTGAGTCTAGGAGCGCGATCACGGTATGAAAAGCTCAGGTTGCTGAGCGTTGCGTTTTGATTTTTTGCCGAGTGATTCGATCTCGTTAATGAATTCGCCGATGTCTTGAAATTGACGATACACCGAGGCGTAACGGATATAGGCAACTTCGTCCAACGAATGCAGCCGTTCCATAACGCGAACTCCAATCTCTTTGCTTGGCACCTCGTGATCGAAATTTTGTTCTAGCTCGTGAATGACCTCTTCAGCTGCGCGTTCGAGGGCATCATAGGTGACCGGTCGCTTCTCGCAGGCTTTGATCATTCCACTTAGCAGCTTCTGCCGGTCAAAGGGTTCGTGGCGGCCATCTCGTTTTATAACCCGCAAATCTCTTCTCTCTATTTCTTCGTAAGTGGTGAACCGATGTTGGCAGGCCAGACATTCCCGACGCCGACGAATTGCAGCTCCGGATTTCGCGGAGCGAGAGTCGATTACCTTGTCTTCAAGATTGCCGCACTTCGGACACCGCATATAAATCGGTCACGTGAGACCACAACATATAGTGGGTGGGGAATGATAAAAATACAACAAAAGTTTCTGTTGACGAGCGTAGGCTCGTCTGGCGTTGCAACTGCGAGCTGAAATTCAGGAAGTTAATAGATGTTGGCCGCGGTCCTTCGAAATCGTCCTCGTCGTCGTCGAACCGCCTGGCCCAAGGTTCACATATTCACCTGGCTCGACCCGATAGAACATTGAAACGCACCTCCTAGAATCCACCAACTAATCGAGGACGAGGACGACGACGAGGACGATTACGACCGAACCATCGAGTGCCGCCTGGGGTCTTCAGCCAGTAGTCCCCACAGTGTCCCACCAAAAAAATTGCAGGGCGGCCGAAGCCGCCCTGCATCCAATTTTTTTATGCGAACTGAAACTGTTATCCAAAGTTTAGTTGTTGGAGGCTTGGTCCGGGACAATACCAGCTTTCTTCAGGAGCTCGCTCCGGTTCTGGCGCAGGTCGAGCCCACTTCGAACCACCGGATAAGGAACATTCTTGCCATGCAGACCTTCCCAAATGATCTGGTTGAATCTATTGGGATCCTTCAGGTTGTCTTCCCGGGTGAAGTCAAATCCCTTGGTGACCTGTGCCCAATACTTAGCGTCGTGAGTCGGCTTGGGAACCGGACCAGCTTTCGCACCGCGTGGCGGCAACGGTAACTGGCTGTTGTACAGGTAGGATGACGGAACCGCTGTAAAGCTCCACGTGGTCTGATTGACGTCGAAACAATCCAGCATCGGTCTCTGGGAAGCGGTCAAAACGTCCTCGTGGTCGAGCCCGAGAACTGCTTCGATTGTGGCCAACATATTCTGCGTGGTATATGCAGTGGAGATAAGGGCTCCATGTTTTACGTACGCACCCGCGAGATAGCCGGTTGAGCGATGTGAGTCAACGTGATCCGCGCCGTCCTGTGAGTCATCTTCGAGGATGCAAATCAGCGTGCTGGACGCGTACGGACTCTTAGAAACCTTTTCGATCAACTTCGCGACCGCGTAGTCGTTGTCAGCCTGTTGAATTTCAGGAGTATTAACCCCTTTGATCGCGGTTCCAAAGCTGCCCATATGATCGTGCATTAAGCGAACCATGGAAACAGCCGGCAGGTTGTTATGCTTAACGTATTTGTCGAACTCAAATTCCCATTCCTTCTCACGATAAAAATCGGGGAAATTGTTGTCGAAGCTGCGGAAGTAAGGATCCGTAGTTGTCATCAAAGTTGTTCTAGAAGGGAAAGCCACCCGGACGTGGGCCGCTCGCGGATTTAGCAAAAGCGGAGTCGGCTGAGGCGCAAAGTACTCCGCTTGGTCGCAGTGATAGCCGTAATTGCGGAACGTTAAGCCCGCTCGGGTCACTACATCCCAAAGATAACCGCGCTGTTGTTCACCGACACCAGGTCCGTCGACTGCACCGACGTCAAGCGTACCCGGAAGAATGTTCG